>JBKPMX010000171.1:0-33730 GCA_046765655.1 Acidobacteriota bacterium
CTATCCGACTGTTTCAGATGAGGCTAGATTATGGAGATACCACCAACAGGTAAAGCGTGCCAAACTCAAATGATTATCAGTTGCAGTTCGTGTACATTCGGATCCATCAACGCGCGAATATACCCCGAATGTTTCGTGTAACAAACTGCTAGATTTTTGTTTTTTAGCGATCATTTTAGGCAGCCAAGAGTGCTAAGTCAGTACGGCGAAACTTGATTGCTGTAGCCATGACTTCATGCCCTTTGTTTGAGATTCGATAGTAATGCGTTTTCGGGACTTTGTAGATGAGACCGTGAGCCCGGAGCAATTGCAGTTGTCTGCCAAGGCGTAAGACATAACGACGGTACTCAACATCTGGGGGCGGCGGTAATGCTTGGCATAGATCTTTGTTACGAAAGCCGTTGAGCACAAAGCGTCCCTGGCAAATAACTTCGAAGAGTCGGCTTTCACGTGGAGTAATGGGTTGCAAAGCTCGGAAGCGGCGCTGTTGTATGTGCACCGGCTCACTAACCGGGTCGAGGATGCGGTGCGATGGTTTTGGTTCTCCAACAACGGCGAGCGCCTGCAAATAGCGCTCATTAGCGGCTCTGGCAATTTGCACCAAGCGGCGGATCGCGGCCACGCCTTTACGCAGCCGTAACCACCGCCGGCAACGCTGGCCGTGACGGGTCGATAGTCGCAAGGCTTTAAAGCGATGCGGATTATTGATAGTGGTTTCGATCCTCAGTACGGAAAGAGCCTTGTCGTACATTTTGATCGAGTTCTCATCAACCCGGTGTTTGACACGCAAGTTGTCATGTCGTCGTCTGAGGTTGCTGCTGGCTTCGCCTACGAAGGTGCTGGTAATGCGACGGCCAAAAAACCGCAATACATCGGTGCTGTTACAGACCAGCATCGCGTGCTGCAGCAGGTTGGGATAAAGCTCGGCCAAGGCGTCGGCATCGCGAAACATAACGTCAGTAGCCGTCTCCACTTCTTGGAAGCTCCAGTAATAACCCTTTGGTAGCTTCCATTCCGGATGACGACCTAGCGGACTGATCGCTCTGGTGAGGGCCTCGAGGAAGCTGGCAAAGTCACGTCGCATTAACTGGTCCATGAACTGTTGCGCGCGATTCAGATCGCCAATCTCTGTAAAGGTGTTACCCTGTTGCACAAACGGAATGCCGGCCTGTTGCAATTTGTTGCCCAGCCAGCGTCGGCCATTCATACAAACCTGGATCGTGAAAGGTAACCATGTCTGCAGGCGAATGTGCATCAGGCCAAACTCACGATCCACGAAGTAGAAGTACAGATGTTTGCACTGGCGCGATTGCGAAACGAGTTCCAGCTTTTTAGTGGCGCGATTCGGACGGACGCTGATGGTACGGCAGGGCTCCACCGCTGCAAACACACAGATGAGTCCGCGCTCAATCTGATCTCGTTCCATAATCTCGCGCGCTCGTTGTTCCTTGGATAAAGAAGATGAAGACAGATATTCATACGCTCGGCCCTGCTCTAATGCCCACGCCTTTCCATGCTCACTAATCTCATGCGAGAGACGTTGCACAAAGCGCCCATAATCTTTTAACAGCACGTGCTGACTGGAAAGAAAAACCCACGCGCCTTTAGGATGGCTGAGACAACGCAGTGTGCCGCGGAACAACATTCGATCAAATCCTGTTATAGTGCCCACGATGCGGTCTTTGTACCGTGTCAGAAAACGCTCCATGATTCTTCTCCCACTGATGCTTGTCGCAAAGACATCATGCGTGAGAGATCATGGGGCGTCATCATTTAGGATCGTTTTATTTGGTTGCGGCCCGACTGGGCTGCTTCATGTGATTTCGTGGATCGGCTTGGTTTCGCTGGATAAGAGACGATCCACGAAGTCACACGAAACTAAAACGAAACCGATTGGCATTGATTAGGACCGCAGCTAAAGTTTCGTTAATCGTTCCGCAGCGAGATTCAACGTTTCATCCTTCTTGCAGAAGCAGAATCTGACTTGCTGTGCGCCTCTTTCGGCAACGCTATAGAAACTCGATCCTGGTACACATGCAACGCCGATGTCCCGAATCAAGTGGCGCGTGAAATCGACGTCATTACTGAAACCGAAATTCGAAATGTCCGTCATGATGTAGTAGGCACCATCCGGAACGAACGTCTTGAATCCGGCTTGCTCCAATACCGGCAGCAGCACGTCACGTCGCATCTGGTAATCCTGCTGTAATCGCTCGTAGTACTCAGCCGGCAGCGACAACGCATACGCACCCGCCGCTTGCAAGGGAGCAGCGGCGCCGACCGTTAGAAAGTCATGGACCTTTCGAATGCCACTGGTTATTTCCGGTGGCGCAATGCAGTAACCAACTCGCCATCCAGTCACTGAATAAGTCTTCGACATCGAGTTCACGATCACTGTCCGCTCGCGCATACCGTCGATCTGGGCCATTGAGATGTGGCTGATTTGAACGCCGTCGCGGGGATACAGGATGTGTTCGTAGATCTCGTCGGTGAAGCAGAGCGCATCAAACTCCTGACAGAGACCGGCAATGAACTGCATCTCCCAACGGTTGAAAACCTTTCCGGTCGGATTGTTGGGGTTGCAAACGATGATCGCCTTCGTCTTCTCACTGAACGCCGCTCTTAGTTCGTCTGGATCGAAGCTCCAGTCAGGCGCGCGCAACGGCACATAACGTGGACGGGCGTCGGACAGGATCGCGTCGGGCGCATAGTTCTCGTAGAAAGGCTCGAAGACGATAACTTCATCACCCGGATCGACTGTGGCCATCATCGAAGAGATCATTCCCTCGGTTGAACCACAGGTGACAGTTATTTCGGTTTCGGGATCAATCTCGAGGCCGAGATACCACGCGGTCTTTTTAGCGATCGCATCGCGAAAGTCTTTTGCGCCCCAGGTGATCGCATACTGATTTACGTCAGCCTCGATTGCTTCCATTGCGCGACGCTTGATGTCTTCCGGTGCAGCGAAATCAGGAAAGCCTTGTGAGAGGTTGACGGCGCCATGCTTCAACGCTTCGCGCGTCATCTCGCGAATTACTGACTCGGTAAAGGAACTTGCCTTTTTGGAAACGCGGCGCTTAGTTGAAAGCGATGGGGTGATCATTTGGTCGCCGTATGTTGTCATAGCAATGTCGCGTCGGCAAGCTGGAATAAGCCGCAGATTTCGCAGATAAACGCTGATCAGAACAGGAGCGAAGCGACTGAATTAGCCCGGCAATTACTTGGGCGCACTAACAGCCGCTTCGCTCCTGTTCTGATCTGATGACGCAAACAATCTAAAATCTACAATCAAAAATCGACAATGCTTTACGGGATGATTTGCTCTCCGGCAGCTTCGCGTTTCAATTGCGTGAGGATCGATCGGATCGCTGACGCGTAGCTGCCGTTCGGTGCGAGCTCTAGATATTTTTCGTAGGCAGCCACCGCTTCTTTCTTCTTCTCGACCTTCTCGTACGCAGCGCCGAGCATTTGATAGATCACGGGCTCGCTGTCAGCGAGTTGGTCCAGCGCTTTGCGAAGTTCGATTATCGCTTCATTGAAATCGTTGTTGTCTTCATAAACCCGCGCCAAACCAACGTGCGCTTCGGGCTGGAACCCGCCAGCCTCTCTAATCGCTCGCCGATAAGCTTTAATCGCGTCTTGATTCTGCGCTTCTTCGCGATAGATGCGGCCATCCACGGCAGAAGCTTCAGGATAGATCGGTTTGAGTTTACGCGCGGCATCGATTTCATCATGCGCCTTGCCGAACTGGTTCATGTCAAGGTAGAGACGTGCAAGGCCAACGTGAGCGGCTGGTAACGCAGGCTTACTCTTCAGAGCCTGCTCATAAAGTTCGACAGCTTTTTGCCGGTCGGCGTCGGCGCGCGCTTTATCTCTCGCGGTCTCCGCTTGCTGAAACAACAACTCGCCCTGATCTGTCGTGGTAACGAGCTTTACTGCCAGCGTCCGTCGCCCTGGCAGCAATGCTGCGGTCGCCTCTTTAAATCCATTGGCGCGAACACGAACGGTGTGCCGTCGATTTGAAACGCTCTTAATTGAAAGCTTGCCGGTTGCGTCAGTTGTTCCTCGCCTGATTTCGTCTATCCAAACGATAGCATTCGGTTCTGTGGTGATAACCAGCGCAGATGGGGAGCTTTGCGGAGCCCGTTGCGATTGAACATCTGACAGGAATGGTGTGAGCGTAAGAGCAGCCCAAAAGACAACGAGTGCAGATAAGCTTCTAAATCTCATACTTACCTCTCCGTGTCCGAAAAACCTAATCAGCTTGGTTCGCGTTACCGCCTCACTCAACGCCGTGGCGCACAGTCAGTACCGTCCGCGTAGCGGACGCTTGCGAAGCCACCCTGATTGTCGTCGACCGACCTGAATCAAAAAGCTCGCCTGGGACTACTCCGCGGTTGGTATCTACTTCACTCGCGGTGGGCTTCGCACCCCTCCGCTACCGCGGACGGTAGTGACTGTGCGCCATTGCGTTGAGTGAGGCGGTAACTCGAGCCAAACCGTCTGTCGGAAACTCATTCTTCCGCTGATCCACCACTAACGCGTCGCTTACGCACATTCGGATTTGATTGTGTTGGGCTCGCGCCGGGTGAACTCGCAGGTGCCGACACCGGACGTGCGCCTACTTCAGGTCGGAAGTTTCCCTTCTCGTCGTAAAGCCGCATGTATTGCAAACGGTTTCGAACTACACCCTGGACGTAACCCTTCGTCTCCTTGAATGGAACAGCTTCGGCCCACTCATCGATCTCGAAAGGCAGCGACGCTTTCCATGCCACCGCTCTTCCAGGACCGGCGTTGTAAGCAGCTGCGACATATTCAATCCGTCCAAACTTATCGATCTGATCGCGGAGGTAGGCGGTGCCAAGTTGGATATTCAGGCGAGGTTCATAAAGTGACTCCGCAGTTACCTCGCGGTCTACGCCATACTTCCGGGCCGTCGAACGACCCGTAGGAACAACCACTTGCATCAATCCATACGCATTGGCTGATGAGCGCGCACGCGAACTAAAGATCGTCTCTTGTCTGATCAGTCCGGCGACCTGATAAGGATCCAGATTGCGTGCTCTCGATTCCTGAACGATGATGTCCCAATACGCGAGCGGATAAAAAACATCCCACTCTTCACGCGTGAGCTCTTCGGGTTTCATCTGCGAATAATCCGGGAAGCTTTTCTTGAGTGTGTTGAGCGCGCGCACGTTATCTTCCTGGTAACGATAGACACGAGCAATCGCGAGATTCACCTTCGGACTGTCGTCATGCGTTTCACCGGCCTTCGCGAGTTCTTGCAGTGCCCATTCGTCGAAGCCGACGTTTGAAAGTTGATCGGCTTTCGCGATACGCGCGTCAACGTCAGCGCCCGCTGTTTCCTCTGCGACGGTTACCGTTTGCATATTCGCCACAGCTCGACCAACCAAAGAATCAGCAGGAAAGGACTTCGCTTGAACGTTTTTCCGAATCGCATCTAAACGCTGCTTCGCCAGGTAGCCATACCAGTTGGCGTCGTAACGACCGATTACGCCTTCATAAAGAGCACGTGCCTCGGCGAGTTTGCCTGCGCGTTCGGAATCACGAGCTGCCCAGTATCCAGCACGTCCACGATTATCGGTGTTCTTATCCGCATAACGGGCGAGATGCTCTGTCAGCATCCGCGACGACTCGGTGAAGTTTTTTGCGTCGTGTGCTTCCCACGCAAGATCGAATTGGGCTTGTGCTACTTCAAGTGAATCTGGATATGAACTAACGGCGGTGCGGAAAAAGTAATTCGCATCCGTCGCGTTCTTCTGATCATCAGCGATCTGTCCGAGTGCCACGAGTGTGCGCGGAGTGAAGTTGCTGTTGGGAAAAGTCCGACGCATTGCTTCAACGGTTGCGCGCGCCTGTTCCCACTGCCGCTGGCGTCCGTAAGCCTGGGCTAAGTACGACTGCGCCTCTGCGCGAGTTTCGCCGGCGGCACCCGGAACGTTCGTTAGCGCACTAACCGCCTCAGGGAATTTCCGCACGTTGTACGCCGCGATACCTCTTCGCAGTTGATTCTGCGGAGTCGACGTCACAGGAAAAGCGCTGAACGCGTCCGTGAACGCCGTGTAAGCGTCGGTGAATCTTCTCGCGTTGTATAGCTTGTCTGCACGCGACATGGCTTCTTCTGCCGAACCGGGTGAAGTTGAAGATCCAAGTCGTGTTAATGACGTCGCTGCTTCGCTGCTCAACTCCGATTCCGGTGCAAAGAAATAAAGCCGGCGGTACATCGCGAGCGCCTTGCTCGAATCTGACGTTTGCTCGTAAGCCTTTGCTGCCGTCAACAAAGCCTGTGCGTCGTCAACCTTGGTTAGATCTTTAAGCAACAGTGGAATCGCTGCTGAGTCACCGCTCTTGCTCATTAACGCAGCGACACGCAGCGCACTTTCACGAGCCCGCAGCGAAGCAGGGTAGTCGTTGATCAGTTGCAGGAAAGTGGCGCGAGCTTCAGCAGTACGTCCAGCCTGTTCAAATGCGTCTGCACGGAGAAAGGCAGCGTAGTCGCCGAGCGCGCTTTGCTCATGGATCACAGCCGCGTTCAGTAGTTGAGCTGCGCCGGCGTAGTCTTTTGCGTTGAGTTTGATCCTTGCGCGTATGATGCGCGCGAGAGCTGCCACCTTCGTTCGCGGAAACTGATTCTCAATTGCTGCGACTGCGTCTTCGGCGGGCAACACATTGCCGCGCGTCATGCTGCGCAGATTGTTGAGTGCATTTTGTTCGGCTGAGGTTTGCTGCCGTGTGAGGCAGCTGGCAGTCATTAAGAAGGGAAACGACGCTCCAGCAACGATCGTCAGGCCTATAACAATCAGCAGTAATCGACGTTTACGCAATTTGCGATACATCATGCCCCCTTGTTCAATGCGGTGCAAGACAACGTCGGTTAGTGTCTCATCAAGCCGTCACGGTTGCTCCCGGATAGTTTGATCCGAGCTTCGAAGCATCGCCTTCCGCGAGAGTGTTGACCAACTCTCCATGAAAATAATCGTAGCGAGCGGCGACTTCGGCTCGAACGCGCTTGTCATACATCTCACGTGAACGATCGATGTACTCGCGCAGTCGATCGTAAAGGTCGTGTTGCGAACGACCTTCCGCGACCTGTTGTTCGTTGTAGAGTTTTATTTCGGAGATTAAGAGACGAGCAAATCTACGCGCATCGTTGTGCAAGCGACGCTCTTCATCGCTCGAGACGTCGACTGGTAGATCCTGATCCTGACCGTAACGTCTTCGTGTCGCTGTAGCCGGAGGCTCGTGAACTTCCGGAGCAGGTTCTGGCTCCGGCTCCGTCATGAAACTTCCTTCGTATGCCGGTTCAGCCATTTCAGGCGACATCGCCGGAGCTTCGACCGCCGGTTCAGGTTCGGGCTGCATGTAAGAGGGCCGAAGTGTGTCAGCCATCGCTTCTGACTCTGCTCGGGGCTGCTCTTCGTACTCTCTTTCAGGCGTGTAGGAGGGAGTTGGTTCTGGCGCAGACGCAGCGGGCTGTTCTTCTCTTCGCGGTGCCGCTTTGGCGACCGATAGAAGTTCGACCGCCATTCCAGAAACCGCAACCAGCGTTTCAAGTGCTTCGAGATTTATCGATTCGGAATCCAGTCCAGCGGAGTCGGCATACAGCACCGCCACTGCACGCTTTCTAACTGTCAGCGGAATTGCAACCACACGTTGCGGCGGTTCTTCACCCAACTTGCTGATGAGCATGTAATCGTCCGCGTGTGAGCTTGGACCACCACTCCACGTCGTGAGCGATTTCGCGACGCTGGCGATGACCGTCTCTGCGTTGAGCGACATTGAGATCCCTTGAATCGCTTCATCGCCGACCGTGCCTTCGAAACCGCGCGCACGCCAACCAGATGCCTGTTCGCCCTTGATCACAAAAAACGCGATGCGCGGAGCAAAGGACGCCCCACGATTGATCAAAGTCTTCAGGACGTCAGCCTGCGATTGTTGCTCCGTGATCTCACCGATGGCCGCTTTGACGATCGCCATGTCGCTGGAAGCTTTAGCTCTTGACGACTCGGACGCGGCCAGATCAACTCCGCGCTCGTGAGCGGCGCGCAAATATTCGCCGATGGAAGTGGATAGACTTCCTTCGGTTTGCACGTCGCCCTGCCGGTCGAGCAAAGTAGTCAGCGATTCATTGAATTGCGACTGAAGTAAGGCGATTTCCTGCTTTATGGCGCTAAGCCGGCCCTCGAAGTAATGCTCGATCTCCTGGCGCAAGCTATCTTCCAAATGTCCGTTGGCCACAGGCTGCTCCTCCACTGTGATTGTTGGTGTTTCTAGGTAGGTCCGAACCCAGGTTTACTCGGAGAGACCAGGGGACAGCGGGGTCTCTAACCCGATTATGGACACTAGCTATTCGGCTAGTCAATAAATTGTTTTTGGAAGTGCCATAATTTGTAGGCGCGTCAGTCCGGGGGTGCCCCATTTGGCGGTTGATACGGAAAAGATTGGGCTGCCCACAGACGGATACCCCTACAGATTAATGGGTGTTTTTGGTATGTTAGCGGCGATTTCAGGTCCCCTAACCGCAAAAGAGCATGGCCACAATCCTGATCGCTGAAGACTACGACGACAACCGTGAGCTGCTGCGGATAGTTTTGAACGCTGCCGGCTACGAGGTTCACGAGGCGAGAAACGGGACGGAATGTGTCCAAATCGCCCGCCGCAACCTGCCTGATCTCGTGATGGTGGATCTATCGATGCCTGAGCTGGATGGATGGGGTGTTTTCAGGGAGTTGAAATCGGACCCCACAACGGCGGCGATTCCTTGCGTTGCGGTCACGGCGCACGTCGACTCGGACAGACAACGCGTGCTGAAGTCGGGCTTCGACGCGTTCGTTGGGAAACCCTTCCGAACTGACGAACTGCTATCGACGGTTGAGAGGTTAATTCAAAAACCCGTCGCGTAAGCTTACTGCTTGTAGATCGCACCGTTCTTCATCACGAACCTGACGCGCCGCACGGCGGAAATGTCAGTCGTCGGGTCTCCTTCAACAGCAATCACGTCAGCAAACATTCCCGGTTTCACCTGTCCGAGTTTGTCACCAAGATGCAATACGCGCGCGCTAACTGACGTAGCCGATCGGATGGCATCAATGACTGGCATTCCAAACTTCACCATCAACTCGAGCTCGCGTGCGTTGTCGCCGTGCGCAAAGACACCGACGTCACTTCCGTTAATAATTGTCACGCCGACATCGAGTGCAGCTTTAAAGACCCCGCGCTTGTGTTCGACGTTCGCGCCTGAAGCGACTGACAGTGTCGGACACAGCGCAACACCGTGCTCTTTCATCAAGCGAAAAAGCTCTGGAGTACCACCGTCGCCGTGCTCAATTGTTTCGACGCCCCCTAACACGGCGCGGCGCATTCCTTCAGTGGTCGTCGCGTGTGCGGCAACCGGAACGTTCGCGCTCTTCGCAGTCTCAACGGCAAGTTTGATTTCATCCAGCGAGAACGTGGGTGCGGCGCCTTGCGTGCCCCAACGATAGTCGGCGTAGATCTTGATCCAATCAGCGCCGTGTCCGATTTGATCGCGAACGACACGCGTCAGACTATCGATGCCATCAGCCTCTTCGGCTCCCTGTGGTACGCGCCATTCCGAAGCGTAGCCCTTTGGTCCATAACTGCCAGTCGCGACAATTGCTCTCGTAACGACCAACATTCGTGGGCCAGGAATTATTCCCTGCTGCACGGCCTGCTTCAGTCCAACATCGGCGTACTCAGCGCCTTCGGTTCCCAAATCGCGTATCGTCGTGAAACCCGCCTGCAAAGTGTTTCTCAGATGGTTCGTCGCGCGCGCCACACGCAGAGACAGCGATTCCTTCGCCACCTGATCGTTCCAAACAGTTTCACTGTACGGATGAAGTAAGACGTGGGAGTGGGCTTCGATCAATCCCGGCAGCAACGTCAGACCAGGCAAGTCGACTGTCTTCGCACCGGCGGGAACCTGAAGACCGTTTGCTGGTCCAACCGCTTCAATCTTCTCGCCACGAACAAGAACGACCCAGTCTCGATGGAGTTGAGCGTTAGTTCCGTCGAATACGGCCGCGGGTTTGAGCAGATAAATTGTTTCAGGTGGCGCGGTTTGAGTCGATCTATCTTGATTCGACATCGACAAACCTATCGTCAGGAGCAGAAAGATAACGAGTGAGTAGCGCACGATTTCGCCTTTCGGTTTGGCGAGTAAACACGAGTCGCGTGGGTCGCACCCCCGTTCACCGCTATGTAGTGACGAACAGTCAGTATCCCGACACGTCGGGGTAGCGTCGGGTCCGCGTTCCGATTACTGAGCCTCGTAATGGACCTAACCCGACGCTAACGCGTTCCGGTACTGACTGTTGGTCACCAAGTTGAGCTGATACTGCGCTTCTTACTTCTCAGAAATTACCACGTGCTGGAAGCCAGGCGGCAATGGATGAATCGTGTTGCGTGTGAAACCTGCATTGGTCAGCATCTTGTCGAGTTCAGCGAAGGTGTAAGCGTCGCCCGCACGCGTACCGGCGAGCATCACCAACGAAAACATAGCTGACTCTGGTGGTGAAATCCGATCATCGTTCGGAACAAACTCGAGTGTCACTGCGCGTCCGCCCGGCTTTAACGCCGCATGAACTTTCTTAAGTAAGGTCTCGTTTGTCGGCGGATCAAAGTGATGTAGGAAATTTGTAATCAACACTAAATCATAGTCGCTTCCAAAATCTGCTCCGAACGCATCACCTTCGATCAACCGATGTCGATCACCTACTCCGAGTCTCTGCGCATTTTCACTTGCGACCTTCAACACGTTGGGCCAATCGACTGCAACAACTTCTGCTTTTGGATTGTTCATAGCGAAAGCGATACCAAACATTCCATGGCCCGCTGCGATGTCCAGAACCTTTAGTGGTTTGTCTGCTTGCGGATCGACCAGCTTTGCAATCTGCTGGGAAGGCATCATCATCATTCCTGCCATGCCGCGAGCGAATTTCACCCAGATAGGATTGTCGGCTGACACCGTGCCTTCTTGAGAGATAGCCGTGCCACCTTTACGCACTGCTTCCGTCAACGATTGAAACCCCGCGGTCAACTCTGGTGTCAGAAGGAATTCGACAGCGCCACCGACGTATGCGGGTGAACGCTTGTCTAGAAAGAATGCCGAGTCAGGAGTTAGTTGATATTCGTTACCGGCTTTCGTCAGAAAACCCATAATGCAAAGGGTGTCACACAGGATTCGGACACCACGCTCCGCTGCGTTTACGCGTTTGGCGATGTCACCTGGGGTTTGATTGCCTTCGGCTATCGCGGTAAAGATTTCCAATTCCACCGCAGCCTTCAGTGCTTCAGTGCGTTGATGAGCGTTTACGGTTTGAAAGAACAGTTGGGGAGATGGTTGCTGGGCAGGAGAAGTGGACATATTGATTCCTTTTCTTGAATTAATTATTGGGATGAAGCTGTGCCGCGCATGTTAACTCACTTAACGGCTGATTACCGAACCGGCTCGCGTAATACGAGGTCGGCAACGATCGAGGCAGCTTCTGCCGCCTGCGGGTGGGTGCGGTGAAGTCCTGCCACCTGTAACAGCGCCTCTCCGGTGCGCGAGAACATGCGAAATAGATCGCCTTCTTCCGCGCGCGTTTCGCGTACGATCTGCGACCACGCGGCACCACCCGACCAGTGAACGGCCGCACCGGCTGCAGAGAAGTTCAACTCGGGCGCAGGCTCAACACCGTATTTCCATTCTTCGTTTGCTACCTTAAAACCGATGTCTTCGAATTTTGCGAGTGAAGTTACCACCTCATCTTGCAATTCGAGCTCGCCGTAATCTCGATCTTCATCAGCCGTTAGCGCTGCCATGATTCCAGCCATCTGTTTTGAACCGAGTTCGTTGAAGAGTCCACTCTCGAGCGCTTCGCCTACCAACAACGGTCGATCGATGTGGAGATCAGCGAGCCAGCGACCTCGGTCGGTTACTTTTTCCGCTGCAAAGTCGAGATAACCAAACTCAGCTAGCACTCTCGCTCGATGCTCAAAAGGTTCCCACACGCGGTCGCGCAAGACTTCGATCATGCGTGTCGCGCGTTCGTAATCTTCGGCGGTCTCGCGCAACTCCCAGAGCAATTCTGTACAACGAGCACGCTCCCCATCTTGCACGTGTGGCGGCAAAAGTTTACCGATTGCGTCGTCTAGTAGGTTCAGCGCATCGGTCTCTTCGACGTCGGTATCGCGCAAACGAGGTTCAGGGATGACGAGTTCCTTTCCGTGTCGGCGGATTTCTTCAAAACCGTCTTCGATATCTTCAATGCGCAGGCGATAAATCGGCGAGTAGACTCGGCCGATCCGCTCAAACGGGAAACTCGCTCCGCGACCATCTTCACGAACACCGCTCACGTTGCCGTCGCGCTTTTCAGTAACCATGACGAGCCGCCGTCCGCTGCGACCGATTCCAACGACGCGTCCGGGCTTCACTACTTCTTCAAGCCAACGATGAAACAGCTCAGCACGACTTTGTGGCTTCGCCTCCTGCAAACGCGAACGCGCGCTTGTTAGTCTCTCTAAACCAAGCACGGTGGAGAGCGACAAGCTGCAATCTGTTTCGCTCATTCTTGATTCAATTCGCTGCTCACTCGTCTCTCTCATGTTCTCCAACTCGTTAATGCGATGTGCAGAATCACGATAAGCAAAACTTCGCTCAGCGATTTCGCGCACGCGAGCAAACGATCCATACGCATCGAGTAGATTCAGGAGAGTCGTGTACGTCGAACGAAATTGGCTAACAAGCGGATCGGGCGGGGCGTTCAGAAGTTGGGCGATACGCTCTGGATCCTGATGTAAACCTGGTGCAGCTATCACAAACCCGACATTGTCTCGCCCACGCCGCCCGGCGCGTCCGGTCATCTGTTGTAACTCAGACGATGTTAGCGCGCGCCAACCGCTGCTGGATCGGGCATCAGCGCCTGTCAGTACAACTGTGCGTGCGGGAAAGTCGACACCGGCGGCGACTGTCGCTGTTGCGAAGATCGCGTCGAGTAATCCGGCGCTCATGAGTTTTTCAATAACGAGTTTCCAGGCTGGGATGTGTCCGGCGTGATGCGACGCAACGCCGCCACGAATGATTGTGTCCCAGTGACGATGGTTGCGAACTTCGGGATGCTGATCGACGAACGCTCGCATGAAGTCGAGACGTTCCTGGCGACGCTTTTCAAGTGGGTCACGACGAGTGAGCGCAGCTTCGGAAGCGGCCTGATCACACCGCCGTCGGGTGGGCATAAAAACAATCGCCGGCAACAGTTTGTATTCAGCGAGAGCAGCCAGCAGTGTTGCTGACGGCATCTCGGGCATGCGCAGCTTCATGATGTTCGTGCGATTTCACCGCCTTCGAGATCGCGACTGTTCACGTTCATCCCGATTGCGTTCGATCATTTGTGTTATCTCCGGGTTCAATTGCCCTCGATCACTCAGCAAGGGCAACAGACGCTTGTCAGGCAACAGCACGGCGGAACGCAACGGTACGGGTCGCTTCTTTGGACCAGGAACTACTCCACATCTCACGCCTCTCACTTCTTCGATCCACGAAGCGAACTCTTCAGCATTTCCGATCGTCGCTGATAGCAGTAGCAACCTGATCCGCGGCGGCGTGAGAATAATTGCCTCTTCCCAAACGTGCCCACGATCTTCATCAGCAAGGTAGTGAGCTTCATCCAACACGACGAGATCAGAATTCACCTCGCCACCGCCGCGGAGTGAATCGAACAACTGGTTTCGATAGATCTCTGTCGTTCCAACAAGCAAAGGAGCGTCTGAATTTTCTTTGCGATCGCCAGTCAGAATTCCGACTCGCTCGACACCAAACTCTTCAATGAACTCCTGGTACTTTGAGTTCGTTAGCGCTTTTAGTGGGGTGGTGTACCACGCTCTACGGTTCTGTTCGAGAAGTCGTTTGATCTCCTCGCGCGCGATCCACGTCTTCCCGCTGCCCGTTGGAGCAGTCACCAACACATCTTCGAATTCGAGGGCGGCAAGAGCTTCGAGTTGGAAGGGGTCAGGTTTGAAAGGGGTTGGCGGTGGAGTTCCTATCCCTTCCAACAGCTTGCGGACTTCAGCGGATTGATATGGTTTGACTCGGCCGTCGGGCCGCACTTCTGAGGAGGTTTTTTGACTGCGTTCTCGATGGTTTTCGCGGCGATCTTGCCCGTTTCTTCGTCGTTGTGCCCCGCGCCGCCTCATGAGCTGTATTCTAGCGGGAGGGCACTGGCCTGCGAAGTGCTAATGCAGGTGTTGGAAGTTACAATTGTCTCACAACGTGTCGCAGCTACTGGGCGTCTAACCCGCTGAAACAATGGTGACGAATCTGAGTTGTTGCTAATGCCAGAGTTATTCGAAAAAGTTGAGGTTAATGGCGAATCGCGAACGCGTGTGCTGCTCCAGCTCGTGGCTGGGTCACTCGTGATTCATCTCATACTGGTGTGGGCGGTGATTTACGTTCCCGCTCTGCGCGACACCTTGAACATAGTGGCCTTAATCGCAAATACAAAATTTGTAGAGAAACCATACAACCGAACTGAAATCGGCGACGAAGTGCAAATGCTAGAACTTACGTCTGGAAAGTTTCGCTATCCCGACGGCTACTTCGCAATGGATAACGGGTACCCATCAGCGACTGGTGAGAAGGGCGCGTTTGATCCGTTCGCGCCACGAATAATCTCGCAGGCTAAAGATGAGGTTCCGGAGCCGAGGCCTTCTCCAAGCGCCTCCCCGACACCTACACCGTCGCCGGCGCCGAGTGCCTCGCCGTCGGTGGTTGCAGTTGACCCGGAGCAGTCGAAGCAAAACAGCAACACAGGAGCCCTAACACCGGAACAGGCGCAGAACGAGCTGGATCGAACGGCTAAAGAGAACAATCTTGAATTGCCTGATGAAAACCAAATCAATAAACAAGTATTGAAAGACTTCGCTACTTACGCCAACGAGCTAAAGAAATCAGGCAAGCTGGATCTAAATCAACCATTTGAGGTAGTGATCGAAGCGGAGTTGGACCAGGACGGCAAACTAAAGAATCCGAAGTTCACTAAGAAAAGCGGTGATCCGAATTTAATCGAGGTGTTCGGTCGACTCGTTGCGGCACTGAACGACAGCGGGTTTCTGATCTACTTGAAGCCAATTCAAAAAGACAATCCGAATGCGAAAGTAATTTTCACTATCAAGCAAGGCGAAAAGGAAGTGTTAGCAACTGTTGAATCGGAAGCATCTACGGCCGACAACGCCCGGGTGCTTGCGAAAGCCTTAAACGCTGCGCTCGTGTTCGGAGCTGGTTCGCGCGCCGGAAAAGATGAGGCAGTTATCATGAGAAATACGAACGCTGCGGCGCCTGATGGAAAGAAGATTATCGTGAACTTTTCGATGCCGCGGCAGGACGTCGTGGATTTAATCAAGAAAAATATTGAACCGGGTGAGTGATAGGGGGCGACCCCTCCGTGGCCCGTGTTTCTTGCAGATTGAGTAAATGCGCGACATTGCGGGCGGCCACGGAGGGCCGCCCGAACAATTACAGCCCTTTTGAAACCACCTGCTTGCTGTAGTGCGTATGCTCATCTAGAATTCAAGATTGCCGAACGCAAGATTGGGTAATCCTATACAAAAAACTATTAATTAATTATGAGTTTCGATCAGTTACTTACAAAGGTATTTGGCAGCAGCAATCAGCGTTTCCTGAAGTCTATTCAGCCGCTTGTGGACAAAATCAACTCGCTCGAAGGCTCGATGAAAGCACTTTCGGACGATGAACTTCGCGCGAAGACCGCCGAGTTCAAGGCACGCGTTCAACAGGTAGTTGCTGATCCGCAGGATAAAGAAGAGCGGAAAGCACGCGAAAGAGAAGCGCTCGACGAGATCTTGCCGGAAGCATTCGCGGTTGTTCGGGAGGCGAGCGTCCGCACGACCGGGATGCGCCATTTCGACGTGCAGATGATCGGCGGCATTGTTTTGCACCAGGGCAAAATCGCTGAGATGCGCACCGGCGAAGGCAAAACGCTTGTCGCTACTCTTCCCGCGTATCTGAACGCATTGACCGGTCGTGGCGGCGTCCATGTTGTTACTGTCAACGATTACCTCGCTTCGCGCGACGCGGAATGGATGGGACAAATCCACCGGTTCCTGGGACTCGAAGTCGGCTGTATTCAAAACGACATGGACGACTTCGAACGTCAGGCAGCATACGCAGCAGATATCACCTACGGCACGAACAACGAATTCGGCTTCGATTATCTGCGCGACAACATGAAATTTGACCTCGCTACTTGTGTGCAGCGTGGTCATTACTTCGCGATCGTCGACGAAGTGGATTCGATTCTTATCGATGAAGCAAGAACCCCGCTGATCATCTCGGGACCATCGGACGAAGCAACCGACAAATACAAAAACGCAGACGCGATCATTCCGCACTTGAAGAAGGGCGAGGACATCGACGGCAAGAAGACCGGCGATTATGTCGTAGACGAAAAGGCCCACACTGCAGTTTTAACTGAAGAGGGTGTCGATAAGTCTGAACGGCTGCTGGGTGTTGGCAACTTGTACGACCCTTCGAACATGGAACTGCTGCATTGCGTCGAGCAGGCGTTGAAAGCTCACACGCTTTATAAGTTGGACCACCAGTATGTTGTTCAGGACGGCGAGGTAATCATTGTTGATGACTTCACTGGTCGACTCATGAAGGGCCGCCGTTGGTCAGATGGTTTGCACCAGGCCGTTGAAGCGAAGGAAGGCGTTGAAATCGAGAAAGAGAATCAAACTCTCGCGACCATCACGCTACAGAATTATTTCCGCTTGTACGAAAAACTTTCGGGAATGACCGGTACCGCTGAAACCGAAGCCGCGGAGTTCGAATCAACCTACAAGCTTGATGTGATTGTCATTCCGACGCACATGCCGATGGTTCGTACCGACTTCTCGGATGTCATTTATCGAACATTGCCCGAGAAATGGGACGCGGTCATCGACGAGATCAAAGAGTGCTACACAAAGGGTCAACCAGCCCTCGTGGGTACTGTGTCAGTCGAGAATTCGGAATTGATTTCGCGCAGACTCATGAAAGAGTCGGTGCCTCACAATGTGCTAAACGCGAAGTATCACGAACGAGAAGCGGAGATTGTGGCCCAGGCCGGGCGCAAAGGTTCAGTGACAATTGCGACGAACATGGCGGGCCGCGGTACCGACATTTTGCTGGGTGGCAACCCCGATTTCATGGCGCGTGAGTTCTTGAAGCGTGATGAGGTCGATCCGGAAGAAGCGACTGAAGAGCAGTGGAAGTCTGCTTATGCACGTGCGAAGCAAATCGTCGAAGAAGAACATTCTGAGGTAGTTGATCTCGGTGGTCTGCATATCGTCGGCACTGAACGACACGAATCACGACGCATCGACAATCAGTTGCGAGGTCGCGCGGGACGCCAGGGAGATCCCGGGTCGTCGCGTTTCTTCCTGTCGCTCGAAGATGATCTAATGCGAATCTTCGCGGGCGATAAAGTGAAGGCGTTGATGCAGCGCCTGGGCATGGAAAAAGGCGTTGCGATTGAATCGAAGATGGTCTCGAAGCGAATCGCGGCAGCACAAAAGTCCGTTGAAGGCCGGAACTTCGAAGCTCGCAAACACCTGCTTGAGTACGACGACGTAATGAACAAGCAGCGTGAGACGATCTACGGCTTGCGCCGTCAGTTGATGGAAGAACCGGATCAGCGCGAGTACCTGATGGGAGATCCTCCGTCGTCCGGTGTCGCGTACGACCTGCTTTCCGACATCACGAAACAGTATTTGAATCCGGAGGTTTCGGTTGACGCTTGGGATGTCGAGAATTACCAGATTCAAATCAAGACGATTTACGACCTCGATGTCCAGGGTGCAGGCATAGAAGTCTCGAACATGGCGTCACAGGAAGTTGTTGACGCGATCTGGGAACGACTCAAACTCAAATACGCTCGCAAGGAGGAACAGATCGGTCCAGAGGCGATGCGCACCTACGAGCGCATCATCATGCTCAACATCATTGACGCGCAGTGGAAGGACCACTTGTTATCACTCGATCACTTAAAACAAGGTATCGGTCTTGTCGGTTATGGTCAGAAAGATCCACTCGTCGAATACAAGAAGCAGAGTTTCGATCTTTTCCAGGAGATGCTCGATCGTATCGACACCACTACGATTCGATCACTCTTCAATCTCCAAGTCGTCGAGGAACAACCGCCTGAGGCTTTGCGCCAGCGTCGAGGGCCACGTCGGCCGTTAACATTCACCGGGCCAAATCAAGGCGCAGCGGCGGCGGGAGAAGAAGACGGCAAAGTGAAAACTGTCGTCAGAGATCAGCCCAAGGTCGGACGGAATGAACCGTGTCCTTGCGGATCGGGAAAGAAATATAAAAAGTGCCATGGGGCCAACGGATAATCCGGCCCTACCTCGCGAATCAATGAAACGAAATCCAATGCCAGCCTCAACAATGTGGCTTGCTTCGTTCGTGCTAGTCCTCTGCGTAATATCGGATGCGCATTCTCAAACCATCACTGCTGTCTCGAACTCAGACGTACAACTCGGACAAAAGTTATATCGCGACGGAAAATACGCTGAGGCTCTACTTTCCTTTAAGAAGGCGGTAAAGGTTAATGGAAAAGACGGAGATGCCTGGTATTACCTTGGTGCAACCTCGCTGCAGTTGAACGACTTCAAGAACGCCACCAAGGCTTTTGAGAGCGCGTGCAAATTACAGCCTAATTCGGTCCGACCTCGCAGCGGCCTGGCCTTAACCTTATTACTTCGAAACAAATTGAAAGACGCGCTGAAGGAGGCTCAGCGGGCTGTAGCTCTCGACGCAAATTTTGCGGAAGCCCATGTCGTTCTCGGTTTCTCCTATCTACATTTGGGCGCTAAAGAAAAAGCGCTTGACGAAGCGGATCGTGCAATCATCGCCAACACGAAGTTTGCGGATGCTTATCTACTAAGAAGTCAAGCCCTCACTGAGTTCACGGGCGGTGTGCTCATACAACCGGCATCAGAACTTCGTGAAGATCGAGTGAACCGATATCAAGGGGCTGTAGATGCTCTCGAGAGATACCTTCAGCTCGCGCCAGCGTCGGCTGAAACACGAAGATGGAGGGAGCAGCTCGCGGCCTTGAACTTTCACCTGGCCATGAGTTCTCGGAAGACAAGGGAAGAGAATGATGTTTACAGCGGTAAAGACGTGAACACCAAAGCGCGTCTGATAGCGAAACCAGAGCCGCAGTATACGGAGATAGCACGTTCTAATAACGTGGAGGGCACGGTGATCTTGCGAGCGCTGTTTGCAGCGGACGGCAACGTCAAGTACATCATTGTGATTCAAGGACTTCCTGATGGATTGACATGGCAAGCAATTCGCGCAGCGCAAAAAATAAAGTTCATACCCGCGACTCTCGAAGGCCGTCCTGTCTCAATGTTCATGCAGCTCGAATACAACTTCAATCTCTACTGAAAAGTTGTAGACAGTCTTCTCGCAAATCCGCTAAGTTGATCCTAAACTGAGCTCTCGCCATCGGAGTTCTGCTCTGACTGCTGAAATCACATCAACGCATCCAGTTGTAAAGGCTGTTGTCGGGGGCACTGCTCCGCGAAATGCGATGCTTGCGGCTGCGAGCGGATTGCTACCACTGCCGCAGAACGACTTGTTAGAAGTTCTAGTCTTCCTCAGTCAAAGCAACGACTCAGAAATCGCGACTGCCGCACGCGAAACTCTGGCTGAACAAAACAACGATGAGCTACTCGTCCTCGCGAGGATTGAAACAACGTCGTCGCGCGTGCTGGGCTATTTGACATCTCGCGCAAACAACACGCGAGAACTCTACGAAGCAGTTATTCAGAATCGCAGCACTCCCGACGAAGCGCTCTCACAACTTGCCCGCTCCACCAGCGACGCATCTTTGGTTGAACTAATCGCTCTGAACCAGGAACGACTCGTCCGTTACCCGCAACTAATCGAAGCCATTCTTGCAAACCCGACACGGAACTCCGAGGCCGAACGTCGCGCACGAGAAACCAAGAAGGAGTTCTTTGAAAAAGAACGCGGTGCGCGCCAGATTGCGGAAGAGCTGCGCGCCCGGGGAAAAGTTGCTGCTGCGGAGTTCTTCGAAACGGCTGACCTGGCGACGGAGGACGGCGGCGAGCTCAGCGTTGAAGACGCGTGGTTGATCGCGGAACATATTGAAGTAACCGACGCCGATATTGACGACTCGTGGTTGCCCGCGGAGCGGTACGAAGAACTGCTTGGTGAAAGCGCCGAGGAAAGAGCCGCTACAGTTCAGCGAATCATTGAAAGTGAGCGAGTAGAGACAGGAGGGATCTCCACCGAACGAGTTTCAATGATCCGGCGGCTCATGCTCATGAACACACGTGACCGGATGAAACTCGCGATGAAAGGCGATCGCGAAGCCCGAACGATTCTGGTTAGAGATTCGAATCGCGTAGTTTCCACAGGTGTCATTAACAACCCCAGGATCACGGAACACGAAGTCGAGAACATCGCAGCGATGCGGACCATCTCAGACGACGTGTTGCGGTTGATCGCAATGAATCGAGCTTGGGCAAGGGCCTATCCAATCATTCATAACCTCGCTAGAAATCCCAAAACACCTATCCCCACTGTCATGAACATCCTGCCGCGGATCCGGACAAAAGATCTAAAGAACCTCTCGCAAAACCGTAATGTTTCTGAGGCCGTCAGACGGCAGGCAGTGCGAATCAGCGGTGCGCGCTCCGGCGAGTAGTCGCTTTCATCGGCAGCCCCATATTCTGCCCCGCGCGAAGGTCGACCCGAGCCTGTTACAAAGTTTTTGCGAAAAAGTTAATAATGTCCTTGACAGGTCACGAAGTATCCGTATAATTTCACACAAGACCGAGCGGCACTGAATAGCTTGGCAGTTCTTTTACTGCAAGGGTGAGTTGGGCAGCGGTGCTCAAATGAATTATCCGGCTTTATCTTAGCCCGCAAACGCACCGCCTGTACTTCAGAATTGTCCTTTCATCGACGATTCTCGTTCTTAGCTCTGCCACCCTGTTTGCCCGAACCTACCCGTAAATTTCTGGCCCGCCGATTCTTAGGAATCGGCGGGCCCCTCTCTTGGATCTAACCCGGATTTAATTACCAGTGTTTACCAGTTCCCGCTTCTTTTCACTCGATATTTCGTTGAGTTCAGCCTCAGTAGCGATGCTCCCGCTTATCTTTCGGAATAAGCGCTCGTATTGATCGACCACCGTTTCCCAGTCGTAACAATTCTGCACGCGCACTTGCGCACGATTTCGGTAAGCCTGAACAAGTGAGCCATCGCGCAGTACGCGTCGGAGTTTCTCAGCTAGATCGAATTCATCCACGTAAGACACGCCAGCCTCACCCACCGCCTCAAGGTTCTCCGGCGTAGCTAGCGTCAGCACACAGTTTCCGTAGCCCATCGCTTCAAGCAGTGCCGGGTGCGTACCGCCGACTTCTGTTGCGTGGACATAACAGTAAGCGTTTTGTTGTAGCGATCGGTAATCCTGGCCAAACACGAAACCCGTAAAGATAATGCGCTTATCGCCCTTGGCTCTGGCCTTCAGATCCTCGATGTATTGTTCTGCGTACGGAGCGTCGCCGACTATCAGTAACCGAAATGCCGTTCTTACTTTCTTGAATGCCTCAATCACCAAATGCGCGTTGTTTTCTGGTTCAAGTCGCGATACGTAGAGGATGTAACGGTTGGGTTCAACTCGCCATTTGCGGACAACAGCGCGATCAGGCCGTCTTTCAACTTCGCTTCCATATGCGATCATCGTTGAACGGGCATTGTGGCGAGCGAGATAGTAATCCTGAATCACTTGAGCATCCGTGACCATCTCGTTGGGCAGCAAAGTCGAAAGATACTCTGTGAGCCGATAATACTTTCTTCCAAGCGCACCCCACTTCTTTCTCTTATGTTCAAGGCCATCGACGTTGATCGCCACGGGCGTTCCAGTTAATCGAAGTATCAGACTGAAAGGTGCGTTCGCAGCGTTGCAGATCAGTGCGGCGTCAAACCGGCGCGGAACCGCGTGAAGCGCGGACAAGAAGGTGTGAACGACAGTGTCGAAGTACTTGTGCTGAACAGTTGGAAGTACTGTCAGCTTAACTCCGTGATACTCGAGTTGACGGGGCGAAACGTAGTGTGACCGACAATACACAGTCACTTCATGCCCGCGGGCTACTAAACGAGTAGCCAGGTGTTCTGCAAAGGTCTCAAACCCGCCGTAGCTGGCCGGAATACCCCGTGTTCCAAGGATTGCTATCCGCATTATCTAAGTGAGAAATTAGCCTGCCAATCCTGCGCTTAGTTGGCTTACGTTGGCGACCTGTTCATAAACTCTCAGTGTTCTTCGCGCTGTCTCGTGCCAATCAAACATCTTTGCGCGCTCCAGACCTCTGACCCGCAACTCATCCCGAAGGGCTGGTTTGTTTAAGATCTGTTCGATTGCGCCAGCGATGGCATTAACGTCAAAAGGATCAACCGCCAAAGCCGCATCACCAACCACCTCAGGAAGACTGGTGCGGTTGCCGATAATAACGGGCGTCCCACACTGCATTGCCTCCAAAGGAGGGAGTCCGAAGCCTTCGAAAATTGACGGATAGACAAAACAAGTGGCACCAGAATAGAGCGCTGGCAGATCCGACTCAGGAACGTAGCCAGTAAGGATCACCGAGTCGCCTAAGCTCGCGTCTTCAAGTGCACGTAAGGTTTCGTCGTAAAGCCACGCGCGCTTACCTACAAAGACCAACTTGGGCAGCTTATCCGCTCCCAGTTTATCGCGCAACAAAGTATATGATCGGACCAACCGGACGAGATTCTTACGCGGTTGAATGGAACCTACCGAGAGAATGTAATCAGACGTTATTCGGTAAGTATGTCGCACCCGTTGCAGTTCTTTATCGTCCCGTACAGGCTTGAACTTGGGTGACGCCGCGATTGGGATGACTTCAATCATTGGCCCAGCGATCCCATAGGTCTCGATAACATCGTTTCGAGTGTGTTCAGACAGCGTCAGCACGCGCGCAGCACGCCGAACAGAATGCCGCACAGTCAGTCGCAATTGCGTGCGGCTCCGACGATGAAAGGTTTGCGGTAGGTGCTCGAACGAAAGATCGTGGACGCTCACGACGACTGGACACGGGCAAAACGGCGGCGCCGTGAACTGCACGTGCAAAACATCAACAGGGTTCTTGCGGAGTTCAGCGCTGAGTGTGAGAGGAATGCGAATAAGCGGGGTATGCGGCCGAGTAGAGCGGACTAAAAAGTTGGGCCAACGCTGCCGGTACCGATCAATCGCTTCGGCAGTGGTTACGTAGAGCGTATAGTGATTGACACTGTCGATCTGCGCCAGCGCCTCAATCAAATTCGCGGCGTAGCTTTCATTGCCGCCCAGCCTGGTCCCAATTGAATGGGCGTCGATTGCGATCCGCAATCGGAAAGTCTCCGTTCAGAGTTAACGAACGTGCTCGGCCGTCACATTCGTTAGACAGATTATTTCGTCTTTCCCGCTACTGATGCTTGAGCTTCATCACTTTGCTGACCGCGTGTGTCACGCTCACGAATACGCGCTGCTTTTCCTCGCAGTTCACGAAGGTAGTACAACTTCGCGCGTCTAACTCTGCCCTTTTTCACCAGATCGATGTGATCGATGATCGTGGCATGCAGTGGAAATATTCTTTCCACGCCAACACCAAAGCTCGTTTTTCTTACCGTGATCGTCTCACGCGCACCGCCATGCTTTCGTGCGATAACAACACCTTCGAATACCTGCAGTCGCTCTTTAGTTTCTGATTCTTTGATTCGTACGTGAACTCGGACAGTATCGCCCGGCTGAAACCGTGGGAGGTTTTTCCGCAGCTGTGTCTCTTCAACTTTGTCCAGTTTATTCATTTGATTGCTCCTTCTCACGAGCAGCGATACTCAACCAACCGGTTCACGCGTCGCGCCCTTTTTACTATTTTTCTTTTAAAAGATCCGGTCGCGTCCGCCGCGTTTTTTCCATTGCCGCTGTCTTTCTCCAACGCTCGATCTCGCCGTGATTACCACTCAACAATACTTCGGGAACTTTCATCCCACGAAACTCGGGTGGTCGTGTGTAATGCGGGTAATCGAGAATCTCCGTTGAAAACGACTCATTCACTACCGAAGTCTCACTACCAAGCGCTCCGGGTATTAATCGAACAGCCGCGTCGATAACAACCATCGCCGCCGCTTCACCACCCGAAAGGACATAATCGCCAATCGAGATCTCGTCAGTTACCAGTGCCTCGGCAACGCGCTCGTCGACACCTTCATACCGCCCGCATAGCAGCACTACATGAGAGCTGCTGGAAAACTCCTCGGCTACCGCTTGCGAGAACACTCGTCCTTGCGGCGACAACAAAACTACTCGAGTGTCTGACGCAAACTCTTCTCGTCGAGACTTGCCGGTCAAATCTTCGACCGCGGCAAAGATCGGTTCGGGCTTAAGAATCATTCCGTCGCCACCACCGAATGGTCGATCATCAACGACGTGATGCTTGTCTTTGGTCCACCCACGAAGGTCGTGCGCCGTGATCGAGACCAAACCAGCCGCGCGCGCTCTTTTCACGATGCCGTAATCAAACGGGCCCTGAAAAAAGTCAGGGAAAATTGTTATGACATCGATACGCAGCATGATTGTCGGACCGTTTCTCTTACTTCTTGATTGACTCGGTTTCTCCAAGTCCATCAAACATCAGTCAAAGATCTATAAATCGAGAAGTCCTTCCGGAGGATCGACAACGATGTACTTCTCCTTCGGATTGATTTCCAAAACTATCGAGTCGGCCAGCGGCAAAAGGTAATCGCGCGTTTCATCCGTATTCGCAACCACCAGCAATTCAACACCACCTGTTCGCATCACACTCTTTACTTTTCCGAGTGGCTCTGTAGCGGTGCGAACTTCACAACCCTCAAGCTCCCAATCGTAGTAATGACTCTCCGGGAGCGATACCGCCTCTGTCTCGGGCACTGCAAGATTGTGATCGATCAGCTCGTGTGCCGATTCGATTGTGTCAATTGCTTTGAACTTGAGTACTACTCGATCTTTCTGAAACCAGAAACCCTCAAGCTCCACTTCACGACGGTTACCATCAGGCCCGATCGCAATCAATCTACTCACATTTTCAAAACGCTCGGGGAAATCGGTTAACAGTTCCGCAACGACTTCTCCCTTTAACCCTCTTGTCCTTACTGCATGAGCAACAATAACCAGGTCTTCGTCGCGACTGTTCATTCCACGATTTCTAGCAGATAACGGCGGTTATGCTTTGCACCAGCGATGCGCGCCAACGAACGCAATGCGCGAATCGTTCGGCCTTGTTTGCCGATGATCTTCCCTACATCCTGCTGAGAGACACGCACCTCGATTAACATCGTCCCATTCCGATCAATTTCACGAATGTCGACCGTCTCGGGTTCATCGACGAGCGACTTCACTATCATTTCGATCGCGTCGCGCATATCTACGAGGCTGACGGTGTGGCTGCTTCCGCTTTCCCGCTAGCTTTGATTAGACGGTTAACAGTATTCGTCGGCTGGGCGCCCTTCTCGATCCAGTAGTTAACTCGGGTCATATCGAGTTTTATCTCAGCGGGATTTCGTGTTGGATTGTACGTGCCGAGGTTCTCGAGATATGCGCCATCGCGCTTGGACTGTTTCTCTTTTACAACAATACGATACGAGGGGCTCTTCTTCGCTCCCATACGCATTAACTTAATTGCTAACAAAACTAACCCTCCTTCTAAAAGCAGCTAATTGATAGCGCTTATCTTCGTCTTTTCTTTCGTTTCTTCTTCAGCTTCTTCCTGGACGGCCCGGCCGGTAACGAAGGCATGCCAGGTAAGTCGTCACCATTCCCAGCGAACCCGGCCATATCAGGCATGCCGGTCATCTTTCTCATCATCTTGCTCTTTAAGCCACCACCACCAAACAAACCGGAACTCGAAAGCTGTCGCATCATCTGACGCATTTCGACGTATTGCTTGATCAGTTGATTGACGCTCGCGACGTTGGTTCCGGAACCCCTTGCGATTCGCCGGCGACGATTAGCATTCAGCAAACGGTGATCGTTCCGTTCTTCGACGGTCATCGAATCGATAATTGCTTCCGTCCGCTTCAATTCCTTTTCCATCAGCGCCGATTGTTCATCGTTCAGTTGGGGCATCCCCATCCCTCCCAAAAGCTGGTCGGGCAGAAGCTTCATGATCTTCGAAAATGAGCCAAGCTTCTTGACCTGTCGCAGTTGGGAACGGAAGTCGTCGAGTGTGAATTCGTTCTTCTGAAGCTTCTTGAGTTGTTCTTCAGCTTCCGACTGATCAACTTTCGCCTGCACTTCCTCAATCAGCGAAAGCACGTCGCCCATTCCAAGGATTCGCTGGGCGACGCGATCGGGATAAAAAGGCTCGAGCGCATCGTAGCGCTCCCCAACACCGACAAACTTCACAGGCTGTCCGGTGACCTGTTTAATCGATAAGGCCGCACCGCCTCTCGCATCCCCGTCCATCTTCGTAAGAATCACGCCTGTGATCCCGACACGCTGGTGAAACTCCTCGGCGGAGCGTACCGCGTCTTGACCCGTCATGGCGTCAGCGACAAACAAGATCTCAGCTGGATGTGTCTCGTTCTTAATTGCAACGAGCTCTTCCATCAGTTCGTCATCGATGTGCAGACGTCCCGCCGTATCGATGAGCAACGTGTCAAATCCGGTTTGTTGCGCATGTTTATGCGCTTCACGAACTAACGTGAGCGGATCATTGGTTTCCGGTTTTTCAAAGATCTGCTGCCCCGTGGCTTTGGCAATTACTTTGAGCTGTTCGCGCGCCGCAGGTCGGTAAACGTCCACCGACAACAAAAGTGGTTTGCGGTCCTGGTTTGCCGCCAGCCATCGCGCAATCTTGCCCGTTGAAGTGGTTTTACCGGACCCCTGAAGTCCGACCACCATCACGGTGTTGGGCAGCTGCTTGGTAAAGACCAACCGCGACGACTGGCCCCCCAGCAGATCCACCAGTTCGTCGTAAACAATCTTAACGACCTGCTCGGACGGTTTCAGTTCTTGCCAAACCTGTTGGCCTTCTGCCTTATCTTTGACGGAAGCGATAAAGTCTTTGGCGACTTTGTAATTAACGTCAGCTTCCAGAAGTGCCAGACGAATCTCTCGAAGAGCGGCTTCGACGTGCTCCTTCGTTAAAACCCCCTCGCCGCGCAGGTTCTTCAGAGTTCGTTTTAATTTATCTGACAGGGACTCAAACATATTACCCTAGGTGAAGTTCCGCGCTGCGAACGGAAACGGAGATGATAGCGATCGGTTCGTAAGAGTGTCAAGGCGAACGCCTGTCGTTGAAAATTGCGTAAAGCTCTGTATTCGGAGAAGTTACTTTTGGCGTTAACCTGTGGCGGTGTAATACTTTTTGACCGCTCGACATTGGTCCAGCAGCGGTATTTTTCGTGAACGACTGATCTGTACGACCCGCGCTTGTTGTGTTAAATTCTCACCGCAACAACGCGGCTCAACTCAAAACGAATGTTTTGACTTCCCTCCCACTCTTTGCTTAGTGAAAAGTAAAGGCAATTGGGCGTTTTAAGGTACCTAAATGGACAAGAGTGTAGGTCCGGGAGGTAATCCGGAATCCAAAACCTCAAACGAGCGAGGCGTGGTGGATTTTGCCGACGCTCGTGTTCGCTTGCGTACCCGCACTCGTCCATCGAACGAGTCGCTGCTCGCCGAACTCGATGAGATCCATTCATTACTCGATCAGGGTCTATCAACAGAGGCCAAGGACCGTCTCGCTCTCGTTATCGCGAGCGCGCGAAACCACCCAACTGCATTAGCCCTTGCCCGCTGTGCTCTCGCCACTGCTCTCGAACAACAAGGGCATTACCGTGACTCTCTGGCTGCTGTCGCAATGTATGAAGCTCCAGAGTCGCTCGCGAAACTCGACGACAAGACCATCGTTGCGCTCCGCGTCCAAATAGGACTGGGCTACAACTACACCGGCGATCACCCCAAAGCGATCGCAATGCTGAAGTCTACGCGACGCGACTACGCCGAGAGCGGGCCTGTAAATCTTGGCCTCATTTACTCAGCTCTGTCGCGCGTGTACCGAACAATCAGCGAATTTCCGATTGCCCGTGACTACGCCGAGAGAGCTTTAGATAACTTCCGCCAAACAGGCGACTGGCGCGGTCTGGCAGAATCTTATTTTGGCGTCGGTGTTGCGGACATCCAGGAGGGCAATTACGAAGCAGGATTGGAAAACCTGGCGCAGGCGCAAAAACTGATCGGAGATCGACCGGCGGCATACATGCTCGGCCGGACTTACGCGAATATGGCAGGCGCCTGCTGGTTTCTGAAGCGACCGCAGGAAGGCATTGATTACCTCAAGAAAGCAATCACTTATTACGAACGCACAGATCACAAAACGAACGCGGCTGACGGATATAACAACCTCGGGATTAATCTGATCCTGATCGGCCAATGGGACCGCGCGCAGGAAGCACTTGAACGAGCCCTGTCGCTTGCGACAGAAGTCGATGAACGCGGTGACAAGGTCCCGATGATTCTGGATTCGTTGGGTGAATTGCACATGCTGCGCGGCGACCTCGAGGAAGCTGAAGACTATTTGCGGCGGGCTGTCGCACTTGCCACTGAGAATGGAAACAAATGGTACGCAGCGCAGGCCTTGAGGACGCTCGGTCGATGCTATCTAACGATTAAGGACGCGACGAAGGCGCTCGCAAGAGCAACAGAAGCTCTGACTCTAGCGGAGAGTATTGGTGACCGCCAGGCCATCTGCGAATCCAGATTGATAGCGGCCGAAGCACATTTGCAAACACACGATCTCGATGAGTCCGCAAAGGAACTACAACGCGTAACAGCCGACACCACAGACTCTGCAACAGATCTTGGCTTTACCGGTGAAACGCATCGCCTCCTGGGAATGCTCGGCATGCTTCGCTCGGATGAAGCAGCGGCGGCACAACATTTTGGAAGCAGCGTTTCTATCTTCGATATGCTGGGTGATCGTTATCGATCAGCCCGCGCCCATTTCCAATTGGGTAACGCATACGCGGCTACCGTTCCCACGCGCGCTGCTGAACATCTGGCGCGAGCGGTAAATACTTTTCGCGAATTAGGAGCCCGCCTGGATCTGGCACTCGCCGAAGATGCACTGGCCAATTTGGATCGCACTCAACCTGAGCGCAACCAGGAACAATCAGCCGTCACGCAGTTGCTGACGCTGCGACTAGCTGAAGCGGTCGCTTCGCGCGAGTTGTTACTACGGGAACTGGCGGCAGTCATGCGTCAGGAAACCGGCGCCGAACGCGTTGTTATCACCGAGCAAGGTGAACGTAACGAACAGCGAGTTGTCGTTGCGCTGGGCACAACACCCAGCGAAAACCTGCGAATTGCCTCGGAATTAGGCATGCTGAAGGACGACGCCGCGCGAGACCGATATTGTCGCAAGCAGGACGCCGAAGTGATCTTTTTGAGATCTACGAACGCCGCTCCAGCCACACTCTATTTATCGCCACGCAGCCGATCGACGCTCCCGAAAGGGATTTCAATCGATCCATTGTTGCGCGTTGTCGAACTTGGGATGGACGTATGCGCGTTGCGCGCCGGTGCTCAGCGCGCCGGAAGCAGTGAACAATCAGATGAACTTGCCGGCTCAAGTTTAATGCCTGGTTTTATTCATTCTAGTCCCGCCATGACGCAACTCGTCGAGGAGGTTCACAAGATTCGATCATCGGATGTGACTGTGCTGGTCACCGGTGAGTCTGGAACTGGAAAAGAACTTGTCGCGCGAGCCATACATGCAATTTCGTCACGTCGCGCGAAGGTGTTTGTGCCGTTCAACTGTACAGCGGTCCCAAAGGAATTATCTGAAGGGTATCTGTTTGGTTATCGTCGTGGCGCTTTTACTGGAGCGGTTTCTGATTCACAGGGTGTGATTCGTACGGCTGCAGGGGGCACGTTGTTCCTGGATGAAGTCGGAGATCTGCCGCTCGATGTTCAGCCAAAGCTTCTTAGATTTTTACAGGAAGGCGAAATCCAGGCACTGGGCGAACAGCGACCTGCAAAGGTGGACGTACGCATCATCGCAGCGACGAATACCGATCTTGAGGAGATGGTAGCGCAGGGTCGCTTTCGCGAGGATTTATACTACCGGTTAAATGTTATCCGCTTGCGCGTCCCGCCGTTGCGCGAACGACGTTCAGAAATACCGACGATCGTTAACTATTACCTGAATCATTATTCGGCCAAGTTCGGCCGCAAAGATATCCAGATCACCCCGCAGGCTGTCGATCTCTTGATGGTGAGCGAGTGGCCTGGAAATGTTCGTCAGCTTTGCAACGAGATTCAACGCGTCGTAGCACGCGGTGAAGATGGCGCTCTAATTACTCCTGAACAATTGTCGCCGGAACTCCAACGCACTTCTTCTCCCACGGCACCTTCAAGCGCATCGATCGCTACGCTGCCAGCCGGCAGTGCTCAAACGACCGGTACGCTCGCCGATGCTCTAGCCGAAGTTGAACGCCGTATGATTGCCGATGCAATGCGTCGTCACGGTGGCAATATTTCCCGCGCCGCACGTGAACTCGGCCTCACCCGACGTGGTCTTTACCTCAAACTCGAGCGCCACGACCTAAGCGCGAGCGCTTAAATTCTGGCCTAATTTCCATCACAGTCGAAACGAACGTTTGACTGTTTCTGTCGCGGGCCTTAATCTTGTCGATACACCCCTGCTTCCCCTGTTAATCGAATAAGAAATCAAACGGAAAGATCGATGACCAAGAGTGTGTTAGTGGTCGAAGACTCGGACGAAACGCGTGCGATGCTGACTCGTATGCTGCACACGGAAGGGTATGCGCCGATCGAAGCTCGCAACGGTGTCGAGGCGTTGGAGAAAGTCGGCAATTATTCGCCTGATCTCATCATCATGGATCTCAACATGCCCCATCTGGATGGGCTAACAACAACGGAGTGTATTCGTCAGTATCGAGCGAAGCACGCGTCAATACCGATAGTTGCGATTACAGCGTTTGATACGTATGGGATGAAAGAGGCAGCGATTGAAGCGGGTTGTAACGACTATCTTTTGAAACCGCTTGACCTGGACCAGCTTGGTACAGTGATACGTCAGCACCTCGGATACATTTGACGGGAAGCTCCGAGCTAACCAACTTTGCGCTGGACGATCTGCTGAGCGATCCCTGAGATCTTGTCGATGTCGAAAGGCTTGGCAATGACCCAGTCTGCCTTCACCGAGTTACGCACATCGACACTGATTGCATCCGCCCATCCACTAACAATTGCTAGCGGAACTGTGCGTGATCGGGCGCGGATTTCGCGCACCAATTCCCATCCACTCATTTCAGGCATTCCGATATCCGTGAACACGGCATCAATCGAATCTTGATTCTGATCGTAGATCGCCAGTGCGATATCGCCGCTCTGCGCGGCCAGAACTTCGCATCCTTCGGCCTCAAGTGCTTCGATCAGTACATCGCGGACAGGTGTCTCATCGTCAACGACTAGCACGCGGATCTTTCCGTATCGCGCAGGAGTTTCAAGTACGACTTGTCTATCGGCAATGCGCGTTGGAGTGTTAGCGACGCGAGGCAATGAAATCTTGAACGTGGTGCCGCGGCCTTGTTCGCTTTCTACGTCGATCGATCCCTCATGGCGCCGGATAATACCGAAACTAACAGCGAGGCCCATGCCAGTGCCTTTACGGCCCTTCGTCGAGAAGAAGGGATCGAAGAGGCGTGACTTCACTTCTGGTCCCATTCCAGTACCTGTATCGGCAATCGTCAGGATTACGTGGTCGCGAGTTTCGATCGTACCAAGGCGCACCTCGCCACCTGACGGCATTGCGTCAACGGCGTTATAGATCATGTTGACGAGAACTTCGCGCAGTTCAACCGGATCACCTTTAACATGCGCCCGCGAATCAGCGTGCAGACCGAATCGCACGGGGCCAAACTCGGATCGTCCTTCCCATTTCGGCCGGGTAAGTTCGTAAGCATCTTTCAATAAGCTGGCGACCGAGATGATTTCAAATTCGCGGCTGGGTCGTTGACGGGCAAAGTCTTGAATTCGTCGGATGATGTGCGCGCCGTCCTCCGCGCTCTTGATGATCAACTCCAGACCAGATTCGATTTTTGAAATGTCACCACTGTTTCGGAGAAGCAGCTGAGCGCGACCAAGAATTCCGGTTAGCGTGTTATTCACGTTGTGAGCCACACCGAAAGAGAGTTCACCGAGTGCGGCCATTTTCTCCGCGTGTATTTGTTGTTCTCGTTGAGCTTCGTATTTTGTATGAGCTTGAGCAATGATATCGAGACACTTGCGGAGACGTTCACGAGTTGCGAACTGTTGAGAATTTGCGAGTAACTGGTTTGCTTGAGCACCGATTTCGCGTCGTTCATCGTCGCCGAGTTGCTCAGCCATTTCCTCGATCATGATGAGCAGGGCCTTGCCAGCACTCTCGCGATCACCACACCGCTCCGCAACTCTTCGCGCACGCTCCAGTACCGGTTTAGCTTCGTGTTTATGTCCGAGCCGGCAGAGGATGAGTCCTTGTGTGGTCAAAGCCTCGGCTAGAAGAGCGTCTTCGCTAGTGCCCTCCAAACTTGTAACCGCAAGTTTGATTGACCGTTCCGCCGCCTCATGGTCTTCACATGCCAAATGCATTTGGGCGAGGGTTTCATCAACCTGGGCGCAGCCGACACTATCCCCAAACCCGTCAAATAATTTCCGGGCTCTTTGTAGGTGGACTTGCGCTTCCGGCAGTCGCTTCAGACTAAGTAGTAGATAGCCGAGGTTGTTTTCGACGGCCGCGACATATCGGAAATTGCCAATCTGTTCAAACTGAGCAGAAGCTTCGCTGTAATGGCCCAAAGCACGCTCGAAATATGCCGATCGACTCTCGGCGATAGCTAAATGGTTTAGGGTAGTTGCGAGTTCGGAATGAAAGCGACCATTCGTCCATGCGGGTGACGCGGTTGCGAGGTGCGAAGCATCATCGAGTAATGCTAGTGCGTCATGAAGACGACCCGCGTGCCGTTCAACTGAGGCTAGCCGAATCAAAGCGACTGCCCGTAATTCGGTCTCTATGTCAGGCAACTCGGTCAACGAGGTTTTTAGGGTTAATCTTGCAACGTCGAATAAACCTTCCCTGTAGTAACAACCCGCAAGTTCGATTCGAGCTTCCAACGCCTTAACCCGATTTCCGAGTTGTTCAAAAAGCGCGATTGCCCCATTTAGCAGTCCCGCAGCCTGTTTCTGCTCGCCTTGTACCTGTCGGGTACTTGCGATCCAAGCGTTAAGAATTCCGACTGTCAGCAACAGTTCGGCTGAAGCTTCGTTCGTAAGGCCCTGCTGATTCGGCCACTCACCAAACTTCCACCAACTAGAAACTGCTGCACAGCCGACATCGTAATCGCCTGCCTCCAAATGGCCGCGAGCGATCGTGCAACAGGCTAAGACGCGTTCGGAATTACTTAGAGGGGAAATCGTCTCTAGTCCAAAGTGTTCGCTTGAACGCGTCAAGGCTTCGGAAGGTTGGGCTTTCAGCGGGTATTTCACAATGTAATCCTACATTAGGAGGTTGAATACAGCCGAAACACTGTTACCGAGGTATCCAGTGGCTCGTCATGGTCGTCAAGAC
>JBKPMX010000172.1:0-22343 GCA_046765655.1 Acidobacteriota bacterium
GTCTATTACGACCAGCGTGGGCGTGGTAAGTCCGCGGACAATGTGCGACCAGAAGACGTTACGCTCATGTCGGATCTGGATGACATCGACAGGGTCAGGCAACACGTTCGACTAGACAAAGTTGTATTGCTCGGACATTCCTGGGGAAGCGTGCTCGCTCTGGAGTACGCCTTACGCCATCCGACACACGTGTCGCATTTGGTGTTGATGAACCCCGCGCCGGCATCGACAGCCGACCTTGCGAATTTTCGTAAGGTCTACTTAGTGAAGATCGGAGATGAGATGGAACGCCAGCGACAGATCGTCGCCAGCCCAGAGTATAAAGCCGGCGATCCGACAGCGGTTATATCGCGCTACCGAATTCATTTCAAACCGTCACTCGCTCGTGCTGCAGACTACGAGAGGTTGATGGCAGTGATGGAGGCGGCATTCAAAAGTCAGGGCAATGCGGGAATTGTTAAGGCGCGCGCGGTCGAGGATCGACTGATGCTCGATACGTGGCAGGTGAATACTTATGATTTGATACCTCGAATACGGAGCCTCCGGATTCCGACACTCGTTATCGCTGGCGACCACGACTTCTTTCCGCTGGAGATTGCGGACCACATCGCTAAGGCTCTTCCAAACGCGAAGTTGGTGACGATGAAGAACTGTGGCCACTTCGCATATCTCGAATGCCCGAATGATTTCCGCGGCGCGCTCAACGATTTCTTCAAACCCCGTTAGTATCAGCACCACGAATGTCCGAGCTTTGTCGTGCAATAACAAGAGCAACAACAGACGCATTCACTTGCGAACGCGCTTAAAAGAAAACTGAAGCGGCGGGCCTTTCTCTTCAAGCCGGATACCCCCAAAGCGCTTCGTACCTTCGAGAGTATCTCCTTTGAGGGTGCCTTCAAACACGTTCAGACAAGTTGGGGTAATTGAGAATTTCGTTTCAAGGCTACAACTGCAGCCGCAATGACTAATACGACGAGCAACACGACAGAAACGTTGGCGTATCTATTCATCCTTCATCCCTTATCTTTTCATCCTTACTAATTTCCTCCAACCTTCCCTGGTCCCCACAACGCTCTTCCGGGCTTCAGTCCAGTGTGCTCTCCATTCTTCAGCACCTGTACGCCATTCACAAAAACGTCTCTCACGCCGACCGAGTATTGATGAGGTTGTTCGAAAGTCGCGCGATCGGCAATTGTTTGCGGATCGAAGATCACCACGTCGGCGAACATTCCCGGCTTCAGAGAACCGCGATCCCGCAGACCGAGATTGGTTGCGGGCAGGGTCGTGAGTCGGCGAATGGCTTCGGTCAACGAGATCACTTTCTCATCACGCACATATTTGCCGAGGAGCCGAGCGAAATTGCCATAAGTGCGCGGGTGTGCTGATGATTTCAAGAACACACCTTCAGCAGCAATCGAAGCTGCGTCAGACCCAAACGAAACCCACGGCTGCCGAATCTGCTTCTTGATGTTGTCTTCGCTCATCAGGAAATAGATCGTGCCAATCCGCGAACGATCTTCCAGCAGCAGATCCATGATCGTTTCTACCGGATCTTTGCCGCGCATCTTTGCAACCTCAGCAAGAGTCTTTCCCGTCAAGGGTTTCAGACTATCGTTTCTGAAGCTTGCCAGTAGAATTCTTTCGGGAGAACCGGACAACAGGTAAAGGTTCTCCCATTCGTTTGTCGGCGTGCGGACTGCCTCAGCGATCTTCTGACGCGTCGCCGGATCCTGAAGACGTTTGTAAGCCGCTTCCCTGCCGCCATCAAAAACCCACGGCGGCAATGAGGCGTCCAATCCCGTTCCACCGGCGGGATAGGTATACATATCCGCAGTTATCTTCACGCCCTGCTTGCGCGCATCTTCAATCATCTTGATCGCCTGATCCATCTTCGGCCAATTGGCCTCACCAGATGCCTTGAGGTGGTAGATTTCAGCCGGTAGACCAGCTTCTCGACTGATACGAATCGTCTCTTGTATAGCTTCGAGTAACTGTGCTCCTTCACTACGCATGTGTGCCGTGTATTTGCCTTTGTACTTCGCTGCAACTTTGCATAACTCGATCAGCTCATCAGTCTTGGCAAAGAACGCGGGCGGATAGATCAATGCGGTAGTGATGCCTAGCGCACCCGCCTCCATTTCGCGGCGGACCAGCTCACGCATTTGGTCCAGCTGCGCAGGAGTCGGCGGTTTGTCTTCGAGTCCAATAACGTATTCGCGGATAGTTGGAGCGCCAATGAAGGATGCAACATTTTGCGAGATGCCCTGTTTCTCGAGATAGTTCAGATATTCAGCCAACGTTGTCCACGGAATCACAAATTTCACATCACCCTGCGATTCAGTTCGACGCTTTTTCATTTCATCGCTGAGCGGACCCATTGAGCTTTCACCAAATATCTGAGTCGTGACACCTTGCCGAAGCTCACTCAAGGAACGGTAATCTTGCAACCAGGAACTTTCTGAGTGAGACAGCATGTTGATAAAACCCGGCGCAACGGCGAGCCCTTTGGCATCAACGATTGTCGGAGCAGTCGCACGACTCAGATTTCCAACCGCGACAATGCGATCGCCCTTTATTCCGACGTCGGCTTTAACAGGACTGCGACCACTTCCGTCATACACGGTGCCGTTCCGAATGATGATGTCGAATGATTGTTGTTGAGCCAGTCCCTGCACATACACCATGAGTGTCAGCGAAAGGATCAGCGTCAGCGATAGAAGCTTGTGCAGATTGTTTTTCATAGACTAGGTTTGGAATTAACGGTTCAGATTTGCGGCAAATTATGTCTTGCTCGCGGATCGCTTGTCACGTGTGGGAATAGATTACACAAATAGAGAGCGGCAGCGAACTACATAGATCGTGTATCCTCGCCAGCTCGTCCATAAAGATTAGCTCGGAGTCTCCGTGAATCTTCAACCCCCAAGAGAACTTTCCCGTTACGAGATTGCTGGTGTTTGTGTGCTGCTTATCTTCATAAGCCTTGAGCTGTTCTTTTCGGTACGACGGGAATCTCAAACGTGGGACGAGGCGAATCACATCTTCGCCGGCTATCGAACCTGGACCGACGGTGACTTTGGTCTTAATCCTGAACATCCACCGCTCGTAAAACTGCTTGCGACGACGCCGCTATTGTGGTCGCAGCTCAAGAATCCGCCACTCGAAGAACGATTCTTCAAGGAAGATGCATTTCTTCGAGGGAAGGAATTCCTTTATCAAAACGATCCCGACAAGATCCTCGCGCGCACTCGCACCGCTGCCGCAATCCTAACCCTACTCACGGCTTTAACTCTCTTCTTTGGAACCAAAGAGATGTTTGGAACCGGCGCTGCGTTCATCGCTCTCACGCTCCTTACTTTCGATCCCAATCTCCTGGCGCATGGCGCACTGGTCACAACCGACGTGGGACTCGCGTGCTTCATGTTTCTCAGCGTGTATATGTTCTATCGCTTCGTCAAGGCTCCGTCCGCTTTACGATTGGGTGTCGCGGGCGTAGCGACCGGACTCGCGTTGGCAGTCAAACACACGGGCCTGCTGGTTCTTCCAATTCTGTTTTTGCTCGCGGCTTGCGAACTTATCTTTTTCAAGTTTGGAACCCATCGCGAGAAGGTGGCCCGTCATGCGATCAAACTCTTCGGGTCGGTGGCACTTATCGGGTTAATTGGATGGGCCGTGTTGTGGTCCTTTTACGGATTTCGTTATCACGCACGTCCAAACAACCTCCAGATGAATCCCCCGCTGGCGGAGTATGTGCAGGGGTTGAAACCGCACGAAGCGTGGCCCGTCTCGATGATGGCGCGTTTGCGGATATTGCCGGAGTCGTATCTCTACGGTTTGGTCGATGTCCGACTTACTGCCGAGTACTACACGAGCTATTTGCTTGGGAAGGTGTATGCGCATGGCATCTGGTACTACTTCCCGGTTGCTTTTCTAATTAAATCAACCCTGGCTGTACTGGTGCTCCTCGTGTTAACGCTCGGGGTGATTTTTGTTCGGCGTCTGAATCATCGGCGAGAAATCCTCTTTCTGATCGTTCCTGTGATCTTCTATTTCATCGTGGCATTGACTGTGGGAATGAACATTGGGGTTCGACACATTCTGAACGTCTATGTCTTTCTTTATGTGCTTATCGGAGGCGCTGCGTCAGCGTTGATTCAACGGAATCGAAAGTGGGCGTACGGCATTGGCGCGTTGCTGGTTGTGCACGCCGCCTCGTCACTAATGGCATTTCCGAACTACATGCCTTACTCAAATGAACTCTGGGGCGGACCATCTCAGACGTATAGATATCTGACAGATTCAAATTCTGATTGGGCTCAACAACTAAAGAGTGTCAAGAAGTATGTCGATCAGCGGGGCGTCAAAGATTGCTGGTTCCTCTACTTCGCAGAAGGCGTCGCTGAGCCAACTTACTACGGAATTCCTTGTAAGCCTTTGCCGACAGTTAGCACTCTGTGGCTAAACGATCAAATTGATGTGCCAACGTCAATCGACGGACCAGTGCTAATAAGCGCTGGTAACCTGTCCGGGTTCGAATTCGGACCTGGCGCGCTTGATCCATACGCCCAATTCAAATCGCTTACACCCACCGCCGAAATTGATCACAGTGTGTTCGTGTTCGATGGAAAGTTTGAATTGCCGCTCGCCTCAGCGCTCAGCCGCGTACAGAAAGCACAGAACTTTGCTCAAAACAAACAACTCGAGCAAGCACTGCACGAAGCTCAAGCCGCGGTCGCATTAGCACCCAACGCGATACAAACAAACCTTGCGTTGGCTGACGTTCTTAGTGCGATGGGCCAATTTCAATCCGCGCGCGCGAGCTATGAAAAGGCGCTTCAGCTCGCGAAGACGGTTGAACCAGAATTTCAGATTCGATCCGTTCCCGATATCGATCGGAGATTGCAGTCGCTGCCGAGATAGCAAAAGTTTTAGCCTGGGGCAGTAGCCCGACGGTCACGGAGGGCCGGGTCCGGTAGCTAATAGCCCTCCTTGACAGTCGGGCTACTGCCCCAACGACTTGACGATCATGATTCCGCATCTCAGTTTGTTGATAAGCAAAAATCGGATGAAGCTGTTCGTATTTTCGGACGGTTTTCGCGGAATTTTTCTTGGATCAGATTGGGAATAGAGTCTAAACTCGCGCCACTATGCTGACCGACTTTTCCTACGCGTTTCGCACGCTACGCAAAAGCCCCGTATTCACAATCACAGTCGTTGTTACTATCGCACTTGCTATCGGTGCAAGCACTGCTATCTTCAGTGTCACCAACGGCGTGTTGCTGCGAAGGCTTCCTTACAAAGATCCAGAGCGACTGGTCCTGGCCCGTTGTGATCTTCAGCAACGAAACGTAAAAGACTTTCCGGTTTCGAACGCTGACTATCTCGACCTGAAGAACGGAGCGACAAAGACGTTCGAAGATTTCGTTGCACTGAATACCGGGCGCATCACTCTTCCATCCCTGGACGGAACACCTGAGCGTGTGCGCGTGGCAGGAGTGTCGACCAACTTCTTCAAGATGATGGGCGGTTCAATCATCGCAGGCCGAGACTTTGATGATTCCGATGGCAAGCCCCAACCACCTCCTCCGCAGCCGGCGGCAGGCAACGCACCGGCCGCCAACGCGCCAGCAGGTCCACCCGACTCGGTTATCCTGAGCAACGAATACTTTCAACAGCGGTTTGGCGGCGATCGATCCATGATCGGCAAGACGCTTCCTATCAACGCAGCATTTGGACCAGCGCCGGTGATCGTTGGCGTGCTGGCCCCTGGTTTTGAATTGCTGTTTCCGCCAAAAGCAAACATCGAGCAATTTCCGAGTGTGTGGTTTGCCGCGCGAATTCCTTACGACGTCGAGAACCGGAGCAACGTGCAGTGGCGTGTTGTTGGACGTATGAAGCCAGGCGTGACATTGGCCCAGGCACAAGCCGAAGCGGAAACGATCGCGCAGAAGATTCGCAGCGAAAACACTATCTCGAAGACAGCCGGTCAATTTTTTCAGCTCGTGCCAATGAAGCAGCACCTCGTTGACGAAGTCAGACCGACGATTCTCGCGCTCATGGGAGCGGTAATCTTCTTGCTACTTATTGCGTGTGCAAATGTCGCGAACCTGATGTTGGTTCGAGCTTCTTCTCGCCAGCGCGAGCTGGCAGTTCGCGCGGCGTTAGGCGCAGGCTGGTGGCAGCTCGTACGACAAACACTGGCCGAGGCTCTCGTGTTAGCTGGACTTGGAACAGTTATTGGCATTGGGCTCGCATACTTGGGTATTCGCCAACTGCTGGCGATCGCACCGGAGAATCTGCCGCGCTTGAACTCGATCGCGATTGATGTGCAGGTGCTGGGCTTTTCCATCTTGGCAGGTCTCTTATCTGCCATGATCTTCGGAGTGATTCCGGCTCTTCGCACTGCCAAACCCAATCTTATGGATACGTTGCGAGCTTCCGGCAGAACGAGTGCACTCGGCGCCGCCGGTCTTCGTAATGCTGTCGTAGTTGTGGAGGTTGCGCTTGCATTCGTATTACTGATTGGCTCGGGTTTGATGTTCCGGACCTTTCTTAACGTTCAGCGTGTCAATCTAGGATTTGAGCCGCGCGGACTTTTGACTTTTCAACTTCTCGGTAACGTCGGCGCCACACCTCAGGAACGTGACAACTTCAAGCGCCAACTTCGCGAACAACTCGATGCGATCCCTGGGGTAAACAGCGTCACAGCATCATTTCCATTACCGCTGGCCACAGCTTTTAGTCCGGTACGATGGGGCAAAGAAGACGCGCTCCAGGACCCCACAAAGTTTCAAGCTGCCGACCTCCAGATAGTCTTGCCTGGCTACTTCGAAGCGATGGGTACGCGACTGTTGGAAGGACGGACTTTCACGCAAGAAGACAGCACGCCTGATCGGAATATCCTCATCATCGATCAAGCTCTCGCAGCAAAAGCATTTCCCAACGAATCTGCTGTGGGTAAGAAAATCCTGTTTCGCGTTCGCACGAATGAGGCCCAATGGGGCGACATTGTGGGAGTAGTGGCGCACCAACGTAACACGTCTCTGATCGACCCAGGTCGCGAACAACTGTATGTAACGGACGGCTATATTAACCATCAGGCCGCGTCATGGTGGGCGCTGCGTACAGATGGCGATCCTTCTGCGATCGCGGGCGCCGTACGGGAGGTCGTGAAGAGACAAGGCAAGGAAACGCTCATCAATCAGCTCCAGTCAATGGATTCGCTGGTAACCAAGGCGCAAGCCCAAACGCGGTTCTCATTGTTACTCATCGGAGTGTTCTCCGGTATTGCAGCATTGCTAGCGGGCGTTGGTCTGTATGGCGTACTCGCTACACTCGTACGTCAACGAACTGCGGAGATTGGCGTGCGCATGGCGTTAGGCGCTGCGCCAACCCGAATCTTTCGTTTGATGGTAGGAAAAGGACTTTACCTAAGTGTTATTGGAATCGCGATCGGCGCGATCGGTGCCTTTGCTCTCACACGAGTGCTCGCAAGCATGCTGCTCGAGGTCAAACCTACGGATCCCGTCACGTTCGTCGCTGTGGCCGGACTGTTTTTGGTGATTGCTTTTCTTGCGTCGTGGTTGCCCGCCCTGAGGGCTGCAGGACTTGATCCAACTACGGCTCTGCGGAACGAATAGATACTCACTTATTTACTTCGAGGAGCATTCCATGAAGCGAGATGATAGGGAGGACACCACGATCTACAAGGTCGTCGTGAATCATGAGGAGCAGTATTCCATTTGGCCGGCCAACAAAGAGAATGCACTGGGCTGGACCGACGCGGGAAAGACTGGCACCAAGGATGAATGTCTTGCCTACATTAAAGAGATCTGGACCGATATGCGTCCGATCAGTTTACGCAAGAAAACGGAAGAGATGGCCAGGACAATGGAAGAGGACCCAACACGCGAGCTCTGAAGCGACTGTTCTGCTCCATACCAGCTGTTGAGTCCTGCCCATCCGCTACCGCGAACGGTACTGAATGGCGAGCACTTAATCAGAGCCTCCTAAAGCGTATCGGACATTCGTTGACGATTCGTCTTGACCGACAACAATCAATGAAAACACTCCTGTTGATCTCGTTACTCCTCCTCATACTCCCGTCCGTGTCAGTTCACGCACAACAGATTGCCAACACAAATTCTGAGAGACGCATGGCACTGGTGATTGGAAACGGCAGCTATGCAGCGGGGCCGTTGAAGAACCCTGTCAATGATGCACTTGACATCGCACACGCTCTACGCGATGTCGGGTTCGAAGTCATTGATAAGGAGAACATCGACCAGAACGACATGAAGCGCGCGATTCGGGAATTTGGGACGAAGAGTCGGAACAGCGACGTTGCCCTGTTCTACTATGCTGGTCACGCTATTCAAGTTAACGGCGCGAACTACCTGGTTCCAATTGGAGCGACCATTGAGAAGGAAGAAGAAGTCGAATATGAGAGCGTCGATGTCGGGTTCGTGCTCGCTCAAATGACAAGTGCCGGGAGCCGAATCAATATCGTGATCCTCGATGCATGTCGGAACGATCCGTTCGCGCGCAGTTTTCGATCAGCGACACGCGGGCTCGCTTTGATGAATGCGCCAAGCGGAACTCTAATCGCATATGCCACATCGCCGGGTTCAGTTGCCGGCGATGGAATTGGCAGAAACGGCCTGTACACGCAAGAGCTATTGCAGAACCTGCGAGTCCCAGGCTTGGGTGTGGAGGAAGTGTTCAAGCGTGTACGCGTCGGTGTCCGGGAAAAGACTAAAGGTCAACAGACCCCTTGGGAATCGTCGTCTTTGGTGGGGAACTTTTATTTCAGACAACCAAACGCTCAGGTCATTTTTGAAGAGCACTTTGATAACAACAGCCGCGGATGGCTCGAGTACTCCAGTGCCACCGGGCTCATTACTGTCGCTGACGGCGGTTATCTTTGGGAAGAAAAAGGCGCCGCAGCACTAATGGCATCGAAGGTAATAGCGATCAATCAACAGGAGGACTTCAGAATCGAATGCAGAATAACGCACGTGTCTGGCGTTACTAACTTTGGGTACGGTTTGATGTGGGGAATGTCAAACAAAATCAACTACTACTATTTTGCGATATCAGGTGATGGCACGTTCACCGTGACGAAGGTTACCCAAGGAGTGGCCACTCGTCTGATACCATGGGCCACTCCTAATTCAATTAACCGTCTTAATGGAACCAACAAACTAGCGATCGAGAAGAAAGGCAGCGAGCTTCAGTTTTTCATTAACGACACCTTCGCCGGCAAACTCCCGTTCCAACCTTTCTTTGCCGATCGCTTAGGTTTTATTGTTTGGAATAACCAGAAGATTGTTTTCGATGACTTGGTAGTCACTGCGCCACAAAAGTGACGCTCGATAGCGGGCATGCTGCAATAGGAATGGCTCAACTGATGTCCGATACGCTTTAGCTTGTCTTTGAGATTCTTAACACACCGCCTTTGATGAAAGTTGAATCTCCCAAATCTCACGACAAGCTAAAGGAAGCTCTGAACAAGTGACCAAGCTATTCAGTACCATGCGCGGTAGCGGATGGCCACATCTCAACACAAGCAACAATGGAGTTGAGTCTTGGCCATCCGCTACCGCGCATGGTACTGAATAGCACTTGAACAAACGTTCCTAAAGCCTATCGGACATTCGTTGGACCATTCCTTTCAGGATCAGCAGTTAATCGAAAGCTCACTTGTCCCAGGCACTACTCGCGGCTCCCGCAAGCTTCACTCAACCGCATACAGCAAGCCATCCGTACTGCCAAAATAGACAGCGCCATTATCTACCACCGGTGAAGACCAGATCGCCCCCACCGAGAACACACGATAAAACGCGAGCACCATGTCCTGATAATCACCGAAATACCGTGCATAGATCTTCTCGTTGTTCAGACCACCGTCCGGCTTCAACATCTTCATTGGATCTTGTTTCGATCCTTCAGTCTGAAAGTCCCAGGCTAGCTTACCGGACTTCACATCAACCGCGAGCAGCCGGCCATTCGACACGCCGACGTAGGCCAGATCACCAGCAAGCGCCGGCGAAGAGAAGACGGCTGGCATCTATCGTAAATTTCAGCCGACCCGTTTTCGCATCCAGTGCGAAAAACCGATATCCATCAGACGTGCCGGCGTAAACGACGCCGCCACGGACAGCCGGCGTGCTGTTCACCCAACCTTTATTCGTTGGATAGTCCCAACGCTTACGGCCCGTCGTAGCGTCAACCGCATAAAGGTGTCCATCGCGACAGCCGACATACACAATGCCGTCCGCGACAGCGGGTGAGGATTGAAATCCCTGTTGATTGTGAATGTAGCTGTCTTCACCTGTCTTGAAGCGCCACTTCTCCTGGCCCGTATCGGCGTCGAGTGCATACAGGTAACTGTCCCAGCTGCCGATGTAGACCGTGTTGTTCGCGATTGCGGGTGAAGCGTGGACGATGTCACCAGTCGCAAACTTCCATTGCAGAATTCCTGTTTGTGCGTCGACGCAGTAAAGGTTGCCATCACCACTGCCGATATAGACTCGCCCATTAAAGACGGCGGGCGAAGATGTATAGATGTCCCATGAATCCGGAATCGTTTGGAAGCCTGACGGATACCCATGCAACCGCTTTCCCTCGAAGCGACGTTCGTATTCGGAGACGAAGGTCCACCTCATCGTGCCGGTCTCGGCGTCGACCGCGTAGAGAATTCCATCAAAGCCGCCAAAGTAGACCAGACCATTGGCAACGGTTGGTGAAGAAGTGACTTGTCGAGACGCAACTGTTTTGAATTTCCACTTCTGCTTCCCTGTTTCCTGATCCACTGCGTAAACATTTCCATCGATGCTGCCGATGTAGACCGTGCCCTTGGCAATCGCCGGAGACCCAATGATTGGTCCCTCAGTTTGGAACGTCCACTTTGTGCCTTTGAGTTGTGTTGGTCCAGCTGTTGGATAAACGCCGGTTCTTGCCGCGTCCCCGTGAAAGGTCGGCTCAGCCATTGCGGTGGTGACGATCAGTAGCAACAGCATCATTGTTCGGATCATGATCTCAGTCCTCGTATTGTCTTCCGATGAGTTGTATATGAATTCCGAAATTGCAGATGTGCAATTCAGAATTGCGGATCAGTTTGTAGATTCTGATCCTGTGAAAATATTACGGTCGCTTTTGTGAGATGGTTTCAACTGAATAGTTCAACGAGGAGTCAGACATGCTTTAGGAAGCTCTGATCAAGACGCTATTCGGTACCGTTCGCGGTAGCGGATGGCCAGGAATCAAGAGACGACACAGGGAATTGCTGCTGCGTGAGTCCTGGCCATCCGCTACCGCGAACGGTACCGAATTGATCAGTTACTTGTTCAGACTTTCCTTCAGCTTGTCGTGAGGTGCGGTGATTCAACACAAACAGGAATGACTCAACGAATGTCGTGAGGTGCGGCGGAGTTAAACCACTGGAGCGACTGAACGTGCATAACATAGATCACTCAACTTCATTTCATAACTCAAGCCAAGTAAATCGCAGGTTGGAAAGGGCGGCTTGCCCCCGCACAAGATCCAGTTGATTCAATGTTGAGTTCAAATGATTTTTGAGCGGGGGCAAGCCGCCCTTTCCAACCTGCGATTTACTCAAGTCGATTTATTTCGATCACATTGAATGGCTCAGGCTATGCACCTTGAGCTGTAAAAAGGAGTTGGGATCTTTCATCCTTCATTCTTTCCAGTGCACGGTGGTCCAGGATTCAGGATCAAAGAGTTTCGGATCCAGCTCTACATCGGCACGCATGTCAGAATACTTCTCCGTTGTCATAACCTTGCCATCGACCATGAAGATCACTTCCGGCGCCATCCATCCGCCACCAAGTTTCTGATACTTGTTGAACTGAGTCTCCTGCGTCTGCGCACCATCCTTCCCGCCGGGCCGAAGCATTCTCACAAAATAGAGGTTCTTTTGATCGATCCAGAATTGCGGTGAGTGCAAGTCACCGGCTTTCGCACCAACAACATAAACCGGTCTTCCCTGCCACGTGTCTTCCCTGAACTCAGCAAGATTGAACTTCAGCGCCTGCAATTTCGTGACTATCTCACTCGCAGGTGCGCGATAAATGTCGAACCCCAGAATCAGCAACGGATGTTCGAACGGTCGCGTGTTTTCAACCTTGCCGTCTTTAAAGACGTAGATTTTACTGCCCGTAAATAAGATTCCATTGCCCGCGCTGGTTGGTGTGAAGTCGATACGTAAACTCCCAGGCACTGACATGGCCTCGTACCAGGTTTCAACCTTCGATGTTCCGTCGGGTTGGAAGTTCGTCGTTTCCTGCACGAACGTCGCGGTCTTGTACCACGACTTGCCATACTTCTCTTGCATAGCGGCAATTAGTTCATTCGTGTTGGAGATCTTCGCGGCAACAGGAATTTCGAGCAGAAGAACTCCGACTATCAACAATACGTATTTCATCATCGTCCTCTTTAGTCGGTGAAAGTATCTTGATTTATCCTTCATCATTAATCACTCCCCGGTCCGGTTGTAAACCAAAGGATAATGAAAATGATCGCTGCGGCAATGCCAACACCGATCGCAATCTTTGCGCCCGTCGAGAGATTGTTTCCCTGAACAGTTTTGACCTGCGGGTAAGCGATGGTCGTTGCGACCCCAGTCTTCGCGTCTTTAACCGTGAAGGTGTCGTTATCAGCAGCGACAATGTAACCCGCCAGTTTACTACTATCCCGCAACTTGACTTTAACGCGCGCCGCCTCACCCGTTCCTAACTTCATTACGTTAACCTTCACCTTTTCAGCAAAGCGCGCTTCCTTCTCTTCTTTTGAACTAGCATAAGCAGGAACTACAGCAGCTAGATTCATCAGCAACGCAATTAGAGATAGTGAGAGTATTTTTTTGAACATCAGGGGGACCTCCAGCTATAACTGAGCACTCGTAGCGGCATAATCTCTCATCTCACTTTGGACCAGTCAACGTCAGCTTGTCGTGCTGCTCTAAACGGTCAAGCTACGATGTGTTTGACCCCTCGCCGAGTCGCGACAAGCTGCAGGAAGCTCTGATCAAGTCGGATTCAGTAGAATCGACTATTCAGTACCATGCGCGGTACCGGATGGCCATGACTCAACTAAGAAAGATCTGATGTCGCTAGGTTGAGTGGTGGCCATCCGCTACCGCGCATGGTACTGAATAACCTATGTCTCAACTTATTCAGAGCTTCCTGAAGCATATCGGACATTCGTTGAACCATTCCAATCGGGTTGAGTCGCAGTGGAACTTGACTACAAAGCGAAGTGCATCGAACATCGCACCGAACATTTGCAGGCTTTAACTACGTATTATTATTCAAAGATGAGACCCAACCCGAAAATCATTCTCGCGCTTCTCATCCTACTACTCACCGTCGCGACGCCACTCACACAAAGAAGCCAGCCCACTCAAAACTCAGTAACAATTCCTCTTGATGTAACGAGCTACGGCGGCATCATTCTTCAGGCTCGAGTCAACAATTCGCAACCCCTTTCGTTCTATGTTGATAGCGGTGCGAGTTTTCCGTTTGTTATTAACGCAACCAAAGCAACGGCACTCGGACTAAAACTCGAAGAGCATTTTTTAATGAGTGGCGGAGCTGGGCCCAACATGGCTGAGCTGTCAAAAACCAGTGGACTTACGATCGCACTCGATCATAAGACGTTCACCAATCAACGCGCCGCTGTAATAAATCTCAGCGAGGTGGAGGAACAGTTTGGCAGATCAATCGACGGGTTGATCGGCATCGATCTATTTCTCAAGCATGTGGTAGAGATTGATTACGCCGCCCGCTTGTTGAAGCTTTACGATCCACAGTCTTATATCTATTCAGGCAAGGGACAGAGCGTTCCACTTGCGCTGCGTGATGCTCACTTCTTCGTGCCAGCAACGATCGACATACCGCAACGTGGTGAAATTACCGGACAGTTTCTAGTCGACACGGGTGGATGCATGATGACAGCTATTCTAACAAGTGACTTCGCTCGCCGGCATACGCTGCCCGTCCCCGCACAGAAGACGATCTCGGACCAATCGGTATCCGGACTTGGCGGTCAGACGCGTCTCTTAGTTGGCCGCGCGACGAGCTTCAGAATCGGTCACGCCGTTTTCTCGGCGCCATTGATCTATATGTCGCAAGACAAAGGCGGCGCGCTTGCCAGTTCGGACTACGACGGGTTGATCGGCACCGAGATCCTAAAAAGATTCGAGCTGATTTTTGATTATCCACGACAGCGCCTGATCCTCGAGCGCAATGCAAGGTTTAGCGAACCGCTCGAGTACGACATGAGTGGTATGAGTCTGCGTGCGTCCGGAGATGCTTTCAGGGTCTTCAAGATCCATCAGGTGCTTGAAGACTCACCAGCAAGAGAAGCAGGATTGCATGTGGGCGATACGGTCGAAGCGATCGACAGCGTACCCGCTTCACAACTGACACTCGAGAAGATCCTGCAAATGATGAAAGTGCCGGATCACGAATACCAGTTGACGATAAAAAGCGGTGCCGATTCACGCACGGTTAAGATAAAGACAAGAAGATTGATCTAACGGAGAACGGGCCCTTCTGAATGTCAGTAACCTCAACGGTCGATTAAAAGGGGTGAATGATGAAAACGAAAACAATGCGAGTGTTGTTAGCGCTGGCTAGTGTCGCGGCTCTCTGCAGCTTTGCAGTTGCGCAGAGGTCGAGCGGTACCAATCCGCTCAGCGGCACATCCTGGCAATTGGTGAAATTCCAGGCCCCCGACGAAAGAACCGTCACGCCGGACGACAAATCGAAGTACACAATTACGTTTGGCAGCAACGGCCGCGTAACAGCTCGCGTCGATTGCAATCGAGCCAGCAGTACTTGGAAAGCAACTGCAAATAATCAGCTACAGTTTGGATCATGGTCTCGAACAAGCGCGAAGTGTGGTCAGGGGTCGCTTCACGACCTGATCGTTCAGGAAGGTGGAGATGTGCACAAATTCGAGATCAAAGACGGGCATCTGTTCTTATCGGGCGGGGGCAGTTACTACGAACTGGAGCGCGTGACTCAAAAGCGATAGTAGGATGTTGGATCTTTTCGTCATTGATCCTTCATCGCCTCTTCAACAAATCATCAATCGCAGCTCTAAGTTTCTCAAACGGTATGTCTTTGGCCGCAATCTTTCCATCCTGGTCCAAGAGGTAATAGAATGGCGTCCCTTTGACGTTGAAGAGTGTGGCGAGTGCTTGACCTTGATCCCAAACTTGCGGCCAGGAGATGCCTTTGCTCTCTACCATCTCCCGCAGTGGCTTCACCGTTTCATCGAGCGAGATCCCAACTACCACTACACCCCGATCCTTATACTGCGCATAAAGCTCTTTGAGTAAGGGAACCTCCCCCACGCACTTCACTCAATAGGTACCCCAGAACTTTAGCACTACGACCTTTCCTTTGAAGTCAGCAAGAGAAAGTCGGTCGCCGTTGATTGTAGTGCGCTCAAATGAAGGGGCTAACTGCCCAACATTGAGGAAATCAATTTCCCTCACGTTGCCCTCCGCCTCTTCCGCATACGAGGTCTTCGGATGCTGAGCGATCACAGTTTGAAAGTTCGCGCGAGCCTGCGCGATATTGCCCTGCCTCCAATACGCATCTGCAATATCGAAGCGCGCTCGCGCCCTGGTCGTTGGATCAGCGGCAGACTGAGTAAGAGCGTCGGCTTTGGTGATGAAATAGCTGTATTCCTTTGCCCTCATCGACGCGAAAAGCAACACATGAATGACCCGCTCCCAGGCAGGATCATCAAACTTCAGAGTGTCTGCTTTGGCTTGCATGTCATGAAAGCTGTTAGTGCGACTCAATAGAGTGAAGGTCTGAGTGGTGGCGATCGTTGTTTCTGATGTGCCGGGATGTTTGAGTCGATAGCGCCAGAATACTGCTGCCCATTTTAGGTTGGGATGATTCGCGTCATCTGATTTGCCGCCTGATTTAGAGAATTGCTCTTCTTCTTTCTTGGCTTGAGCAATCATTGCGTCCAGCCGAGCCTTTTCGCCGTCGCTCCGCCTAGGCTTGGCCGTTTGCCCAATCGATGGCAGCGCAGCGCCTGCCAGCAGGAGAAGACAAAGGAGGCTTCCAAAGAGTCGAGTGAAGGACTTCTGCGCCATCTTATTCCTCCAAACTTCGGCCTGAGCGCTTATCCTGAAATGGTTGAGTCACTGTGCGCAGGCGACTTTATTAACCCGCCAACCAGCAGCTAATTTGATCAGCGTTACATTGATCTTGATCTGATCCGCGCCACTGGGCAGGACCACCATAGTAGTTCCAGTATTGTTCTTAACCTCCGGTGTGCTGATGCGGAAGTTTTTCTCCCAACCGGAATCCCAATCCTGCGCACAAATGAAGATGTCAGCACCCATGCGTCGCACCAGCCTTGGCTCGTTTGCATAGAGCTGCGGCGTCACGTACTTCAACATCGTAGACTTCTTCTTCATTGGATCGCCGTTTTCGAGACTCAGTTCATGCAGATAAAACGAATAAAATCCACGCACGATATCTTCTGGCCCAGCACTCTGTGCTCGCGCTGGCGTTAGAAGAAATGCGGCACCCGCCATCAACACCATTAAAGCAATAGTTAGTTTGAATCGCTTGAGCAATTGTTGTCCTCTCATAGTTAGGATTTGGACCAAGAATACCACCGACGGCAGTCAGTGGATGCGTTCAGATCTTTCCACGACTACTGATTCAAAAACATCTCAGCGCGCTGCGAATGATCTTGAGCGGTAGAGCTCAACGTCCATCGCGAGCGCGCAAACTTCGTCGGCCACGGTTAGCAAGCACTTGAACCATCCACTCACTCCCGTGAGTGGGATTTGTAGCATTCAAACGAATTGATTGATGTTATGTACGTCGATCTAAGAGCTGTCGTTTGAATGTCATTTCGTCCGTCATTTTGGCCCTTACAGTCACCTTCGTGCCATTGAACGCCGCTGTTCCACAAATCGCGTCGATACAAGATTCATCCATCAGATCATTAATACTCACACCGGAATGTTGTTGGGCCACGCTTAGTCGATTCCCTTCTCTGTCATGTCCCCAACCATGTGGAATGCTGACCACGCCGCGCATGATCTCATCTGACAGTTCGACTGGAAGTATGATCGTGCCTACGCGTGATTTGACGACCACTACCTGACCTTGTCTCAGATCCCGATCAGCGGCATCGAGTGGATGCATGATGATTGTGCATCGCGGCTTCGCAGTGTTCCCTTTCACCAGTCGCTCACTGTTATGCATCCACGAATTGTTGCTACGAAGTTGTCGCCGACCGATTAGCAAAAGATGACCGGTGGATTCAATCGGAGGTGATGCAGTTTGAATTTCCCTCTGCACAACTTCAGCGTTCTCAGCATCGTTGCCGTTAGATGAGTGTCGAAATGGATCGGTGAGGATGTTAGAGAGCTTACTTCTGACACGTTCGATATCTTGCACAAACAGATCCGGCGCTAAATTGATTCTCTTGTTCTCTGTCTGTAAACGCCCAGGCAAGCACGGCTGCAGTGGACCAAGATCGATTCCATGCACCGCCGCTTTTACCTTCTTCAGCGTCATCCCTTTCGCGAATGGATTAAGGCGCGAACCGTAAGGCCCAAACCGCAAACCCAGATCTAATATCCGTTCCGGATCAAAGAACCTACGCATCAACTTCCGCTTGAGTCGACCGCGCTGCTTCATTCTGCCTTCTAACTCAAGCAGTATCTCCCAATCGTGCATTGCACTCTTCTCTCGCTCGAACAACGGTGGTGAAAACTTCGTCGTGTTGCGAATTGCCAGCAGATGAAAGGCAAGATCGTAGTGTCCGCGTTCGAGCGGTGACGTTGGGGGAAGGATGATGTGTGCGTGCCTGGTTGTTTCGTTGATGTAAGGATCGATCGACACCATGAACTCAAGACTCTCCAGCGCACGGTCCAACCCACGTCCGTTCGGTGTCGACAAAACTGGATTGCCGGCGAGAGTCACCACCGCCTTTACCTGTCCTTCACCGGGCGTGAGAATTTCTTCGGCCAGCGCAGCCACCGGCAGTTCACCAGCAAACTCCGGCAGCTTTCGCACGCGGCTGCGCCAACGGCCGTAACTTCCACGTGGAGCTAAAGACTTCGGCGCCGTCACCGCATCAAACGCCGGCAGTGGAAACATCGCGCCACCCGCCCGATCGAAATTACCCGTGACGATGTTCAGGACATTAATCAGCCACTGGCAAACTCCACCAAACTCCTGAGTGCTAACTCCAATCCTTCCGTAACACACTGCCGACTCCGCCGCAGCAAACTCTCTCGCCAAACGACGAACCTCGTCGGCATCGATTCCGGTCGTTGCTGCGATTAACTCCGGCGAAAACTCAGTGACAACTTTTGCGACCGACTCAACACCGTCTGTAAACGAAGCGATGTGGTCCATGCGCGTCAGCTGTTCTTCAAAGACAACATGAAGCAGTGCCAACAGCAGAAAAACATCTGTACCGGGACGAATGAAGAGGTGTCGATCGGCGAGTCGGGCTGTTTCGTTTCGACGCGGATCGATGAGGACGACTTTGCCGCCGCGCTGTCTGAGCGCCTTTAGCCGATTGGGAAATCCGGGCGCGGTCATCAGGCTGCCGTTTGATACAGCCGGATTCGCACCGAGCATGAGAAAGTAGTTTGTTCGATCGAGATCGGGAACAGGTAACAGCAACTGATGTCCAAACATCACGTAGGCTGAGACATGATGGGCCAGTTGATCGACTGACGTTGCAGAGAACTTGTTGCGGGTATGGAGGCTCCGCAGAAACCCCGGCGCAAACAGCATCGCACCATAGTTGTGAACAGTGGGATTTCCGAGATACGCGCCGATTGAATCTCTTCCATACTTGGAGTTGATACGCCTTAGATTCCTTGCAACCTCCTCAAACGCTTCCTCCCAGGTGATGCGTTCCCACCCCGTCTCCCCGTCTCCGCGTCCCCCCTTCTCCCCGTCCCCTCTTCTCCGCCGCACTGGATATCTCAATCGGTCTGGATCGAAGTGGAAATCTTGTAATGCCACAGCCTTCGGACAAATGTACCCCCGACTAAACGGATCATCGTCATCACCGCGAATGGTTAGCAGCGGTTTGTACCCGTTGGCAGGCAGCGGTTTGTTACGATCGGATGGTGGCGAGTCGATAGTTCGCGAGGATGAATGGACAGTTTCGTTGACGGTGATTTCGATTCCACAGATCGCCTCGCACAAATTGCAACTGCGGAAATGGGGAGCACTAGTTGACATTGCGGCGGAAACATTAACAGCCATCCAAACCGAATGCCAACTCGTTTATCAGCAGCCAAAGAGAGAGCTTGCAACTAAAACGAAACCGAGGACACCAGCTGACAGTGTAAAGGACCACTCCACCAGCGGACTGGTCCGACGAAAGACGTTACGCCAGATCACCATTCCGCTCTTCCATCCATCTTGTTGGTAGAACGGAAACAGATTCCCAACCGCCAGCAGCAGATTGATCGTACCGAAGAATGTTCCCCATGCTAGTCCGCTGAGAACGAAATTCACACCAACGCCCGCAAGCAATACGAACAATTGTTGGAGTAGTGACCGCCTCTGCAGCTCCGACATATCCATGCGGATGTAGCCGCCGATTGGCAATGCGCGAAGTTGATAATCAATTCCCTTAATTCGAACACCAAAAACCTTGGGACCCCACCCTAATCCCGCGTCCGTCACTGGAACTCGACAAGCGCGAGCGGCCACTAAGTGACCCAGCTCGTGAAGTATGAGCGAGGCTACAAAACTCAAGATGAAATTGATTGCGGAAAGGTTCATTTGCAATAACACTCCGATGGACCACACGATTGAGAAAACCTGAGGAATGGGACTTGAGAGACGCGGTGTTACGACAAACGTAGGCTGAGCTTTAGTCGGGAAATGCGACTCACGCTTTAATTAACTCGCATGGAACAAGTGCGTTTTGCTTCCATCTTACTAAGGCCGCCATTGCCGACCTTTTGCCAGTACGTGTCGAAGGATTGGGGGTATTCAGTTCTCCAGTGAACTGACGGACGCAATGGGGGTGGATGTTGAAATTTCCAGAGAGTTTCTTGACCGTTCCAGTTATTGGCCGATCGCATTGGTCGCAGATAATTCGCATTTTTGTTGACCTCGACGCCTAAGCATGCGCCCAAACTGGCGCTCGCCGATTAGACTTACACTTGTCATGCCACAAGTGAGTCCGTGTCAGACACAGCCGGACGAACGCCAAAATGGGCAACAATCTGAGTGAAAATGTTGGAGACCGGCATCTTGAAGACACGCTTACCAGCCGAACCCGGTCAGAGTGAGAGGTCGATGTGACAGTAGTTTCAAAATGACAAGCCGCGACGAGATAGCCGAGTCTTTTTCCCGGAAGTACGGTGGCTCTTTTGCGTTCGTGTCATTTCGTGTAGTTTCGTGGATCGTTTTCCAGGCGCGTTCTAAGAATCCACACGAAATAACCATGCGAAACACTACTCACCATCGGAAACACTGCCTTCTATTAACGTCGGCAACTGTGTGGTTGTTTACAATCGTCGCCAGTCTAAGCTTCGCGCAACAGCCGGCGCACGTCATTCCTAAAACATGGGACACCAATGCGATTGAGTCGTTCCAAATGCCACTCGCAGATCCTCGTGTGTCCACTAAATTCATCTCTTCCTCTTACTACTACAGCATGCCAGTTCGTCCAATCTACAAGAGTTATGAGGTGTATCGTCCGGATCGTGAACCACGCGGCTACATGGACGAGCTGAAACGCAAGGAGCCTCAGGTTATTTTTGATTCCTCAAAGCTAAAGTCGGAGGCCGATTGGACCAAAGCCGGTGAGATGGTCTTCGATGCGCCGATCGAGTTTGTCGCCGACGGTACCTTGTATTCCGAGATTCGCGGAATGAACTGGTTCGTCAAGAACGGAGTGCCTGTGACGCGTGAAGGCGTAATGCCCTTCATGCGCTGGGTAGTAAGGGAAAAGGGCAAAGTCGAGCTTGGCATTCTCGCTTGCGCGCATTGCCACACTCGGGTGATGCCCGATGGTACGGTCATCAAAGGAGCGCAGGGAAATTTTCCTGACGATCGCACCTTTGGTTATGAGCAGGAAATAGAGGAAGCAAAATCGAAAAACAGAGATGCGACCCTTAAAGAGTTCCGCGATTTTATTCGCCGGAGTTACGGCGCTCCCTGGATCAAAGACGATGCGAGCGCGCGGGCAGATCGGATGTCTATCTCAGAACTGGCCGCCGTGATGCAAGCAATCACTCCTGGTTCCTGCGCTCGTCAGGGCACTAGTCCATTCTATCCCGCCGCCATTCCGGATCTTATTGGTGTGAAGGATCGACTTTATCTCGACAGCACGGGCCTGATGCGCCAGCGCTCGATCGGTGATCTGATGCGCTATGCGGCGGTGAACCAAGGCGCAGACGAACTAAGTCAATATGATCAGTTTCGCCCAGTCGGCGAATTGCCTGCGGCTACGACCCAGACCCGCTATAGCGACGAACAACTCTACGCGCTGTCGCTGTACATCTACTCACTCAAACCTCCGAACAATCCAAACAAGCTCACTGCTCTGGCTCAAGAAGGCTATGTCGTCTTTATGACTGAAGCCTGCGACGCTTGTCATACGCCACCTCTTTACACCAACAACATGCTGCTACCGGTAGCCGGATTCAAAGTGGATCCGCAGACAACTGATGTCCTGAATATCCCGATTAATACCGATCCAAACTTAGCACTCAATACTCGAAGAGGAACGGGGTTCTACAAGGTGCCTAGTTTGAAAGGTGTCTGGTACCGGGGTCCTTTCGAACACAATGGATCGGTGGCGACGTTGGAAGACTGGTTTGATCCTCGACGTCTCCGCGACGACTACGTTCCCACTAGTTTCCGCGGTTATGGCGTAAAAACGCGGGCGGTGAAAGGACACGAGTTTGGACTGAGTCTTACAGTCGAAGAGCGGAGAGCGTTAATCGAATTCTTGAAAACACTGTAAGGCGGTTAAGAGGTTCCTCATGAGAATCATTCGTCTTCTAATTCTACCGTACGTCATCGCGATTATTTGTCCCTCGGTCCAGGTGCAAGCCAGCAAGATCGTTTCGCCACAACACTTGACAGTGGATGTGCGCACCCCTAAGACGCTGACACCAGAAATCAGGTTTGTCGACGTCGGAGGTTTTAAACTCCGAATGAAAATCGCTGGTGCCGGGACGCCTACCATCGTTCTCGATGCAGGCTTCGGCGACCGAATCGAAAACTGGGATGACATTTTCGCCGAGGTTGCGCACTTCTCACGTGTCGTCGGTTATGACCGCGCAGGCC
>JBKPMX010000173.1:0-12620 GCA_046765655.1 Acidobacteriota bacterium
GTGATTAACTGATAGTCGTCGGTGGGTCTGATGTTTGCGCTCCGCGCTAAACATTGCCCCTGATGGGGTGATATCTTTCACGAACTAGAATTCTTAGCCAGGCCAGATACGTTATGAGTTTAAAAAAACTCATGGATACCACCGCTCCGCGATCGGTCTTATTGATCCGGCTCGTCGTCGGGGGAGTGTTTCTATCGGAAGGCATACAAAAGTTTCTCTACGCAGGGGAAAACGGAGTAGGAAGGTTTGCGAAGATTGGTATTCCGTCTCCGCAGATAATGGGTCCCTTCGTCGCTGTAGTGGAGATAGGGTGCGGTGCGCTCATCTTGTTTGGTTTGGTCACAAGGTTGGCAGCAATACCACTCATCATTGACATGATGGTCGCCATTATCTCGACGAAGATTCCAATCCTGATTGGCCATGGTTTCTGGGGTTTCAGTCTCCGAACTCTTCCTTACTACGGGTTCTGGGGAATGGCTCATGAAGCGCGCACTGACTTCGCGATGTTGCTTGGTTCGGTTTTCCTCTTGATAGTTGGGGCAGGCAGGTGGTCCATGGATGCACGCATCTCTCCAACGAGGTCCAGGCGGTCTTAGCTCGAACACCAGTTCTCACGAGAATTGAAACCTACCGAGCTCATGCCTAACCATCACAAAGCTTCGCTACATGATCTGGCGTTACTCTTTTTAAAACTTGGCACAATTGCATTCGGAGGACCCGCCGCTCACATCGCAATGATGGAAGATGAAGTCGTGCGTCGCCGCCGTTGGCTGACGCGTGACGAGTTTCTCGATTTACTCGGCGCCACAAATCTGATCCCTGGTCCCAATTCAACCGAAATGGCAATTCATGTTGGCCATCGACAAGCCGGTTGGCCAGGATTGCTGGTAGCTGGTGTCAGTTTCATTCTGCCGGCGTTTCTGATCGTCCTTGCTTTTGCGTGGGCTTATGTCCGTTTTGGCTCGCTGCCTCCTGTATTAGGAATTCTTTACGGTGTGAAGCCGGTGATCATTGCAATAGTCCTTCAGGCCTTATGGTTACTCGCCCGCACTGCGACCAAAACTAAACTACTCGCGATCATCTGCATCGCAGGTGTCGCGCTCACCTTCCTAGGCGTACATGAACTCTTGATACTTCTCGGCGGAGGCATCGTCGTTTTGAGCGCGACTTTGATCTCTGGAGGAAAAAAGAGTGGGAACTTTCTGTCGACATCCCCGGCAATCTTGTTTTTGCAAACCAGCGTCGCAGCGTCGAACTTCGGTTTGTTGCCCCTCTTTCTTTTCTTTCTAAAAGTCGGCGCGATTTTGTACGGAAGCGGTTACGTGCTGCTGGCCTTTATACGCGCGGATCTAGTCGAACGATGGCACTGGCTAACTGAGTCGCAACTGCTTGATGCAGTCGCAGTGGGTCAAGTTACACCTGGACCAGTGTTCACTACCGCGACTTTTATCGGCTACGTACTAGGTGGCAGTCGCGGAGCGGTGGCGGCGACCATTGGGATATTTCTGCCGGCCTTCGTGTTTGTCGCTCTCAGTGGCCCACTGGTTCCGCGCCTGCGTCGGTCGCCAACCGCTGCAGCATTTCTGGATGGCGTGAATGCTGCTGCTCTCTCGCTAATGTTCGTGGTGACTTACCAACTTGGCCGCGCTGCCTTAGTAGACACTAAGACAATTGCGTTAGCAGTAATCAGCGCAATCATCTTGTTTCGTTTTCGAATCAACTCGGCGTGGCTCGTCCTCGCGGGTGCGATTGCCGGTTGGCTTCTTTATCGCAGCTGATGAGATGAGACTCATAACAGACTATTTATCAGAAGGGACTGCGATCCGCAGCACCGGCTTGCCGTTTATGTTCTGTAGCGGAAAGTAAACTCGATGCGTGCTCGAATCGACGGCTACGCTATGAGCATTCGGAGCAAAGAAGCCCTCGCCGACTTTTTGCAATCCGCGATCATTCTCATCGAAGATTGTGATGATGCCGCTTTCTGCTGACACGTAAAGACGCCGCAAGCCAGCATCAAAAGCGAGCACATCCGGGTCAGCTCCGACAGAGAGCAATGCTGTCGCTTTCTTTGTCTCCAAATTAAAGACGACTAGCTTTGAATTGTCCTCGCAAGCCGCAAATGCAAGGCGATGTTCGGAGTCAATTAATAACCCGTGACTACCTTTACAACCCGTGAGCGGATAGCGCGCGACGACTTGATCTGTATTCGGATCAATTTCAGCCAGCTCTTCCCGTCCATCAATGGTGACGAAGATTCGATCTGCTCCTGAATCGTACTGGCTGTTTCCGGCGCCGCCGCCCAGTGCAATCGTCGTCACTCGCTGATTTGTCTTCGCATCGATCACCGTGTCGGTCTTTCCATGAAGATCGGAAACGTAAATCTTGTTTGCTTTGCTCGCATACGCCACGCCATCAGGGTAATCGCCGGCCTGCACTCGCGCTACGATGGCGAGACTTTGATCGTCAATAACGGCTAACTCATTGTTGCCGGTAGCCGAAGCATAAACACGATGCAAGCCCGGGACAGCAAGCACTCCATGAACGCGCTTCAAGTCTTTGACATCACCAATAACGCTCTGCTTATTGACATCGAAGACGGTCAGCAGATCAGATCCGAGATGGGCGATATACAAACGACCACTGCTGTCGAGACTCTGGTAATCAAAGCGAGTAGTGCCGCCAGTCAGAGGAACATCAGTTAATACACGTAGAGGCAAACTGCCTGAGGCAGTATTAGCCTGTGATTCCGTTGTTACTGTTGGATTTGCCTGCGCGTTCACGGGTACTTGCGTGCGCGACGCTGCACAGGCAATGAACAGAGCACCAAGACAGGACGCTATTAAGGCAAATATTGATGTGATGTTCTTAGGTGTCATCTAATAACAGACAAAGTATAACGGCCGAAGCGCGAAAGAACATCGACAGAGTCGCAAACCTTGCTGAATGAGCGCTCATTCAGTATTATGCCGAAGCTTGAGATGGCCGAATTGTCGGCAGAGAATGGAGGCTGAAGCGTGTGTCGCAAGCTGCAGTGAAATACAATCAATCCCCCGATCAGCAAAGGACTACTACCCCAATGCAGCGAATTCAAAAAGCCGCCGTTCTGGGCGCAGGCACTATGGGTGCGCAGATTGCCGCGCACCTCGCTAACGCCGGAATACCAACACTCCTTCTCGACATTTCACCTCGCGAGTTAACACCTGAAGAACAAGCCAAAGGTTTGGACCTGCAAACGAGCGCGGTTAGAAACCGTATTGCGCGCGGCGGTCTCGAAGCAGCAAGGAACGCGAAGCCCGCAGCCTTCTTCAAACCAGAACTTGCCTCACTCATAACTGTCGGAAACTTCGATGACGATCTTGCGAAATTGAAAGACTGTGATCTGGTCGTCGAAGCTGTCGTTGAGAATCTCGAGATCAAACGTTCCTTGTATGAACGAGTCGATCAGCATCGCAAGCCGGGTTCAATCGTCGCCTCAAATACGAGCGGTATTCCTATTTACCTGTTAGCCGAAGGCCGGTCCGAAGATTTCCGCCAGCACTTTCTCGGCGTCCATTTCTTTAATCCGCCGCGCTATCTACATCTTGTCGAAATCATCCGCACTGAATGGACCAAGCCAGAAGTCTCGTGCTTCATGTTTGGCTTTCTGGATCAGCGACTTGGCAAAGGCGTCGTACCGGCGAAGGACCGTCCGAATTTTATCGCCAACCGCATTGGCACCTTTGGCGCACTGTTTACCATCAAGACGATGATCGATGACGGCTATTCTATTGAAGAGGTCGACAAGATCACTGGTCCGGCGATCGGTCGAGCGAAAAGCGCAACGTTTAGAACGTTCGACATCGTTGGTCTCGACGTGTTCGCTCACGTTATTCGGAATCTGTACGAAGCCCTTCCCGAGGATGAAGAGCGCGCGATGTTCGTCGCGCCTGAGCTTCTGACCAAGATGGTCGAGCGCAAGATGCTCGGCAACAAAACCAAAGGCGGGTTCTACAGAAAACAAAAAGGCGAAGGGGACAAGCGGGAGATCTGGACGCTCGACACAGCCACACTCGATTATCGACCTTCTGAAAAAGTGAAGCTGCCTTCGCTCGATATGGCGAAGAACATCGAAGAAGTGGCGGAGCGAATAAAGGCGCTTGCCTGGGGCAAAGATCGTGTCGGCGCGTTTCTCTGGAAGACGATGTCGCGAACCTTGACGTACGCTGCGAAGCGAATACCTGAGATTGCCGACAATGTTGTTGAAGTCGATCGTGCGATGCGTTGGGGCTTTGGATGGGAGCTCGGTCCATTTGAAGTTTGGGATGCGATTGGCGTTGAGAAATCGGTCGCGCGTATGAAAGAAGAGGGACTAACTGTACCGGAAAATGTTGAGCAAATGCTCGCTTCCGGCGCGACCTCGTTCTACAAAAAAGAAGACAACCAACAGTTCTATTTCGACTTTGCAGCTGGCAAATACGTGCCGCTCGCTGATTCACCCGGCGTCATTGTTCTTAAGTCGGTCAAAGATCGAACAGGGGTAATTAAGAAGAATCCAGGCGCGTCGCTGATTGATATTGGCGACGGTGTCGCGTGTCTCGAATTCCATTCCAAGATGAACGCAATCGGGGGCGACACTCTACAGATGTTGAAGTTTGCGTTGAGTGAAGTCGAGAAGAACTTCGTAGGTCTCGTCGTAGGCAATCAAGGTCCGAACTTCTGCGTCGGTGCGAACATCATGTTGATGTTGATGGAGGCTCAGGAGGAGAACTGGGAAGAGCTGGACATGATCGGCCGCGTTTTCCAGAACGCGACCATGAGTTTGCGTTACTCGCCGAAGCCCGTGGTTGTCGCGCCGTTCCAAATGGTTTTCGGCGGTGGTTGTGAAATGGTGTTGCACGCCGATCGAGTCAGGGCAGCAGCCGAAACGTATATGGGACTGGTTGAAGTCGGCGTTGGAATTATTCCTGCCGGCGGGGGGACGAAAGAGATGCTTGTTCGTGCGCTGGATGCGATTCCAAAGGGCGCCGACGACGCAGATCCGTTTCCGTTTGTGAAGCACGCATTCGAAACAATCGCGCTGGCGAAGGTCGCGACCTCGGCCGAAGAGGCGCGGTCCTATGGTTTTCTTTCCGCCGACGACACGGTGTCGATGAATGCAGATCGCTTGATCGCCGACGCGAAGAAAGAAGTGCTGGGACTTGCATCTACCGGTTATGTAGCGCCGCAACAACGCACTGACATTCTCGCGCTTGGGAATCCTGCGCTCGCTACGCTGAAGCTCGGCATTCATCAGATGAAGCGTGCAGGTTACATTTCAGATCACGACGCGGAGATTGGCGTACAACTCGCGCGGATTCTGACTGGCGGTGATCTGAATCATCCAACACGCGTGTCAGAGCAATATCTTTTGGATTTAGAGCGCGAAGCTTTTCTTTCGTTGATTGGAAAACGAAAGACACAAGAGCGCATGGCGCACATGTTGAAAACCGGGAAGCCGCTTCGGAATTAGATTTGGAGTGCGGCGACCTGTCGCCGCTTTGTTACGGATTTTGGCGGACCAAGATTAAAGCGGCGCCAGGCCGCCGCACTCCAAGGAGTTGAATCATGAGAGACGCAGTAATCGTATCAGCAGTTCGCACAGCAGTTGGCAAAGCTCCCAAGGGGACATTGAGGACCACGCGGCCTGACGAGATGGGCGCGGTCGTAATCAAAGAGGCGATCGGTCGCGTGCCGAGTCTCGAGATGAGCGAGATCGAAGATGTGATCATGGGTTGCGCGATGCCCGAGGCGGAACAGGGCATGAACGTCGCCCGCGCTGCCGCGATTCGCGCCGGTCTTCCAGTCGAAACGAGCGCGATGACGATCAATCGTTTCTGCTCATCCGGCTTGCAGTCGATCGCCATGGCCGCCGATCGGATTCGCAGCGGTGGCGCAGAAACGATCGTCGCCGGCGGGCTTGAAACGATGTCGATGATTCCGATGGGCGGTCACATCATTCGTCCGAATCCTTATCTTGTGGAACATTATCCCGATTTCTACTTGAACATGGGGTTGGCAACGGAGAATGTTGCCCGAAAATACGAAGTGACACGCGAGCAGCAGGACGAGTTTGCACTGCGTTCACATCAACGCGCCTCAGCGGCCCTCGATGCCGACAAGTTCAAAGACGAAACAGTGGCCTTGCATGTGACACTGGAAGAGTTAGACGAACGTGGCAGGAAGCAACGACGCGAAGTTGTGTTTGCAAAGGACGAAGGCGTTCGCCGTGACACCAGTGCAGAAGGTTTGGCTAAGCTCAAACCCGCGTTTCACATGAAGGGAACGATCACTGCCGGCAACGCTTCGCAGATGTCTGATGGCGCGGCAGCAGCGATCGTGATGTCGGACGAGCGTGCTAAACAGCTTGGCGCTAAACCGATGGCGCGTTTTGTCGCCTACGCAACTGCCGGATGTCCCCCTGAAGAAATGGGCATTGGTCCAGTGTTTGCGATTCCGAAAGCGCTGAAGCTTGCCGGCTTAAAACTCGAAGATATCGATGTGATCGAATTGAATGAAGCTTTTGCAGCACAGTCGTTAGCAGTGATCAAAACACTCGGACTCGATCCAGACAAAGTAAACGTGAACGGCGGTGCGATTGCACTTGGCCATCCGCTAGGGTGTACGGGAGCGAAACTTACCGCGAGTATTCTGCGAGAGCTTGAACGACGCAATGGTCGTTACGGAATGGTGACGATGTGTGTCGGTGGCGGCATGGGCGCAGCCGGAATTTTTGAGACATTGTAAGAATTGTAGGGGCGGCTCTCCGTGGCCGCCCTTAACTTCGCGTAGGGCAAACTCACGATCTAAAAACGGGCGGCCACGGAGGGCCGCCCCTACAAAAAGGATTCAAGACTATGTCAGCCGTAGCCGAAGAAAGAAAAATAATTAAGGGCGGCGCTTTTCTAATTGAGGAGCGCACTCCGGAAGAGATCTTCACCCCTGAAGATTTCACTGAAGAACACACGATGATTGCCGACACCACGCGGCAGTTTATCGATAACGAAGTCATGCCGCGAATCGACGAACTCGAAAAGCACGATTGGAAACTATCGCGTGAACTCGTCGCGAAAGCAGCCGAGCTCGGTCTCATCGGCGCAAACATACCGGAGGAATACGGCGGACTCGGGCTCGATCAAACGAGCGGTGCTCTCATCGGCGAAAACATAGGTAGATCGGCGTCATTTGCGACGACGCTCGGCGCTGAAAGTGGGATCGGTTTGTTACCGATCGTTTACTTTGCAACCGAAGCGGCGAAACAAAAGTACTTGCCACGTATCGCCGCCGGAGAACTCATCACCGCCTACGCTTTGACTGAAGCTGGAGCCGGCTCAGACGCGATGGCCGGAAAAGCAACGGCTAAGCTCAGTGACGACGGTAAGGAATACATCATCAACGGCGAGAAGATGTGGATCACGAACGGCGGCTTCGCTGACATCTTCATCGTGTTTGCCAAAGTTGATGGCGACAAGTTCAGCGCATTTATTGTCGAACGACAACCGGGCCTCACTTCGGGTGCCGAGGAACACAAGATGGGTATCAAAGGCTCGAGCACGACGGCCCTGGTCCTATCGGATGTGCGGACACCTGTTGAGAATCTGCTCGGCGAAGTCGGGAAGGGACACAAGATCGCTTTCAACATTCTCAACATCGGCCGTTTCAAACTCGGCGCGATGTGCGTCGGCGGCATGAAGTTGATGGTCCACGAGTCAGTACGCTACGCGAACGAACGTCAACAGTTCGGCAAGTCGATTTCGAACTTTGGCGCTATCAAAGCAAAACTCGGTGAACAGGCAATTCTCACCTGGGTCGGCGAAGCGATGACCTACCGGACGCTGGGCTTGATCGAAGCCGGCATCGGAGCAGTCGACTCGAAAGATCTCGATGCGCGTCTGCGTGCGATTGAGGAGTATGCGGCGGAGTGCTCGATCATAAAAGTGGCGCTTTCAGAGTATTGCAATCACGTCGCTGACGAAATGGTCCAGATCTTCGGCGGCTACGGTTACTCTGCCGACTATCCGGCAGAGCGTGCGTATCGTGATTCGCGCATCAATCGAATCTTTGAAGGTACGAACGAGATCAACCGAATGCTGATCCCCGGACGATTGATGAAGAGCGCGATGAGTGGTCGACTAGCATTATTACCGGCGGCGCAAGCGTTGATGGATGAAGTTTTGTCGCCACAGATGTCTGGTTTCGATGACGACGAATCGTTGCTGGCAGCTGAGCAGAAGTTAACTACGAACGCAAAGAAGGTTGCGTTGATGACACTCGGCACGGCAGCGCAGAAGTACATGATGAAGCTCGCAGACCAGCAGGAGATCCTGATGGGTATCGCTGACATCATCATGGACGCCTACGCGATGGAGACGGCGATTCTTCGTGCGCGCAAGCTGGTCGCGGCGAAAGGCGAGAATGCAAGCGAACGCTATCTCGACATGACGCGCGTGTTCTGCAACGACGCAGTTGGTCGCATCGAAGCACGGGCGAAGACCACTCTGTCGGGAATGGCGGAGGGTGACGAATTGAGAACGCTTCTCGCAGCCCTGCGCCGATTCACTAAGTTGCAGCCGTTGAATACGATTGCCGCGAGACAGAGAATTGCGGATGCGATGATCGAAAAGAATAGGTGGGTCTACTAGGGAAAGAGGTAAGAGTACTGAGGCCTTTGGTCTTTGACCTTTGGCCTTTGTACTTTGCGCACCGTTTGAAGTTGAAAACGTAGCCCCGTTTGAGTTAATCGTTTCAAAGACCAAAGACCAAAGACCAAAGACCAAAGACCTTCGCCTTAGCTCTTCGCCACCTCATGCGCATCATTCCAATCTCACTTCCAACCCCGTTCTATATCGGCCCGGTAAACGTCTATCTGATCGCTGAAGAGCCTTTGACTCTCATCGACACCGGTCCGAAAACGCAAGAAGCTATCGATGCGCTTCGTGCAGGTTTGCGCGCGGCCGGTTTTCTGGTTTCCGATCTTCGTCGCATCGTGCTCACTCACGCACACGAAGATCATTGTGGGCTAGCCCGTTCGTTGCGTGATGAAGCTAAGAACGCTGAAGTGCTCGTGCACGAGTGGGAGACTGGACATCGTCACAGCCGCCTCGAGTATGACGAACATCGTTCACTGCTTGTCCGCGCTGGAGTTCCTGACAAAGAGATTATTGCGATGCGTCGTATGTATGAAGGCGTGCGGCAGTATGCCGATTCGTTCGCCGATCATGAATATGGACCACTGTGGGACGAAGCTGAACTCGAATTCGAGACGGGCGCCCTTCGGATCGTCCATACACCCGGTCACACACCCGGATCGTGCTCTTTCATTCGCGAGGCAGATCGCACCGTGATAGCAGGCGACTGCGTGCTGAAACGAGTCACGCCGAATCCGGTTTTATCTCCTGACCCGATCGATCGGACGAAACGGTTTCCTTCGTTAGCTGAATATCTCGTGAGCCTGGCGCGACTCCGAACGTTCTCGCCTACCTTGGTTTACGGAGGGCACGGAGATCCGGTTCGTGATTACGAAGAACTCTTCAATCGCTACTTCCGTGCGATCCGCGAGCGCCAGGCCCTCGTTTTGAAATTAGTCGGGAAAGACGGCGCTACTGCCTGGGACTTGGGACAGGCGATGTTTCCCGGCACTGACGATGTTCACCGGTTCCTCGCGGTCTCGGAAGCCGCTGCCCACCTGGATTTGGCACACTCCGAAGGAAAACTCGCTCTCGAACTGAGCGGTCAAAAAGAAATCTACAAATCTCTCGGCCTCACGACATAAATCGTGCCTCGGTGGTGTTTTCTATTCAGGCCTTCCGCTAACGAGCCGCGGTTAACAAAGTTGATGATGTTCGGTGAGGAATCAGCCGCAGATTTACGCGGATACACACGGATCGGAATAGGGAAACTGCGAATCGCTGTTCACTATTGAGCTGTGTTCATCCGCGTATACCTGCGCTAGATAGACTGGAATCCTTTTGGAACCTCACCGTCTCGGTAGCGTGTAAAGGGCAAAATCTTCCGGAGGGAAATTCCGCATGAAAATCAAATATGCTCCTGCTCTCCTGGCTATTATCGCTCTGATGGCCAGTTCGGCGCTGGCTCAGCGTACGACCCCCGCGCCCGCACCACCACCGCCGGACACGGAGCCAAACGTCTACTCGTTTTTCGTAGAGGGCTCCGGATTTTTGGGCGTTCGCACGGAAGACATCAATCACGACAACATGGCGCGCTATGGTCTAAACCAGGTGCGAGGCGTCGGCGTCACCGACGTAGTTAAGGATAGCCCGGCGGAAAAGGCGGGCATTCGCAAAGATGACGTCATCGTCAGATTCGATGGAGAAAACGTCACTAGCGTCCGCAAGCTTAATCGTTTGATTTCTGAAGTAGCACCCGATCAAACAGTGCGTGTCGCGATCAGTCGTGGCGGAGCGGAACAAGAACTGAGCGCTACGATTGCGCGCCGCCGCAACGCTTTCAGCAACACGGAATTATTCGGCAACATAGAACCGAAAGTCTGGAGCAACATTGAACCCAGAACATGGAGTTGGAGCGGAAATCTGGGTAATCAGGAGAATGGTCTGGTCTACGCGCTTGGTAATAGGCGTCGCATCGGTATCACGACCACCGACCTGACAAAACAGTTAGCAGATTATTTCGGTATCGCTGATGGACATGGTGTGCTCGTCACTTCCGTCACTGAAGGTGGTCCAGCAGCAACAGCCGGATTGAAAGCTGGCGATGTGATAACGGCTGTGGACGGTGAGAAAGTCGATGAGACCGGCGACATCTCCAACATCGTTAACAGGAAAAAAGAAGGTGATGTGACTTTGACGGTTGTTCGCAATAGATCGCAGCAGACTATCAGAGTCACACCTAAGGAAGGCGACCGCGGCGTTTTTCGGACGATAACTCGGCCGGCAGTTGGGCGTACGATTGCTATTCCACGAATCCAGATTCCAGATGTTGTTGATATTACTGTTCCCACCATCGAGATGGGTGCTGTTGAGGTTCCGGCCGTTGAAATTCCGGCGATTGAGATACCGTCTATCAATATCTCCAATCCGCGTGTCGTGACGCCGCGAATTACGACTCCGCGCGTCATAACCCCGCGAATTATGACTCCGCGCATTGTCAGCCCGCGATTATTTACGCCGCGAGTCAGAATCGTGTGGACGCCGGTTGGCCCCATCTAGATCGCTTCTAAGACGTTGCTCCGAACAAGCAGGGTGATCCTCCAAACGACCTCGGGCGCCGCAGTTACCACGGCGCCCGTGGTTTTTAAGGATGAGGGATGAAGGAAAGACGGGGAGACGGGGAGACGGGGAGTCAGGGAGACAGGGAGACGGGGAGACAGCGAGATGGGCAGACAGGGAGGGGGGAGACAGCGAGACGGGGGAAGACATGGAGAGGGGACGCCCCGTCACCATTTCTCCCTGTCACCGTTTCTCCCCGTCTCTTTGTCTTCCGTTTGCCGCGACTCCTTGCGCCGGATGCGCCTGTTGTGTGATGATCCGAACCGATGAAAGTCGTCATAAACAGCCCTGATCTTTTGAGGAGTGCATAAAGAGTGAAAGCGGAATTGCAGCAGTTAGTCGCTTTACAGAACCTGGATACTCGAATACGAACACTGGAAAAAGACCTAGAAGCGATACCCGAAAGGCGCGCTGAGATCGAAAAAGAATTCGATCAGCGCGCCTTTGAAATTAGGGCGCTTGAGACGCAGCGAGATGAAGCTAAACACACACGCGCTCGCCTGGAAAACGATGTTACCGAACAGAAGGGAAGAGTCGAGCGAGCTGAACGGAATCTGATGTCGTCGAAGCGACAGGAGGAGTATACGGCGGCCATTCGAGAGGCTGACGCAGCACGGAAACAAATCTCTGCATTCGAGACCCAGATCCTTGAACAGCTTGAGTCTCTTGAACAAGCTGAAGCCGCACTGAACGAACGAGCCGATGAAATCGCGAGTCTGAATTCAGATCGCGAAGCGCGACTCAGCGCCTTTGATTTAGAAACTGGTAAACAGTCAGAAGAACTAAAGACGGCTCATGCTGAAAGAGATCAACTCTTCGCGGCTCTACCGAAACCGATGAGTGCGCTTTACCAACGAATCAGTAAGCGCATTCGCGATGGCGTCGCAGTTGCAGAAGCACGTAACGGTGCTTGTACAGCGTGCTTCATGGCTTTGCGTCCGCAAATGATGGCAGAAGTGCGACGTGGGATCGAAGTGATCACTTGCGACAACTGCAATCGGATTCTTTACTACGCGGCACCTGACTCAGCACCGACGAACTCGACAGCTCCACTACCAAACGTCGCAACTACCTAGCGTGACGGTTTGCCCGAATCGGCGAATCCCTGCGACGCTGAGGATGTATCAATCTCCAGTTTTCGCCAGCGGGTCTTGTGGTGTTGGTTCGTGTGGGTTCGTGGATCATCTGTTAATTCCGCACGCCGATCGATCCACGAAATCACACGAAACATTCGGGGTATATTCGCGCGTTGATGGATCCGAATGTACACGAACTGCAACTGATAATCATTTGAGTTTGGCACGCTTTACCTGTTGGTGGTATCTCCATAATCTAGCCTCATCTGAAACAGTCGGATAG
>JBKPMX010000174.1:0-3676 GCA_046765655.1 Acidobacteriota bacterium
GCACCACGTCCTGCCAGGGCTTCCGCTGCGTGTTTCGTTAAGAAGGGATGTCGACCGCTCCAGTATTCATCGGCTCTCCAGTGTTTATCCCACGCCGTGCGAACCAGCACCGCCTTGCCGTGCACATCACAATCGTCAAAATGTTCTTTCCCAACGGCGCGCTGATCGCTGCTAATCACGACGCCGTCGAGGTTAGCCAGAGACTGCAAATCAAGCTGCGACAGATCTCTTCCGTCTTCATAACGATGGAATGGACTATCGAGATAAGTGCCCGTGTTCGCCACCATTTCGATCTTACCGATGTGAAACTGAGTTCCTGGTGCATAGTTCTTTCGAGAGTCTTCTCGCGACATGTGGTCGGTGATTACGGGCGCAGGCAAGCCTTTGTAAGTGATCATTCCGTGCTCGACGGTATGACTCAAATCGATTAGCTCGAAACGTGTTGTCATAAACTCTTTTTTTGAACGAGTACCTGGAAAGTGGATCCCATTCCGTCAGGGAAAAACATTTCGCGTGCACCTACTGACAGACGCGCGGCATCAGCCTCGCTCCCAGCGGAACCAGTTCTTCTAACGAGCTCAGAAAGAATACCGGCATCTAGGAGAAACTGGTCCTGTCGTTTGAAAGTGACGGTTTCTAGTTCCAGCTTCGAACCAACTGTGCGTATGCGAGTCCAGTTTACGTGAGCAGTAACATCACGCTCACCCGGTTGTTCAAGCACTTCAGCGAAGTTGTGTCTGGCGTATGCTCGCAGAGTGCCGGTCGGTCTGCGCGTCGAATCGTACAGATCGGCAGCTTCAAACCCATAATCGACCGTCACAACATACCCGCACAGAACTTTCTCTGCTACAACTGCAAACCAGTCGTCAATGTGCGGGCACAGTTCAATGATTTGATCATTGACGATTTCGATTCCGTTCGCTATGTAGATTTCCCGTACCCTCTCGGACGAAAGCGGTCCGGTAGTCCATTCAAACCCATGTCGATCATTTATTGCGACGTAAAGTTCAATCAGTTGTCCGTTCTGCTTTGTGATCCGATGAACAGGAAACGTATCCAACAACTCATTCGAAAAGATTATCCCATTATCCAATTTCGGAAGACTGTTTAGTGAGCCAAACTCTAACTTGTCACTGAACTGCCCAAGCCTTTCGCCGAGTATACGACGGCGATTGAGATTGATTTCATCAATGTAGTACGTCGTCGCTTCATACGTTGCCGGAAAACAATCTCGTAGCGTCGCCAACATGCCTTCAGCAAAGCTTCCATCGCCTGCGCCGCATTCAACAAACTGGTACGAAGAAGCCCCACCTAATTCTTCAAACAGCCCAGCGACATAGCGGGCGAACGTGCCAGAAAACAACTCGCTCATCTCGGGACTCGTTCTGTAATCACCTCGCCTTCCCCAAATTCGCGCACTATCGCGCATGTAATAACCTGCGCTCTTGTTGTAGAGAGCTTCTTGCATCCAGTCGTGAAAGGTGATGGGTCCTTCGCGACGGATTCGATCGATCAAGTGGTCAGTGAGTGATGATGCGGATGCGGAATCGGAAGAAGTGACCTGGCTTTGCGACATCTACGTTCCAAATGGTGTCAGAGAATTCCAGCGTCACTCCTTGCCCTCATCCCGGTCGAGCAGGCGAGTCGTGTTTTCAGTTACGCTCGGTGGCGTCGCAAGCTCGGCAGTGATTGGCCGTGATCGCCAAGCCGGAGACTGCACTGACTGCGGTGGCAATCCCGGTGGTTGGACGTGGTGATTGAATTGGCGAGGTGGAACCTGTGCCGGCACATACGGACGCGGTCCGCGATATGGATTCGGCGCTCCTTCTTCGAACACCGCCGCATACAACATTCGCAATGGACCACCCAGGAAACAGATGATCGCTGCAAACGCAGTTAGTATCTGGAGAAAGGTCGAATTGGAGAAGTCAGTCATTACTCCTAGAATTGGGACCAGAACCGCACCGATTAAAAGGAGAAGGCCACCTTGCTTTACCCCTTTGCGCCGCGCTGAAATCTTCACGGGTTCATCGGGATTCTGATAGACAGGTAGCATCCCGCCAGTGCTAAGAAGTTGGATGACACCATCGAGGGGAAAACCGCAGCGAGAACAAAAGCGAACGATGCCGGAGGTTTGTTGTTGGCCGCATTGGGGGCAGAACATGAACGAGTCTTCCTCGCTTGATGTTAGGTTGATTACCGCCGGTGCCGGAGCTGCTAACACCGATTACAACATTGATACCTGAGTAAGCCCTAGATAATAAACCGATGAGAGCGATCTACGGAAAGCATTTTCGGTAGTGATGGTTTGTAGGGGCGGCCCTCGGTGGCCGCCCATCGGTTACCTTGATCCAATCGCAGGAACGCGCCCACAAATCATCAGCACGCTCCGAGTGCTTTGTACCTCTCGATAGCCCGCTGCTCAAACGCCCGCGCCGCCTCGATGGCGTTAGCCAGCAGCGCTTGAATTGGTACTTGCTCGCCCGAAGGCATCGCAATGTACTTCCCGAGAGCCGAATCGTCAACCAAAGAAGCGAATGCCCGTGTTCGTGCCTGGTCGACCTCACAGAGGTATTCGATTATTGACGTCGAAGTCGCAAGTGTTTCGGGTAGCGTCCACTCATGAGGATCATCCCACAGGTTTGTAGTGAGCCCGCCGAAAGTCTGCTCGAGAGTCGCAGCACTCCTGACAACATTTTCTCCGACCGACCCCGTTGCCGAACCCAGTGATTCCGCATACAGAGTTTGAGACGGAACGGATCGTACCAACTCAGCGAGTCGTGACAATAGACCGACGCACTCGCGATCGAAATTCTCGATTGAATCGCGGTTTGTCTCTGAATTCATAAGGGGGAGAGTACGTACAAGTGCTTAGCTTCCGGCGGTACGTCGATCGGTTTCTTCGATCACGGTGCCGAAGCTTCGTCCTGCCCATGTCAGCCCCGTATACACGTGCCCCCTGGTTCCAACGCGCGAGCCGCGAGCTGGCGCACCGCGCTTAGTTACGACCCACAAACGCCCGGTACCATCGTCGATTTCGTAAGCGCTGTAGCCAGGAATCCCGTAACTGTCGGTTACTCTGCCGATGATACCGACTTCCTTATTGCGATACCTTGAAGGATCGGAATTGATCTTGCTGATGTTTGTTTGACTGGGACAGGCCGTCAGCAGAAGCAAGGCAGCGAACAGTCCCGCGAGCAAAGCAGATTTCTTGAAAGAGAACATTTCATCTCCTTTAATGGGGTTGGTCATTTCGGGAGAGATGTGGGGATGATAGCACGAGGAAAAGCAATGAGCCGCAGATTTACTCAGGTAAACACAGATCAGAATTAAATCGTAAGAATCCGTGAATGATGAATCGCAAAATGGTGAATTGCAACCGCTGCCTTCTGCGCCTCGGCGTCCTCCGCGTTGTGTTCTCAAGACCACTAACACTCAACCGAGACGGACAGCGCCTTCCTTCGATTTAGTTGCGTACAGTTGTAAGTCGAGCATAAAACGCAGAGGGCGCGGAGGCGCAGAGAACGCAGAGGTTACAATTCACCATTCACGATTCACCATTTACCATCGACTATTTTCCAAACCACCCGATCGGGCGGCCTGAAAGATCCACCCAAACGCTCTTCACTTGCGTGTACAACTCAAGCGCGTGCCGGCCCATTTCACGACCGTATCC
>JBKPMX010000175.1:0-24489 GCA_046765655.1 Acidobacteriota bacterium
ATCCGGAGGAGTTTTCTTGACACAACATGCCGCTTGGTATAGGTTCAACTTCCTCGCTCAATACCCGCTTACGATTTCAGGCTTGAATTTCAAGCATCGATCGCATTTCCGTCAACTTGCCAAGCACACCTTACCAATGGAGGTTCTATGAAAAGCCGAAACTACTTCCCGACGTTTTTCAGCTTGATGTTCGTGCTCGTCTGTTTGCAACTTTCCGTCTTCGCACAGTCTGATGAAAAGAATCAGATCGCCAAAATGAGTGGCGGCGGATCAAACGTCAGATGGGATGTTACCGTTCCCTATTCGTCAGGGACCATCACAATCATCACACCTGATGGTGAGGTAGTTCGTAAGGACTTCGGCGCAGGGGCAGCAGCCGACGTGGCCTTAACCGACGCAAGAGGCGAAAAATTTCCAGATGGCGTATACACCTACGAGATCCGTGTTGCTCCTGTTTTCGCACCCGGCGTAAAAGAAGCGCTTGCAAAGGCGCGTGCCAACGGCAATGGAGAAGCGGTCCAACGCGATCTGCGCAAGCGTGGACTTCTGCCAACGCAGCTCCCGGTTCAATCCGGCAGCTTTTCAATTCTTAACGGCTCCGTCATCGCTCCCGGCGCACTCGAAGAGACAGCTGGCCGTCCGCAAGCGCGTAATACAGTAGAACAAAAGAGCACAATCAAACTCACGCCTGCCGGCCAGGCTAAACTTCGTCAGCATCACATGGCGCTGCTTGCGCCCTTTTTCGATTTTGTGATTGCCGACGACCTTATCGTTCAGGGCAGTGCCTGCGTTGGCTTGGATTGTGTCGACGGCGAAAACTTTGGTTTTGACACAATTCGAGTGAAAGAAAACAACACTCGGATTCAGTTCGACGATACAAGCACCAGTGCCGGATTTGCCAGTAACAACTGGCAAATCAGAGCCAACAACTCTGCCAGCGGCGGCGGCAATTTTCTCGGCTTTGTCGATCAGGGCGTGACGGGCAATTCAGAAACCGGAACGATCGTGTTTGAGGTTGATGCCGGCGCGACTGCGAACGCCCTGAGGGTTGGTTCCAACAGCAAGATCGGGAATAAGACGGCCACTCCGGTTCTGGATATACATACGAATACAACTGATACTCCAGCACTTCGCCTGGAACAAAACAACACCGGTGGCTTCACGGCCCAAACCTGGGACATCGGCGCCAACGAGGCAAACTTCTTCGTTCGTGATGTAACTAGTGGTTCGCGTCTACCGTTTAGGATTCGACCCGGCGCCCCAACCAGCAGCATCGACATTTCCGGTGCCGGCAATGTAGGTGTTGGTTTAGGGAGCCCGATCCATAAGCTGGATGTCGCGGGCAATATGACGATTGGCCCAGGATTTAATTCGTCCGTTACTGTTCCCCTGAACGGATTGCTGGTTGAGGGTGGTGTCGGCATCGCAACAACGACACCCGATCAGACACTTTCGGTCAACGGCAACGCGAGTAAGATTGGTGGCGGATCTTGGTTGGTGTTCTCAGACGCGCGGCTAAAGAAAGTGACGGGCACATTCACGAGTGGGCTCAGGGCCGTCATGCAGTTACAACCGCTTCGTTATGAGTACCGGCCCGACAACGGTATGAAGCTCAACCAAGTCGGAGAGCAGATCGGCTTTGAGGCGCAAACAGTCCAGCGCATCATTCCTGAAGCTGTGACGAAAAACAATCAGGGTTACCTGCTAGTGAACAATGATCCGATTATGTGGACCATGCTGAATGCAATCAAGGAGCAACAACAGGAGATAGAGAAGCTCAAGCAAGAAGTCCGTCAGCTGCGCGCAGCTTCTCGACGACGAAAGTAGGTTGCTCTAACTCACTAGCACGAATCACTACACTTGCCGTTGCGCGTGGCCCTCTTGCCACGCGGACTTGTGCCCGACGTCGACGTATCGTAGATCTTTGCATGTTCTTCTACGATAGTCGGCGTCGCTGGCTTTTTCTATTTTAGAAGTTTGCCTAACTCTCGCCATGTAATGAGTTTGACATTGTGCGTTTTGAGAGCGTTGCGGAATTCGTTGCTCGTCACGAAATCAAAATCGCGCTGCCGCCATTCTGATCCCCAATTGGGATGCTCAAATGCAATCCCTTTCATTTCTTGATCGTCATACGCGAGGTGAACGATCATTTCTGTTACGCCCGCCGGCAAACTCTCGATGGCGTCTAAATAATACTTCCTCCATTCAGCCGCTGAGACTTCGGGACCGATCGTAACGACGTTATCTATGACAACGTCAGCAGGACCCATCAGACTGCTCAAGAAAGGGATTGAATTCAGTTGCTGCCGGGCGATGCGCATCGGCAATTTGTTTTCATGGCCGGCACGAAGCAAAACCTCAAACAACTCTTTTGTTTGATAAAGCGTGCCCATGTGCGAATCGAGATGGGTGGGCTGTATCCCCAGTGATTTTGCACGAACGATTTGTGCGCGAATCTCCATCTCTGCTTCTTTGACATCTATATGCGCCGCAGCTTCCGACTCGGTTGGATAAAAATAACCGGTGGTGTCGTAAAGCGAACTCACGCGATCTTTCGGAAGCACGGATCCCCAGCGGAATAGTTTCCATTCGCTTGTCAGCGTCAGGTGAAGTCCGAGATCGGCATTCGGGTTCGCTCGCGCGTATGCTGCGATCTCCGGCAGCCAGGGGCAGGGAATCATGATGCTTCCCGAATTTACGAGTCCAGTCTCAAACGCTTTAATGCTGGCGGCGTTAACAGAGTGGGCCACTCCCAAGTCGTCCGCATGAACAATTAATAGTTTTGCGTCGCGTGGATACCCGAGTCGTTCGGCAAGAGATTTCGTTACTGTTTGTTGCACGGGATATGCACGGTCACGACTAAAAACGTTTGATCCGAGACATAGCGATGCGGCCAATGCGAAACTAATGATGATCTTTTTAGTGTTTGATTTCACCACGAACCCCCTATAGACGAGTCCACGACGTCAACAAACTTTAGCGCGGGAACTGATCGAGCTGAGATCTACCTGAGCAGGAAGTAATAACAACTGGTCTAAAGAAGGTCAACCATACTGCAGTGACGAAAGAAAAGGGGCGCCCATCGATCGATCGAGCGCCCCGCACCAAAGTTTTGCCGACCATCAACCGATCAAGGCGTGCAACTTGGAGTCAGAAGTCCGTTGTTGGCTGGCTGGGATCTTTCTTAAGGAGTGACTGCTGCTGCCGTCGAGATAGTTGGTTTGTGATTGCCGTCAGTTGCGCCGCGTTCAAATTCTTCGATGACCTGCGCAACCGTAGTATGACGGCTGATGCCGCCGAGCTTCTCATCCAGTCCTTCCGCGCGTAAACGATCTCGTACTGAGGAACGTGCCTCGACCACTTGAAACCGAATTCCGCTTTCCGTTAATTCCTCGGCGAGCACCGCTAGTGTGTGAGCGCTTTGCAGATCTACCCGCGGTGATGCTGAAAGATCGAGAACGACGAATTTCGTATCGGGAGCTTTGGCTACATGGTCCATGACCGAGTCGTGAATGAAATCGACATTGAAGTAAACCAAACCGGCTTCGACGCGAAAGATGACAGCACCTGGAACTAACAGATTCTCCGGGTTGCGCTCTCGATCCGAGAAACGATTTGTTCCAGGGATGCGGCCAAGTTGTGCCACGTGCGGCCGTGAACCTCGGCGCAGAAGTTGGACAAGTGAAATCACTGCGCCAATAAGCACGCCGCGTAATAATCCCGAACCCAAAACTCCGAGTAGTGCCGCGATCGCCACAACAAACTCCGAACGATCCGCATGTCGGAGGTGACGCAGTTCTGAGACTTTGAAGAGACCAGCAACGGCCATTAAGACGATCGCGGCCAGTACTGGTTGCGGTAAGTCGTGAAGCGTATGGGATAGAAACAGACTTACTGTCAAAATGATCACCGCCGCAATAACACCCGTTAGCGGTGTTCTTGCGCCACCGCTTTCATTTACCAGTGATTGCGACATCCCGCCGCTGACTGGAAATCCACTGCCAAGACCGGTCGCCAAATTCGCTGCAGCTAAGCCGAGGAATTCTTGATTGCAGTCGAATCGTTGGCGGTGTTTCGCAGCAAACATTCGACCGATTGCAGCTGTTTCCACAGCCCCGAGCATGAAGCAGGCGAGTGCTAGTGGTATGAGTGCGTTGAAGTCGGATAGATGAACGGCAGGGATCTGCAGGGGCGGCAAACCCTGTGGGACTTCGCCAAGCATCTTTACGCCCAACGCCTCAAGGCCGAGCAGGGAAGCGACAATAATTCCTCCAACGACGACGAAAAGACCTACGGGTTTATTCTTGAGAAATATTTTGCCAAGGATCAGTATTGCGAGTGCTCCAAGTCCGATTGCGAGTGCCGCCGTATTAGTCTCATTCAAGTGGACGAAAAAATGTTCACTGCGTTTCCAGAAGCTGCCTTCGCCTCCTTTGAAACCAAAGAGCTTCGGCAATTGGGTACTCGCGAGATAGAGAGCCACGCCAGCTTTGAATCCCGTCATTACGGCTTCAGATATGAAGTTGACGATCGCTCCAGCCTTGACGAGCCACGCAATGAAGGCGATGGCGGCGACCATCAGCGCCGTAAATGCTGCCAACGCGGCGAAGCGTGTCAGATCACCCCCTGCCATTCCAGCGAGGGAGGAGCCAACTAATAGAGAGATTGCCGAAGTAACCGAGATCGCGGTGTATCGCGAACTGCAGAATAACCAGAAGACCAGACCAGAGAAGAGACAAGCGTAAAGACCTGCTTGCGGCGGGAGCCCTGCAAGTGAAGCGTCACCGATTCCCGCTGGTAGAAGATACGCGGCGAGAGTTAATCCAGCCACCAGATCTGCGGTAAGCCACTTACCTTCATACGATCTGAGCCAGCTGAATGCAGGAATCAGTCGAGTAAAGAATGGCTGTTGCGTGGGTTCCACATCTCTTCCTTGCGTAAAGCCAACGAGGATTACGCCCCCGCCTTAGAAACCTTGGCTTGCACTTCCGCGACTGGTGCCTCGATGCCATTAGTCTTCATCAGCGCCTGCCTCGCAATTTCCAGGTCTTTGAGCTTTGCCTTGCTCACAGTTGGATAGGCGAGATCTAAGGAAGCCAGCGCACTAATCACAGCTGAGGCCACAACGATTCTGGTGAACCATTTGTTGTCAGCGGGTATCACGTACCATGGTGCGTAGTCAGTCGCAGTGTTGCGAATCGTTTCCTCATATGCGTGCATATAGTCTTTCCAATACTGTCGCTCTTTCGCGTCATTCGCTGAGAACTTCCAGTTCTTTTCAGGTAGATCCAAACGCTCGAGAAATCTTCTCTTCTGCTCGCCTTTCGACAAATGAAGGAAAAATTTGCGGACGACTACTCCGTTGTGGGAAAGATAACGCTCGAAGTTCCGTATATCAGTAAAGCGCTCATCCCAAACTTTTTTAGTTACGAGTTGTGGAGGAATTTTCTGCGCATCAAGAAATTCGGGGTGAACACGCACGGCGGTAGTCTCTTCGTAGTAACTCCGATTGAAGATGCCAATACGACCACGCTCGGGTAATTGCTTCATGCAGCGCCAGAGGTAGTCGTGATCAAGATCCTCCGCCGAAGGAGACTTGAAAGAGAATACTTGACATCCCTGCGGATTGACTCCAGACATCACGTGCTTGATAGCACCATCTTTTCCCGCAGCATCGAGAGCCTGGAAAATAAGAAGCACCGCCCACTGATCCTGTGCGTAGAGCATGTTCTGAAGCTCTGCGAGGGCTTCGACACCAACAGCCAATGCTTCCTTCGCCTTCGGCTTATCTTCCGAACTGAGATTTAGCGTGTCCTTTGGATCGATATCCTTCAGCCGAAAACGGTCACCATCGTCTACGCAGAACGGTTCAGCAAAGGAGCGCGCGCGCTTAATGACTTCTTTTAGTTTCATATTGTTTTCCACTCCCGGTGACTTCAGAATTGGACCACGCAGGATACAAAACGCGATCCTGTCTTGCCCCGATGGTCCATGATGGTCAGCGGTCTTCAGCGGTTTTCCTGGGGCAGGAGAGAACCATTCTGTCATGAGGTTTTTACTGGAAGACTGAACAAAGCGACACTGTCACTTTTGACAGCGTGACGCCAAATTTCGTTAGAAAAAGAGCGTGATCTCGTTCGACGTGGCGCGAAGTCAGGGGGTTAGCGGTATCGATCGCAGCGCAGTTCTTCTGCTCGTTAGTCCAATCGCCGACACCGCATAGAATACCGCCGCTACTAGCACGAGATACTGGAATCCGAGAAGCATCGAACTGTACTCCGCCAGTCCGCCAACCATTGCGCCGGCGATATTGATACCAAGGGCCTGATCAGGTTCGCTGGTCCATTTGAAGACGCTGGCGAAAATTACCGCTGCGAAAAGGATTGGGGCGAAGACCAGGGCACACGCCCCGATAACTTGGCCCGTTCGCCCCATTCCCAGAAAGAAATCCAATGGAACAGCGGAGTTCAGCAGAAGACTGATCATCAGTCCAACGTAGTACGGCCACAACTGAGTCGGATTAAAGCGTGCTGTCCACAGGTTTGCCAGAAGAATCATCACCAGAACAGCGAGGAAAACGACGGAGTTAACAATCCAGGTGCTCCCGAACAACAAAGCCATCGTAACAACTGCCTTCGTTTCGATCAGTAAAAACCCTGCGCCAAGGAAAAACAGTTGCACGCGAAGAGAGAGCGGATCGCTCACTTCGGTTAATGATGTAAGCGTCGCGCGGCTCTTACGCACGAACGCGAAGATTAGCAACAGCGACAGTGCCGCCATGATGATCATTCCACGCCAGCTCAGTGTCGGAATCATGGGTCTGCGCAGGTAAAGAAAAGGCCAATTGTCTGTCGCAGTGCGCAGCGTTTGGCTCGGCGGAATCACTGTTGCTAAACCAAAGCGTTGCCACTCAGTTGACTGACTGTTTCCAGTTTCGGAAATCACTCGCGGCCGAACTATTGTCTGCTCTTGAAAACCGTTTGGAGTGTCTGGGCTCGGTGATTGATCAGTCCGGAGTACGTATTCGGGGTGTCGTTCAAACTTAGTTCGCAATGCTGCTGTCGCGCCGGCAACGAAGATAGTGAAATCTCCAAAGCTGCTCTTGTCAGCTTCGATCAGATCGCGCCGTGGTAAGGTCAAGACGAGTGGATTGTCGTTGCCGAAAGTTTGTTCCAGCCCTTTCTGTAAACGCGCCGCGACCCATCCTTGCCGAAAATAGTTGTAGATAACAAATACCCCATTCGGTTTCAGGTGACGGTGGACATCAGCAAACGTCTGGTCAGTGAAGAGAAAACTCTCGAGTCGGATGTTGCTGTAGCCACTGTGCAAGACTAACGAATCGACTAGAGCATAGATCACGAGGTCGTATTGATGGTTAGTGGCGCGAAGAAAGTTACGGCCGTCGTCCAGGTGAATCTGCACTCGCGGGTCATCATATGGTCGATCGGGATGATGCAAACGGCCGAGTCGATAGATCGCAGGATCGATCTCAACAGCGTCGACGTGGGTTGCTCCCCATTGCAAGGCGCGACTTACATCGTTGCCTGAACCTGCGCCAATGATCAGCACATCAGAAAACGGCGCTCCTCCAGAATCTCTGTTCAGCAGGTGCGGCAACGCGTAGGCAGGAAATTTTTCGTTCCGCGAAACCATTTGTTGGTGGTGGATCAGATTGACGGAGAGAGAAAGGTCACGTTCATTGAAATCGATGCGGTAGTAAGGCGACCACATCTGACGGGCTTCACTCTGTCCCACTCGCGCCTGGGTGAATCCTGACAGTGCGACGACCGCGATTAACAAGACCGCGGCAGCACAGCCTGGCACGCGCGTCGCGCGAGAGAAGAGACGGTGTGGTGAGATAAAGAAGAAATAACTGATGCCGACAGCTACGAGTAAGAACCACAGGAAGGGTGACAGTTCTAGCCAGGAGCAAGCACCGAACAACAGAATGCCCGCAATGCTGCCGATGATGTTGAGCGTGTATGAGTAAATTCGATTCGGCCATCGCTTTAGCGATCGACCCAGTTCCTGTCCTGGCCCAATAAAAGTCAGAGCAATCACGATGAAGAAAAACCCACAAATCACTTCAACGGGAATAGCGAAACGGGACAGGTCCTGTGTGTGGTATTCAGTGCCGAAGTAAACCTGTTGCGGCGAGGTCTGATTACCAACGTCAACGTACTTCATGAACGAGTTGCTACTACTCTCCAGCAGATGAGCAACGGCCAGGGCAATAACGAGCAGTAGCGGCGTCCAACGGAGATAGTTTCTTTCTCGACTCGCGGCCAGGCAGCCAACCGACATCCCGAGAAAACTGGCGAGGAGCACAACGTTCGTAAAGAATGTTAGGTACAGTACATGTGCTGGAAACCAACGAATACACGCGAGTTCGAGAAAAAGAATGACGGCACTGATCAGAATGAGTTCGGCAGTATTAATCAGACGCGACATGAAAGTTTAAGGTTGGGTGAGCGCGCATGTTAACACAAGTCACATTTCCAGCCCGGCGATTATGCCCCTGTACTCGCACCGCAGCTACGGTTCAGTTTTGTTGAGCAACGTTCATTCGGCTCTACCGTCTGATGTGAGGCGACGCCTCCTCCTCGCCGTAAATCAATCGAGCAAACCAGTCAACTACAGAACGGGAGCGAAGCGACCGATGTTAACGTATCTTGAAGGCTTCGTTAGTTGACATCGGTCGCTTCGCTCCCGCTCTTTAATCGATATCTCTTTTGAAGCCGCCATGGAGAAAATCACAGTACATCTTTGGCTTGCCGTTTCGTGGTTAACTTAAATACTATGCGCGCGCGCTTTTCTAATTCGCTGATCGGTAATACCCCGGATGACTCGCCACCGCAACAGGTTTTCACTGTTCCTAGGCCTGATCGTTATCACCGTTATTGCGCCTCCATCACGCGCGCAATCAAAGTTTGTAACGGTACGCGGTAAAGAATTCATCTCGCCTGCTGGTAAGCGGCTGCTTTTGAAAGGCATCAATCTGGGTAACTGGCTGTTGCCTGAGGGCTACATGTTCAAGTTTAAGAGCGCGAACTCGCCGCGTTTAATTAACACGGTGATCAATCAGCTGATCGGTGAAGATGAGGCGAAACGTTTCTGGAAGGACTATCGCGATAACTACATAACTCTCGACGACATCAGATTCATTAAGCAATCAGGATTCAACTCACTGCGACTGCCGTTCAACTACCGACTGTTTGTCGCTGAAGGAGCACAAACACTCGACGGTCCTGGCTACGAACTGATCGATCGTGCCGTCGCGTGGTGCAAACAGGAGGGTCTTTTTGTGATCCTGGATATGCACGCAGCCCCTGGCGGACAGACTGGCGACAACATCGACGACAGTTGGGGCTATCCATTTTTGTTTGATAGTCCAGCGAGTCAGGATTTGGCGGTGAAGATTTGGCGTAAACTTGCTGCTCGCTATGCGAAAGATCCAACAGTCATCGGATACGATTTACTCAACGAACCAATAGCGCACTACTTCGAGAGTGATAACCTCGAACCAAAACTCGAGCCGCTATACAGAAGGATTGTTGGAGCAATTCGCGAAGTTGATCCGAACCACATCGTCTTTCTCGGCGGAGCTCGGTGGAATACGAATTTCAAAGTTTTCGCTGCCCCATTTGATAAAAAGGTCGCCTACACATTTCACAAATACTGGATGGACGTAAATCAATCGGCGATTCAGGAGTACGTTGATTTTAGTAATAAGCACAATGTGCCCGTTTGGATGGGTGAGTCTGGTGAGAACACTGACGCGTGGATCGCTTCGTTCAGGATCCTTCTTGAAAGCAACAACATCGGCTGGTGTTTTTGGCCTTACAAAAAGTTAGACGCGACGTCGTGTCTAGTCTCAATCAACCGCCCGATTGATTGGGACGCGATTGTTGGGTTCGCAGATCACCCGCGCACGACATTCGAGGAGGTGAGAAAGAACAGACCGCCAAAGGAGAAGATTCAAAAGGCGCTACGCGAATATCTCGATGGCATCAGGTTTCGGAACTGTAGGATCAACCAGGGTTACCTGGACGCTCTCGGAATGAAAAAGTGAGGAACGCGAATCGGCTCAACGAATGTTCGACGCTTCAGGAAGCTCTGAACAAGTGACCAATCTATTCAGTACCATTCGGGTAGCGGACGGCCAAATGTCAACATACATATGGAGTTGAGTCTTGGCCATCCGCTACCCCGAATGGTACTGAATAGCACTTGATCAGAAGCTCTTCAGCTGGTCGCCTTTGCTCGTAACGCTCAACACTGAAGTAAACTCAACATCTCATTCGACCATGAAACCAAAAATACTTCTGCCGCTCATGATTGTTCTAATGCTTAGTGCCTTTGCCACGCATGGTCAAACCTCAGACACGAGCCGACTCTTAAACCGAATGACGATTCCTCTCAGTCGTGATTGGACGTTTCGGGAGGTTGGTAAACCCATGTGGTATCCAGCAATGGTGCCCGGCTGCGTACATACAGATCTTCTCGCCAACAAACTCATTGACGATCCATTCTGGCGTGACAATGAAAAAAGATTGCAATGGATCGGAAAAACAGACTGGGAATACACAACCACATTCGACATTACACCGAGCATTCTTGCGCGTGAAAATGTTCAGATTGTGTTTGAAGGTCTCGATACCTACGCGAATGTTTCTGTGAACGGGACGTCTTTGCTCAACACCGACAACATGTTTCGCACATGGCGTGCTGACATTAAACCGCTCCTTAAAGCTGGCGCGAACACTTTGCACATAAGGTTTCGTTCACCTATCAACGAAATCCTACCCATCATGGCCAAGATGGACTATGAGCTTCCGGCTGCAAACGATCAGGGCGAGAAGACGAGTCCTCACACTAGAAAAGCGCCTTATCAATATGGCTGGGATTGGGGACCGCGTTTCGTTACGAGCGGCATTTGGCGGCCAGTCTACCTCGACGTTTGGGACACAGCGCGCATAGATAGTGCTTATCTGGTGACGATGACCATCGTGAATGGTAACGCCACGATAGCGGCGCATGTGGACGTCGATTCGACTGTGGCTGCGGAAGCCACGGTTCTTATCGAGAATGCCAAAACGAGGGCTTTAGTGTCGCAGCAGGAAGTGCAGCTAAGTCAGGGACAGAATCGTTATTCGCTAGCCTTTGGTATTCGAAACGCGGCGCTGTGGTGGCCGAACGGTCTTGGCTCACAACCTCTTTATTCGTTCAAAGTGCGCGTCATCATCAAGGGTAAGCCAGTCGACGAGATCGTTCGTCGCGTTGGAGTGCGCACAGTAGAACTCGTGCAAAAACCAGATGAAGTCGGAAAGAGCTTCACGTTCGTGGTCAATGGTTATCCGACTTTCATGAAAGGCGCAAACTGGATCCCTGCTGACAGTTTTCCGAGTCGCATAACTCCCGAGAGATACCGTCACCTCCTCGACTCGGTGCGCGATGCACACATGAACATGCTCAGAGTTTGGGGAGGCGGAATCTACGAGCGGAACGACTTCTACGACATGTGCGACGAGATGGGAATCCTGATCTGGCAGGACTTCATGTTCGGTTGCAGTTTGTATCCTGGTGATCAGGCCTTTCTCGATAACGTTAGACAGGAGGCCATCGATAACGTAACTCGCCTTCGTCAACATCCGAGCATTGCGATTTGGGTTGGTAATAACGAGATGGAGTCTGGCTGGTTTCACTGGGGCTGGAAAAATCAGTATCCGGCAAAGCTATGGGACGACTACATGAAAGTGTTCTACGGTGTGTTGCCGGAAGTGATTAAATCGCTGGACCCAACGCGTCAATACTGGCCCAGCTCACCGAGCTCAAATCTTGAAGATGATCCGGAATCACAGAAGCTCGGCGATCTTCATTACTGGCAAGTCTGGCACGCTGCCGCGCCATTCCAGGAATACGAGAAACAATCTCCGCGATTCATGAGCGAATATGGTTTCCAGGCGTTTCCGCAAGTTGACACGGTAGCAACCTACACCGATCCCGCTGAGCGCAACATTACATCGCCGGTGATGCTGGCCCATCAGCGCCACCCGAGAGGCAACCAGCTGATCCGCGAATACATGCTCCGCGAATATCCCGAACCCAAAGACTTCGATTCATTTCTCTACGTGAGCCAGGTACTTCAGGCGGAAGGTATTAAGATCGGGGCTGAACACTTGCGACGAATCATGCCGCACAACATGGGTTCGCTGTATTGGCAGCTCGACGACTGCTGGCCAGTCGCATCATGGTCCAGTATTGATTACACAGGTCGTTGGAAAGCGTTGCAATACTACGCGCGTCGTTTTTACAGCGACGTGCGCGTGATGCTGCATGAGCAAGGCGGCAACCTCGACGTGTTTGTAGTTTCTGATCGGTTGAAGCACATTAACGCGCAACTGAAGTTCAGTGTCATGGACTTCAACGGCCAAACCTTTCTGAGCGATCAGCAAGCCATCGAGGTTCAGGGGCTCACGAGCAAGTCGTACATGACCAAGCCGATTGCGACGTTGCTCGAACGTGTCGATCGCAAGAACGCTTTTGTTCTTGTCGAATTAGTGAGCGAAAGGCGAACGCTAAGCACAAACACGTACTTCTTTGACTCTTTCAAGAACCTCAAATTGCCGCGGCCTCAGCTCGACGTTCAAGTGACACCCGAAAGCGGCGTCTTCAGATTGACGATTTCTTCAGACAAATTTGCGAGAGCTGTTTATTTGGCGAGTCCTTACCCGGGAACGTTTGCCGACAATTACTTCGATGTGATTCCCGGCAGACCCATAAACATTGAGTTCCGCGCAAGTAAGTCTGTTCCGCTCGATCAATTCAGACAGCAACTGAAGGTTCGAAGTTTGATTGACGCGTTTTAAGGAAACTTTGAGGCGTGACTTGGGTCAACGTTAGTCTCTATACTGCCATCCAAGTGCTGTCATGAAGTCAAACAGCCGTAAATTTGGCCGAATCTTGCTGATCACACTGCTGCTTCTAACAACCGGACTCCTGTCTCTTACCCCGACTTCCGGACGGACTAGCTCAAGGCACCAAGATTTGCAAGTGATAGCCGAAAATGAGGGTCCGATTTCGTTGACGTCCCCGGTGACTCGGGTGACTCTCAAAGCGACCGCGAGCGGAAATCTGAAGAACTATTTAACGTCACGACTGGATCAAATGCCGCTCAACCGGCGCATTTACGTGGTCGTCGATGGCTTGCGCACTTCGGATCAGCCGGGCGTGCTTTACTGGCTGTACCTCGACCTGCCAGCGAACCAGAAACCAAGCGGAAACAAATCGGAACATGCGGTTGGGTCACTGAACTTCTATAACGCACTTGGCGACGATGCGGGATCTGCAATCAAAGACACGAGATTCTTTAGCTACGATATTACTGAAACACTGAAGAAACTTCGTGCACAAAGCCGTCTCTCCGACGAAACCACGCTCACAATCATTGCCTCTGAAACACCGGCAGCGAATTCCAATCCACGCGTAGGCCGCATTCGAGTTATCGAACAATAGCCGTTCGAGTCTGTTTCAACCCCTCAATCTAATAGTCGAATCACCTGACCAAACACAGGTGTCGTAATTTGGTTTTCAGCTCAGCGATCTCTGCGTTTCGGCGTCCTCTGCGTTCCCCTTGCAAGTTTGAATAGACTCAACAAACGTGGAAGCGTGCTCTCGGTATCGTTTGTTGAGTTAGTTCAACCTGACAAGGGGGAACGCAAAGGACGCCGAGAGGCGGAGATCGCTGAGCTTGTATAGAGAAGACCTTCAGCCACTCCCGACCAAACTTTGGTCTTGACATAGAACTGCGGAGTGATATGCTGCGGCCCCTCGCAAACGGTCACTAGAACTCACAATCGAGGTACAAAAATGTCCCCACTTACTCGACGGTCCTTTGTGGCCGGTCTCACAACAATTCCTTTCGCATTGTGGTTTGAAAAATATGCTATAGCCGCACCGGTCAAGCGCTACGAAGTCTTAAGTCCGAATGGCCAACTGATGCTGAAAAAATATGCGGCTGGCGTCAAGAAAATGAAGGCGACGGCTGATAAAGATCCTCGCAGTTGGGTCTTTCAGTGGTACTCGCACTGGGTCAAAGGCGCCGGTGGCCCTCAGGCGCCACAGGAAAAGACAAGCGCAATCAACAGCATTTACGGTCCTACGCCGAATCCGTGGCGATCGCTGGCAGTGGAAATGTGGGACACCTGTCAGGCTCACGGTCCCGGCATGGACGAGAATATGTTTCTCCCCTGGCACCGGATGTTCCTCTTCTTCTTCGAACGAATCGTTCGCAGTGTAACTGACCCTTCGTTCACGCTGCCTTATTGGAACTACTCTGTCGCTGGGTTAGCGCACGGAGTTTTGCCAAAAGGTTTTCGTATGCAGGGCGACCCTACGTTTGGTTCGCTGTTTGTTCAAAAACGAAACGTCGCAAGTGTTCCCGGTGGTACTGCAAACGTGAATGCGGGCCAGCCGATCGATAAAAATGATCCAGGAGCGCTGGACTTAACAGCGCTTGCACAATGCAAATACCAACAAAACGGAGCCCAGTCGGGGTTCAACATGGAACTTGACCAAGGCCTTCACGGGAACGTACATGTTTTGGTGGGTAATACTCAGAACATGGGCCGTATTCCGTGGGCTGCCGGTGATCCAATCTTCTGGCTGCATCACTGCAACATCGATAGACTGTGGGCCAGTTGGAACAAAGCGGGTCGACAGAATCCGTCAGGGGCCTGGTTAACGAAACAGTTTGTCTTCGCAGATGAAAATGGCAATCGTGTGGTAGCGACCGTTAAGGATTTCAATAGCATCACACAACTGAACTACACGTACGATCGATTTGAGTCGGTTCCGGCATGTGTTTCTCCTGCTGGTCCAGAATCGCTGGCTAACCCTCAAACTCGAGCTGTCGCCCCAGGTGGTCCCGTAGAACTCACCAACGGACCGGTGCGCGTGAATCTCGCGCAGCCGCCGGGCCCTGAAGGCGCAGCGTCTCTACGTGATCGCGTCAGGCAACTAAAACCAGGTAAACGAATGTACGCCGTGCTCAAGAACCTGAGCGCTGACGTGGCCCCCGGCGTTGTTTATCACGTGTACTTCGATATCCCTGCCGGTTATCAACCCAGGCCAGGGAAGCGCGATCCTTATTACGTTGGCACTCTGAATTTCTTTGAGTCCCACTCGGAACATGAAGGAGGAGAGGGCTCGACGCCGAAGTTTCGTAGTCTTGATGTCACAGCGGTCGCAAAGCGACTTCAAAAGACCGGGAAATTGAGCGCTCAGCCTTCGCTGACAATCGCACCCACAACGGCGCCGGAAGCTGACGCGCGACCAATCATTGGAGAGATTTCGATTGTAGAGCAATAGCTCTATCATCTCAGCATCGTTTGAAACCATTGGCCCATCTCGTTAAGGACTACCGATGGCGTCAGAAGAGAAACTCGTCCAAGCGCTTGATCTATTAACCACGACAGATCTGTCTACCGCCGCCCATCCACGACGCGCACGAGGGATGCGAACCCACGGGGTTGCACCTGCCAGAAAACTGCGCCGCGTTGTCGATTCTAAAAACGTCGTTGCTGTCGGGATTAGCGAGAAAGTCACACTTGGCAAACGCACAGGCACGCTCGCTCTCACTTTTTACGTCAGGCAAAAGAAGCCTCGCAGCAAGTTAGGCGTTCATGTTGCCGCACCGTCCGTCATCGGTTCGGATGTGGTTGGAACAGAAATCACGACCGACGTAGTAGCAATCGGACGCCCGCAGCTTGAGGAGATCGAGGAACTCTCCAATCCGCTCGCAACGCGAAAGCCAATTCAACCCGGCTTCAGCATCAGTCACGTTGATGTTCCTGCCGGCACATTGGGCTGCATCGTAGAGAAAGATGGACAGCTCCTGATCTTGAGCAATAGTCATGTGTTGGCGAATAGCGGGCAGGCAAAAAAGGGAGACGTGATTGTTTATCCGGCAATTGCTGATGATGGCAAGTTGCCCAAAGATAAAATCGCGAAACTGACGAATTTCATCCCGTTTCAAGTTGGTGGTGCATTTGTGAATCACGTGGATTGCGCTGTCGCGCTGCCACTGCCCGGGCGTGTTGCTGACCTGCGCTCCGAAATCAAAGACCTGTTTGTGCCGCGAGGTATAACTCAGCCAGTACGCGATATGGAAATCGTGAAGGTGGGTCGCACAACTGGAGAAACGGTTGGCAAAGTCAAGGACATCCACTTTCGTTTCGTATGTCCGTATCCAGATATCGGCGATGTGGGCTTTGTCGATCAGGTATTCTGTACGCGCTATTCGAGTGGTGGCGATTCCGGGTCGTTAGTGCTCGATCGTAAGACCGGCAAAGCTGTCGGATTGCATTTTGCCGGCTTCCCCGATAAACAGGGGGTAATGGGTAGCGTGTTCAATCCGATTCAGAAAGTGCTGGATGCGCTGGGAGTCACCCTGGTAACAAAGGCGATTCCATAGGTCGCGCTGTAGGTGTATGGCAACGCTTGAAGAGGCAAACGAAGCGCGCGAAAAGCATTCTGATTACTTGCAGCAGGTCGGTGCACATGCGATTGGCGTTGATGAGATTAATCACGAAGGTTCCCAGACCTTCGGAGTGATCGCCTACTTCGAATCAGAGCCGAACGACCCCATTCCCGATACACTAGTAATCGATCAGCAGGGCACCACGAAGCGTGTTCCACTGACGACTGTAATCACATCTCGAGCTTCTCTCGAATGAGCGATAGGTGCGTGCACGTAATTCACGCTGTAGCTCCGCCGTTGAAACGGTTCCTTCTTTTTTTAGTTCTCGCAGTAACCTTTGACGGCGGTTTGCCTGCCGTCGTCGCCAAAGTTAAGCCACCTAAACCTTACGGTCCAACACCCTCAATACGGCAGCTCCGCTGGCACGAAATGGAGTTCTATGGATTTCTCCATTTCACCGTCAACACCTTCACTGACAAAGAATGGGGTTACGGTGACGAACCGCCTTCAATCTTTAATCCGACCGACTTCAACGCAGATCAGATTGTAAGTACGGCCGCCGCGGCGGGAATGAAAGGGTTGATCCTCACTTGTAAGCATCACGATGGATTTTGTCTGTGGCCATCGAAATACACCGAGCACTCAGTGAAGAACAGTCCGTGGCGAAACGGTCGAGGCGATGTCGTCAGGGAGATTGCGGCAGCGTGCCATAAGTATGGACTGAAGTTTGGTGTCTATCTCTCTCCGTGGGATCGGAACCATAAAGATTACGGCCGGCCTGAGTACTTGGACTACTACCGTAACCAACTTCGCGAACTGCTTACTTTGTATGGACCGGTCTTCGAGATCTTCTTCGATGGCGCGAACGGTGGCGACGGCTACTACGGCGGTGCTCGGGAGAAGCGCACAATCGATCGCAACACATATTACGACTGGGCCACGACGTGGAACTTGGTTCGTTCTCTCCAGCCTGACACCTGTCTTTTCAGTGATGCCGGTCCAGATGTTCGATGGGTCGGTAACGAACGTGGGATCGCCGGCGATCCGTTATGGAGTACCCTCAATAGAGACGACTTCGCACCTGGTAGAGCAGACGAAGCTCGGCTCAATCGCGGTGATCGGCGTGGCTCAGATTGGGTGCCGGCGGAGTGCGACGTTTCAATCCGACCAGGTTGGTTCTATCACTCGAATGAAGACGGTCGTGTTAAGAGTGGCGCAACGCTCGTCGATCTTTACTACGCGTCAGTCGGTCGTGGTGGTTCTTTCTTGCTCAACCTCGCGCCGGATCGACGGGGACAGATCGCCGATCCTGACATAACGTCGCTGCATGAATTTCGCCGGATCCTCGATGGGACCTTCAGAGAAGATTACGCGCAAAAAAGCCGAGTGACCGCGAGCAATACTCGGGGAAACGGCGACCGACGCTTTTCACCACGGAACGTCATCGATGGCAGACGAAACACATATTGGGCCACTGACGATTCCATAAAGACGCCGGAGTTAATCATCGACCTCGGTCGACAGCGCACATTCAATGTGGTGCGGCTGCGCGAGTATCTTCCGTTAGGTCAAAGAGTGGAAGCGTTTGCATTGGATATCTGGACCGATGACAAATGGGAGCAATTTGCCACCGGCACAAGCATCGGCAATTGCAAGCTGGTGCGTGCTAAACCTGTAACCACCACGAAAGTTCGGCTGCGGATCACGCAGTCGCCAGTTTGTCCGGCCATCTCTGAGTTTTCGTTGTTTGCGGAACCGAAGTAGGTACGACGACAAATACCCTCATCGCGCGTAACCTTAGCCGCTCAAGGCAAGTCTCGCATTGAAACTCGCTGCTGAAGTCGCTCCAAACAGAGTCGCCGTTATCTTTAACGCGAGCCACCGATAATTTTCCGTTGACTTGAAATGAAGTGCGTGGTATTAGTTCGCGCCACGAACTAATAATATCCAGTCCTACCTTATTTGTAGTCATACGATCTCGGGAAATAACGGGTGGAAATGCGGAAGATTGATCTAACTAACTTCCGAGTAGCGACAAGCGAGACCGCTCGTCACATTAATCGCCGGATTGTTCTTAATTTGATCCGTAGTCATGAGCCAATCTCGCGGGCCGATCTTGCTCGTCATTCTGGACTTCAACGAAGCACTGTCTCCTCGATCGCGGAGCAGTTAATTGCAGAGCGTTGGGTCACCGAGGGAGCGAACGGACGCGTTCCTCGTGGACGGCGCCCGCGCTTCCTGCACTTGAATAAAGAGCGCGTGGGCATTATTGGAGTGAATATCCGACCAGCAATGACGACGTTGGCGCTGGCTGACCTAAACGGCCATTTCATGGCTCAGGAAACTGTCCCCACGGCTCAAGACCCCAAACAGTTCGTCGATGACTTGGTACCGAGATTACAGAAGTTAAAGAAGATCAGGCCCGACTTAACTTGTGAAGGTATTGGCGTGAGCTTACCGGGCCGCGTCGATTTAACTTCGCACCGCCTCGTCTTTGCACCCAATCTAAATTGGCGCGAGTTTGATTTGAAGACCCCACTCGAAGAAGCAACTGACCTCCCGGTTGAGCTCGAAAATGCAGCAAATGCTTGTGCCTTATCTGAGATTTGGTTCGGCAGACGGTCGGAAAGTGCGCAGGATCTCGTGGCGCTGACAGTATCGGAGGGTATTGGAACCGGCCTGGTCATGAACCGCCAACTCGTGCGGGGTTCAAGCGGTGTCGCTGGCGAGTTCGGCCATACCACGATCGTTGAGAACGGGTTGGAGTGTCGTTGCGGAAATCGAGGCTGTTGGGAACTCTATGCGTCTAACTCGGCAGCCGTTCGTTATTACAGCGGTGCCAAATCCAATGGTCCACCACCCTCCTTCGACGATCTCTTGCGGCTTGCGAGCCAGGGAGATTCCAAATCGCTCGAAGCACTTAACAAGATGGGGCACTACCTTGGCGTCGGAATCGCGATGCTTGTCACTGGTCTTGCCCCTGATGAAATCCTGGTTATTGGAGAGATAACAAAAGTCTGGAACCGGGTTGGTCCGATCGTTGCGAAAACTGTCGAAGATCGATGCTCCACGCATGCGAACACGCGGATAGTACCCACTGATCCGTTATCGCATCCCCGCCTGCTGGGCACAATCGCTTTAGTTGTGCAGAAGCATTTCGGTGCGCCTTCAGTCGCCTGAAGGTTCTTGTGCGTATTTTGTTTTGGTCTCGAATTAATTGAGTTTCATGCTCCGGCTCAACGGACGGAGCGCATTAACAACTGCGAAACGTCGAAACGTCAGACCTGAAGAGGAGAGAGAGTCATGTTTACCTTCACTGGCTGTCCGAAGCGAACGATATACACCCAAACAATACGCGAGCACGTGGGCTTCGCGCTAAAGGCCTTCACTCAGTTTCTCGCGGTGGCAGTTTTATCACTCATGCTTGTGCCTACTGCGCGGGCGCAGGTCCTTTACGGGTCTCTAGTTGGAAACGTGACCGATTCGAACGGAGCCGCCATCCCTGGCGCGAAGGTCGAAATGACAAACGTGGCCACGGGAGCCATTACTACAGCGATGACAGACGATCGCGGCGCTTACTCAGCTAGTGATCTTCAGATTGGCCTCTACAAAGTCTCTGTGTCTAGATCGTCCTTCAAGACCACCATCAAGGATGGCATTCGAATCGAAGCGAACAAGACTCATCGTTTCGATGCGGAACTTGAAGTTGGTGGAGTAGAAGAAACTGTTCTGGTTGCAGCAACTCAGGACGTGGCGCTCCAGACAGATCGAGCTGACGTGAACATCACGAAGACAGAACGAGAGGTTAACAACCTGCCGCTGTTTGGGAGTCTAGGTCGAAACTATCAGAGTCTGCTTGCGCTAATTCCAGGAACCGCCCGAGGCACCGGAGGCTTTTTCATCGGTAACGGCGCCGGCGAGGACAACTCTGCAGCCGGTAACCCGCAGCGGTCGATGTCTTACAACGTCAACGGCGTTTCGCGTTTGCAGAACAACACGAAGATTGATGGATCGAGCATCATCTATCCGTGGCTGCCAGGGAACACCGTTTATGTTCCGCCAGCCGAGGCGATACAAGAAGTTAATATCGTCACGAACGCTTTTGACGCCGAGCAAGGACAAGCGGGCGGCGCGGCAATTAACGTTACGATTAAATCAGGTGGTAACGACTTTCATGGTGTTGGCTGGGGCTACACTACGAACAGCCGCTTTCAATCGCGGAATTTCTTCCAGCCTGCAAACCAACCAAAAATTCCCAAAAACATCGTAGGCCAATTTGGGTACGCCTTTAGTGGGCCGGTTATATTGCCCCACTTCGGCGAAGGTGGACCAAGAGTTTGGAACGGCAAGAACAAACTTTTCTTCTTTACCGATCTTGAACGTACTACCCAAAGAAATGCTGCGGGTACTACAAGGACTATCGCGCCTCCGGCTCTGCGGCCCGACGCCAACGGGAATGTGAGTTTCGTTGGGACTGGTGCCATCATCTACGACCCGGCGTCGAACCCCGATCCGCGTCTTCGGACTCCGTTCCCAGGCAATATTATTCCCGCAAATCGGATTGATATTGCGGCGCTTGAATTGATTAGACAGCTACCGCTGCCGACTGGACCTGGCTTTACGAACAACTTCGCAAGCACGGGAGTAGGCGAATTCAATCGCACGAACGTCGATGTCAAGATCAATTACGTTGGTGGTAACAAGCTCAGCTTGTGGGGGCGATACAGTCGGTCGCCTACGAACATCTTCGACCCGCCCATTTTTGGAATAATCGGCGGCGGAGCCTTGAATGGAGGACAGCTCGGTACTGCCCCGGGACTGGTCCAAGTGGTAGGACTAGGGGGAACGTATACCTTCAGCCCGACAGTTGTTCTAGATGGCAACATTGGCTATACGCGTCAGCGACTGGGCGCACAAAACATTGATATTGATCAACCTTACGGACAAACGGTTCTCAAAATCCCCGGCACCAATGGACCAGACCAGCTTCAGAATGGTTATCCGTTCTTCAACATCACCGGGTGGAACAATATAGGCAACGACAACACTGGAAACCCGTTTCTGTTCCGCGACAATCAATACGTGGCTGCCGCGAACCTATCATGGTTGAAAGGCGCCCACTCGTTCCGTTTTGGCGGTGACTATTTGAATCCGCGAATAAACCACTTCCAACCACAAGGTGCAGCCTTTCAGACCGTCCGCGGCTCATTCCAGTTCAGCGGCACTGCGACGGCATTGGCAGGATGTGATGCGGTCAACACAGGAACACCTGTTTGCGGTCAGCCCGGAACGATTGACAAAGATCACGTTGCCTCGGCAAGTGCGTTCAATGCCTGGGCACAGTTCCTGCTCGGACTCCCCAGCGGCGCAGGGAAGGCGGATCAACTTCGCAATCCCAACTCAGTGTGGTGGCAGCAATACGGACTTTACGCCCGCGACCATTGGCAGATTGGCCGCCGCACAACGCTTACCTACGGTCTCCGTTGGGAACGTTTCCCGATTCCGAGGAAGGACCATTCCGGAATCAACCGTTTCGACCCGGCGACCGGGCAAGTGATCACAGGCGGATTAGGCGGTGTTCCATTTGATGGTGGCGCATCGGTTGGCGCGGGTTTGTTCCTGCCGCGAGTAGGTATTGCCTTTCGACTTAGCGACAAGACTGTACTCCGTGGCGGATATGGCCAATCTTCCGATCCAAGACCATTTCAAGACGTAAGGAATGCGTATCCGATCGTCAACATTTGGTCGATGCCTTCAATCAGTTTCAACGGGCTTAGTGGGACCTCAGGGTTCATCCCGGTGACGACCCTCCGGCAGGGCCTCATTAATACGAGCACTCCACCGAATCTGAACAGCGGTACTATTCCGCTACCGCCAAACACCGGCACGACAACTTTCCCGAAAGAAGTGCAGCGGGACAAGATTCACTCGTTCAACTTCTTTATCGAACGGGAACTGCCAGCCAAGTTCGTCGCTAACGTAGGTTACGTTGGCACGCGTGCAAATGGTCAGATGGGATTTATCAACATTAACCCCAGCGCTCCTGGAACTGCCGATGCTGGTCGCCCGCTTATCGGGTTTGGGATAAATGCGGACATTTCCAGTATCCAACCCTATGGAGACACGACCTATGACGGGCTGCAAGCGCAACTCACCCGTCGGTGGGCAAGCTCGCTTTTCGGCATGGCTTACACCTGGTCCAAAACACTCAACTTCGCTGATAACGACGCCGGACCCAGAATCGCGTACACTCCTGAGAAACAACGGAACCGAGGTCCGGCCAGTTACGACCGCACGCACAACCTGCAAAGCTATCTCGTGTATGACCTCCCCTTTGGGAAAGGACAACGATGGGCCAAGGATGGTTGGGCAAGCAGGATCTTCGGCGGCTTCCAGTTTAGTGGTCTAATGAGCATCATGAGTGGAATGCCGTTCTATGTAGTCCAAAATACGGCTCCAGCCTTGTTGGCTCGCGGGAGTCAACAGGTACCCAACCAGGTTGCGCCCGAGATTCAAATCCTTGGCGGAATTGGGACACCGGGGCAGCGCGGTTTGGACGGCAGCGGACCCTGGTTCGTCAATACTGTGTTAGGCGGTCCAGCAATATTTGGAGCGACCTGCACAGCAAACTGTGCCTGGGCGTTAGAAAATGGCGCGCGATTCGGGAGCGGGGGACGAAACAATCTTCGAGGTCCGGATTTCTTCGAAACCGATCTCACGCTCTATCGCACCTTCTCGTTGTCTGAAACCGTAAAGTTCCAACTCCGAGCAGAAGCGTTGAACGCAACCAATCATGCTAACTTCAACCTCCCCGATGCGAACGTGAATAGCAGTACGTTCGGTTACATCACGTCGACATTCGGGCCGAACCAGCAGCGACAGTGGCGCTTCGGAGCGCGACTTAGTTTCTGAGTTGGATGACTTTCGAGAAACACACAGGCACAAATATTTCGAGCAAGGTGTTTGTGCCTTGTGTGTTTCTCCGCTGTTCGTTTCGAGTTTGTTGTCTCTTAACATTTCTGCTTTTGCAAAGTATCGGCGCCAGCGGTCAGACAAGTTCTGATCGTTGGATCGATTACGCCCCCGCTGAATACGACATTTTCCCTAATGTCACCTACGCCAAAGCAAGTAATTTCGAATTAAAGCTCGATCTTTATCTTCCGAAGAATCGAACCCGCCCCAATCCGACCTTGATTCTCTTTCACGGTGGCGGTTGGGTCGACGGACAAAAAGAACGCAATGTCCTTTACCTATTGCCGTATCTCGAACTCGGTTGGTCTGCGATCAATGTTGAGTATCGAACAGCAAGACAAGCGGCGGCGCCCGCAGCGGTGGAGGATTGTCGCTGTGCGCTGCGGTGGCTCACTTATCACGCACGTGACTATTCACTTGATCCATCGCGATTCGTGTTGACGGGTACGTCTGCGGGTGGGCATCTTGCTTTAATCACAGGCATGTTGCCGCGGAACAACGTATTCGATCGGCAATGCCCGATCGAGGGAAACGATCGTTGGGGTTCGGCGAATGTTCCAGAGCTGAAGGTTGCCGCCATCGTTAACTGGTTTGGTATAGGCGACGTGGCAGACTTGCTTGAGGGTCCGAACGCCAGAAATTATGCGCGCGAATGGTTTGGCAGTCTGAGCAATGCAGAGCAACTATCGAAACAACTCTCGCCGGTTAACTATGTGCGTGCTGGTTTACCCCCCATCATTACGATCCACGGTGAACTGGACGATGTCGCGCCTTACGATCATGCGGTTCGCCTCCATGCCGCGTTAGACAAAGCTGGTGTTCCGAATCGGCTGGTGACGATCAAGGGACGAAAGCACGGCGGCTTCAATCGGGACGAGATGATGCAGGGTTACACCGCGATTCGAGAGTTCCTTCGTAAACAGGGTTTGTTGTGAGCCACGTTGAATCGAAAAAGACCTTTGGAGTGCGACGGCCTGACGTCGCTTTGTTATCGCGGGATGTGCGAGTCGGTGTGGTTCTAACCTGTCTCTTATACA
>JBKPMX010000176.1:0-29256 GCA_046765655.1 Acidobacteriota bacterium
CCCCTGTTACTAGTTGGGATCAGGAAATCCGAAGCGGCGCAGGAATGCGTGGTCGTGCGCTCGGTGACATGGTAGAAAGTTTTTCTCCCACTTTCCCGTGTGCTTTTGCCTAACTATCGCCGGAAATCTAGTAGACAAAACCACAGAGAGAGCGATAATCTCGCCGCGCCCCGCAACATCACTAATCAACTTTGTTGGGAAGCCTCAAGGTTCCTTCAGTGAAGATCCATCTTCGCGTCCAGGTCCTCATCACTTATGGATCGAAGAATAGAAGTCGTCATTTCCAGCATGGAAGCCCGACCCACAAAGGCGTGGTCGACTTCAGAACTGTCCGATCTTGTGAATCTCTCAGGCTCACGCCTTCGTCACCTTTTCAAACAAGAAACCGGAACGACACCAAGCCAATACTTAAAAGCGATCCGGTTAAAGCGTGCCGCTACTTTGCTGCGGACGACGTTTATGTCGGTGAAGGAAATTGCGATGAATGTTGGTCTAACAACAGCGAGTTACTTCGTCCGTGAGTTTCGCAAATCGTACCGTATGACACCTACTGAATATCGCAAGGCGAGTGCACGACTGGCTCGCAAAGATCACAAGCGAGCAAAATGAATAATGATTAGCCGTTTTAGGCAATACTAATTGATTGACTAAGTGGCCCACTTAGCATAGCCTGCGCTTCACCACCAGCGTCACACGTCACCACTAACAACGAATGCGGTTCAATGATGTGTGTAATGTTGTGATCACCTCACGTTAAGGACAAAGAAATGAACTCACGATCCTTATCAAAGTTCCTCACCTGTTTTGCAAACCCAAGGCGGTCAGCTGCGAATACTCGAAGTCATCGTCTGTGCTCCCCGGCGAATAACCTCCCTTTGTATCACTGCCTCCTTGCTGCTGCTCGTTTGTGCTGGTGTTGTCAGGCCACAAAAGTGAAGGCATGGTTGTGGCGACCGTTCACGGAACTGAACTACGTATTGCGGAGGTTGACGCCGACGCCACGGCGAGAATCTTCGCGTTGCAACAACAGATATACACGTTGCGAAAGTCGACTCTCGAGAACCTGATTTCACGAGGGTACTTGGGATTACTTGCGACTCAGACCTCCCACGCATCGCCGTCACGACTCTCTAGTGCTCTGTAGTCAAAAGCTCCAACGCGGGCGTGAACTCGCGTCAGAGCTGTCGTTCTCAACTCACCTTTGATCGTTGCCGAGCAGAGATGTGCTGATTCTGAACAACGGCATCTTAGCCCGACCACGAAGCGAGGTACAACTCAAAAAGGAGAAAGTTAAGATGCAAAGATATGTTTATCTAGCGATAAGGATTTTGCTCATCGTATCGTTCTGTAGCTTTACAGCTTTCGCGTACAAAACGCTTAACCGCGAACATCCACTAAAGAATATCAGCGCCAAAGCGGAGACGGGCGCAAAAGTGGGGCAAAGGATCAAACAGCTACGGCAGACGAACAAGGCCTTGCACGGTGCCCTTGAAGCGTTTGAACGAAACGGATGTCAGCCAAGGATTGATGAGGCCGTGTCTCTTGTAGGCCGGAGAGAACTGCCACGCGAAGGTGCAAAAGCGAACCACGTTCGGCGACCGGCGACGATCAGTGGCGACGGCGCAGAAATAATCCTCATAACCGCTGTCCACCTCTATAACGAATGGCAAGGCACGGCCATCACAAGGTTCTTCGATGCAAATGGTGCCCTTGAAGATCAATACGTCGCGAATTTAGTGATTACCCGATCGGAGTACAGTCCTACGGAATGGACCGTTCGGTATGATCTAGAATATATGGCAGACGGTGTTGGGTATTTGCATCACAATCCAGGAATGTTCACAAACTTTCAGTTAGGAACACCGATTCAACAGCAAACTGCACCGCTCAGTCTAGATGCATCACAATTTGCATCTTCTGCCGACAGAGATTTGTTCTATGAACAACACCCCGAACAAACATTCTACGACGATATCTTAGCCGGTGGTGGTGGCGGTGGTGGTGGCGGTGGCCGCGGCCCGATTATGAATGCGCACGCGAAGGCAGTGCAACGAGGCGGACCGCCAGGCCTGGGTCCTTGGACCTTCTACACGCTAACAGGATGGAGAGGCGCTGCAAGGGACACGGGGCTACGTTGCACAGCGACTGCGGGTGGCTGTGGTCTTGCTTCGGCTTTATTCGCTGAAGTGCCTTTCTCTACTTGCTTCGTAAGTGGCTGTACCGCAGCAGCTATCTACGCCGTACTAACGAATGTTCGGCCTACGCGCCGACAGACTGGTCCTTAAAAACCTAGGGAGACAATATGGCCAAAACACTCGGATTTTTCGTCGTTCAGCTCATCGTGCTGATGATCGTTTATCCCTTGTGGGTTGGAAAGTCTTACAAGGTAGGCTTCGGGCGCTGGCTGTTGATGGCGCTAGTTGCGTCTCTATCGACTTTGCTTATTCTCACAGTCGTGTGTTACGCGGGACTATGCGTTGGAGGCTAAGATCATCTTACCGAAGCACGAAACGCAATCGCTCCGGTTTCTTTCCAGTGAAAAAACTCTGCGGACTTATAATACGCAGCGCTTTCACCTGCTCCGGTGAACGAAGTGGTTGTTTGGTGTGAGGTCAATAAACCGTAGTGTGGACATTGCCGTTCGAGTTAGATTTTCGACGGCGAAGATTATTGATAACAACGATGTCAAACTTATGGAAACGAGTTTCGCTATCGCGCAAAGTGAACAATACAAAGACTGGGTCTGTCGGTAGATGGGCCTGGGACGTTTTTCTTTCCCACTAGTCTCATCTCCCCATCTCCTTGTTTGGTGGGACGCCGCAGAGAGTTTCGCAACCCGCGGTTGCACACTCTCTGCGGTTTTTCTTCTAACCTTTGTTCCAGGAGGGCAGCGTCCTGCGCGCTGGTTTTTCCTTCTTCAGACCCAACGCCCAATCGGCTTGCATCAATGTGTGAATCTCGCGCGTACCCTCGTAGATGATCGCTGCTTTGCAATTCCGCAGATATCGCTCTACCGGATAATCGTTTGAATAACCGTTTGCGCCGTGAACTTCAATCGCCATTGAAGCTGCTTTCTCACTTCGTGTTGTGGCTTGCCACTTCGCGAGGCTCGTCGCTCGCGCGTTTGGTTTTCCTTCGTTCTTCAAATAGCCAGCGTTCAGCCATAAGAGGTGACTCATTTGATAGTCGGCTTCCATCTCGGCGATCTTCTGTTTCACCAATTGGTGGTTCGCGATCTTGGTGCCAAACGTCTCTCGCTCTTTTGCATATGCAACCGCAGCGTCTCTGGAAGCGCGGATTATTCCGGTGGCACCCGAAGCTACCGTGTAACGTCCCTGCTCCAGCGCAAACATCGCGATCTTGAAACCCTCTCCCTCTTCGCCAACCATGTTCTCCTGCGGTACACGCACATCTTCGAGTGAAAAGTAACCAGTGTTCCCGGCGCGGATTCCCATCTTTCCGTGAATCGTGCCCGACGAGAACCCTTTCATCGTACGTTCAACAATGAAGCATGACATTCCCGTATGATCACGTTTGCGTCGCTTGTCTTCGTCGGTCCAACAGAAGAAAAGAAAGTTGTCAGCGACGTCGGCCAAACTGATCCACATCTTCTCGCCGTTGAGAATCCAATCATTGCCGTCTCTTCGCGCAGTAGAGCGCGCGCCAACTACGTCGGACCCAGCTCCCGGCTCAGTCAATCCGTAAGTCGCGAGCTTTTCGCCTTTCGCTTGCGGCAAAAGATATTTTTGCTTCTGTGCTTCTGTGCCCCAGGTGTAAAGCGTCAAAGAGTTCAAGCCGGTATGTACCGACATCACAACGCGAAGAAAGGTATCGACCGCCTCCAGTTCCTCGCAAACGAGACCAAGTGCGATGTAATCAAAGCCGGCCCCCCCGTACTCTTCCGGAATACAAACTCCAAGCAGGTTTAGTGACGCCATCTTTTTCAACACCGACGGCTCAAATTGCTGCTTCTCATCCCATTCTTTAATAAATGGGGCGACTTCCTTTTGCGCAAACTCGCGCACCGTTTGCACCAGCGCACGGTGATCATCAGTCAGCTCAAAATCGATCATGGCAAATGCTCACTCTCCAATCGGTCCATAAAAATGACCGCTCATCTTACTGGACGGGAAAAGCGATGTCCAAAGGCGACTGTGAGTGCTGATTGCGTTTGGCGTGCGGAAAGCAGATTCGCCATCACAATGTCCGATACACTTCAGGAACGTCTGATCAACTCTGAATAAGTCGCCGCTCGACTATTCAGTACCATGCGCGGTAGCGGATGGCCACGCTCAACGTGGCAACATCAGATCTCGTTAGTTGAGTCATGGCCATCCGCTACCGCGAACGGTACTGAATTGCGCTCTCTTAACCAGAGCTTCCGGAAGTTTGCAGTGACTGATTGCTACGGCAACCTGCGATGTAAGTCGATCCGCCGCGAGTTGCGACGAATTGAAGTGCGTCGGACATCACAATCGGTGGATCTGCTTTCCCTTTGCTATACTCCAAACATGCCACGAAAAAAGAAGGAAGGCACAGTCACCGTTGGACTGGTGCAGATGAGCTGCGATCAAAAGCCGCAAGCGAATATGAAGAAGGCGATCGCCGGGGTCGTTAATGCAGCGAAACGCGGAGCGCAAATTGTTTGCCTTCAGGAGTTGTTTCGTTCTCAATACTTCTGCCAAACGGAGGACATCGAACTCTTCAAGCTTGCCGAAACGATTCCGGGTCCATCCACCGAAGCACTCGCGAAGGTAGCAAAACAAAAGAGTGTCGTTATCGTCGCATCACTCTTCGAAAAAAGAGCTGCCGGCGTTTATCACAACACAGCCGTGATCATCGATAAGACAGGGAAGATCGTTGGCAAGTATCGGAAGATGCATATTCCAGACGATCCGCTCTATTACGAAAAGTTTTACTTCACTCCGGGCGACTTGGGTTTTCAGAGTCACGATACCGCTTATGGAAAAGTGGGGACGCTCGTTTGCTGGGATCAGTGGTTTCCCGAAGCAGCACGACTGACTGCGCTGGGCGGAGCGCAGCTCCTTTTCTATCCCACAGCGATCGGTTGGCTGCCCGATGAAGCAGCTGACGTTAACCTCGCTCAACATTCAGCCTGGGAAACAATCCAGCGAGGCCACGCAATCGCGAACGGAGTTTTCGTCGTTGTCGTTAATCGCGTCGGACGCGAAGGCAAGCTCAACTTCTGGGGCCAATCATTTGTTGCTGATCCATTCGGTCGCATCATTGCGAAAGCATCGGCCGAAGAAGAAGAAACTCTAATCGTCGACTGCGATCTAACCAAGATTGATGAGACTCGGCAGAACTGGCCATTTCTCCGCGACCGCCGCATCGATGCATATGGTGGTTTGCACGTCCGCTATGGTGAATGATCATGAGATACGGACTGCTCGACATCTTCGGCATCGCCGGCGTAATACTGCTCGTCATTACTTATCTGCTGCTTCAAGTCAATAAACTTCCAAGCACGGGCTTGCCCTACTCCCTGCTCAACGCTATTGGCGCCAGCCTCATCATTCTCTCTCTTCTTGCCAATTTCAATTTATCCGCCTTCTTGATGGAAGCGTTCTGGGTACTGATCAGTCTCATCGGAGTCGTTCGTTACATGCGACGGCCCGTTACCGGCGCCGACGTTCAGTTATGACAGAGTCCATCACAAAGACGCCGGCCGAACTTGGCTTTCGAATGCCGGCGGAATGGCATCGCCACAAAGCGACGTGGTTGACCTGGCCCAAGGATCCGGAGACGTGGCCCGACCGTGTCGACCAGGTTGAAGAAGTATTTTTGGAAATGATGGCAGCGCTTGCGCCGCACGAAACGGTCAACCTGTTAGTAGACGACGAACCAACCGAAGCACACGTGCGAGCGCGTTGTACTTTCGACGCAGCCGAGAACGTACACCTTCATCGTATAAAAACTGTCGACTCCTGGATTCGCGATTATGGTCCTAACTTTTTGTTTCGAGACGATGGGGCGATCGCGTACAACGACTGGGGATTTAATGCCTGGGGTAACAAATACGAGGAACTCAAACGCGACGATCAGATTCCAAAACTGTTGGAGCCTGTTCTGAGGTTACCGCGGTTCGAACCGGGAATTGTGATGGAAGGCGGCTCGATCGACGTGAATGGCGCGGGATGCGTGTTGACAACAGAGCAGTGTTTGCTCAACCCGAACCGCAACCCTGAATTTTCAAAAACGCAGATCGAACAGCGGTTGAAGGATTATCTAGGCGTGACGAAAGTGCTGTGGCTTGGAGAAGGAATCGTCGGCGACGACACTGACGGCCACATCGACGACATCGCCAGGTTCGTTGCGCGCGACGTAATCATTTGCGTGCGTGAAGATGATCCCGAAGACGCAAACTATGAATTGCTCGAGGAGAACTTCCGCAAGTTACAGCGGATGGCTGATGCGCAGGACAGACCCTTCGAGATACTTAGCTTACCAATGCCAGGGATAGTGGGTGGTACGAGTACAGATAATCGAAATCTCGAACGACTGCCTGCGAGCTACGCGAACTTCTACATCGCAAACAATGTGGTCCTTGCTCCCGTATTTGGTCACAAGAACGACAAACGCGCGGTCGAGACGTTACAACGCGCCTTTCCAGATCGGAAGATCGTTCCGATCAACTGCGAACCACTGGTGTGGGGCATGGGAACGATCCACTGCGTCAGCCAACAGCAGCCGGAACCTTAGTTGTGGACACCACTGGCTTCAGCCACGCGGTGTCTGACCATTTTTTCAGCGTATGAGCAGGCGAGACTCAAGGTGACTCGTTTAAGTTGGGGTTTAGAAGTCTTTTTGCTTCAGCGATCGCATCCTCCAGATTCGTGACGCGTCCATCTAACTGCATCTCGTAAACTGCACGCGTTAATTCCCCCATCCGTGGTCCAGGCTGTACACCCAACTCCAGCAGATGACGACCAAGCAGAATCGGATTTGGCGGAGCCTGCGCAACCTCCAACTCTCTTGCTCTAGTAATGAACCACTCCTGCGCTGTCGCGTCGTACCACTTCTCTTTTGGTACCCAATCGGCGTTGCGACCGAGCGAGTCAGCGCTCGCAACTCGATACAGCAAGTCGAGCTCACATTTGCGTGCTAACCGGCGGAAAGCTCCGTCTCCAACTTCCTCTTTCTTCTTGAAGAACTCTCCGGGCTTTAAATGTTCGCGGACGAGAGCAGTCACCTGACCGCGCACGTCGTAGCCTTCGATGGTGTGGACATTCAAGCGATCCAAAAACGATTCGGTCGGACCAACGCCAGCTTCTTCATGACCTCTCGATCGCCACCTGCCCTCAAGAAACTTTGTAGTCGGGGGCTTTCCAAAGTCGTGCGCAACAGCCGCGAGCATTACAGTCACTTTTCGTGGATAAGACAGAGCTTCAATCAACTCGCGAGCGCGATCGATCGTCAACAGCGTGTGCACGAACACATCGCCTTCCGGATGCCACTCAGGATCTTGCGGCACATCTACCAGCGAGGCGATCTCGGGAAACAACTTTTCCAACTTCGTTAGCTTTTGCAGCCACTTGAAACCAAATGACGGTTGTTCAGCCAACAACAGGAGCTTCTCGATCTCTCCCCAAATTCTTTCCGGAGGCAAATCGCTCAGATCAATCTTGCGACACAGATCAAGCGTGGCTTCATCAATCTGAAATCGAAACCTCGCAGCAAACTGTGCGGCGCGTAATACCCGCAGGCTGTCTTCCCCAAATGTCTCGGCCGATACCGCACGCAGCATCCGGCCATTCAAGTCATCTAAGCCATGAAACGGGTCGATCAATTCATCGGTCAACGGATCCTTCAGCATCGCATTGACTGTGAAATCGCGGCGGCGCGTTGCGTCCTCGACACTCATCGACGGGTCGCCATCGATTACAAATGCACGATGTCCGCGGCCACTCTTTCGTTCGCGCCTTGGGAGCGAAACGTCAAGATCAGATCCCAACTTGTAAACCGTAAACGCTTCACCCACGACGTTGACTGAACCAAAACGATCGAGCAACGCGCGCAATGTCGCAGGCTCCAAACCGTAAACTTCCAAATCCCAGTCCTTCGGCTGACTTCCCATCAGGGGATCACGCACACATCCTCCTACAAGCAGTGCACGACCGCCCGCTGCGCGAATCGCCTGTGCGAGATCAACTACCTTGTCCGGAAACTGCGACAATTATTCGTGGTCGTCTGGAGGTTGGAGTTCAGTCTTTTCGTGACCGGAATAGGATTCGAATTTGTCGGGCGTATCGATGAGAACTTGGACGCCGCGTGTCGATGGCAGACAACTGATTACCTGCACACGATCGATTTGCGTCATTTCACTGCCTGCTGTGTGCCATATCTTTACCCAGAAAGTGCGCGTCTCTCCGTGAACCGAGAACGTGGAGCCGTCGATCATAATGGGAACCGGTTCAGCGACGGTTCCCGACCTCAACACGTGAAGCAGTTCAGGAACCCAGCCGCGAAACTTCTCAAACTGAAGTATCACCGCGGTGTCTTCAATCGTTGCCGGTGGTAGATCAACCGGCTCGGTTGATTCCAACAACAAGCGCGTCTCGGTTTGTTCGTTTCGCTTTTTGACTACTGGCATAACTTCAGTTTCAGGTTTCGAGTCTTGAGTTTCGAGTTCAGTTTATGAGGTTCAAGCCCCAAACTGGAAACTCGAAACTCGAAACTATTCTTTCAGTCGATTCTGCAAGTGCTCTGCGAGATCGCTCACTTTGATCCGTTCCTGTTCCCAGGTGTCACGATCGCGCACCGTAACTGCTTCATCTTCCAACGACTGATGGTCCACCGTCACACAAAACGGCGTTCCAATCTCATCCTGACGTGCATACAGCTTTCCAATGCCGCCGGTGTCGTCATAAACCGCGCGCAATACTGGTTGCAGTGAACGCTTGATCGCTTTCGCCATTCCCACGATCTCAGGCTTGTTCTTCGCCAGGGGAAGTATGGCTGCTTTGATTGGAGCGAGCTTCGGCACGAGCTTCAGGATCACTCGCGTTTCGCCTTTATCATTCGTCTTCTCCGAGTACGCATCCATCAAAACGGCGAGCACAGTTCTGTTGACGCCAGCGGCCGGCTCAATTACGTGCGGATAGAATCGCTGCTTCGTTGCTTCATCGAAGTAAGAAAGATCCTCAGTCGAGTCAGGGTTAATACGAGTCCCTTCACCATCGACAGCTTTGCTCGAATGTGATCGCAGATCAAAGTCTGTTCGCCACGCAATCCCCATCAACTCTTCCCACTGCCTGTGTTCCTCTGGTCGCTCTGGAAAGTAGCGATACATGATGTCAACTGTGCGTTTTGAATAATGCGCTAGCTCCTCGGCCGGCACCTCATGCAACTGCAGGTTATCTCCGCTGATCCCGAGGCCCTTGAACCATTCGACATATTGTTCGACCCACTCATCGACCAGCTTTAAATGTTCCGCGTCAGGCTTTACGAAATACTCCATCTCCATCTGCTCAAACTCGCGAGTACGCAGGATGAAGTTGCCCGGGGTGATCTCGTTGCGAAACGACTTGCCGATTTGCGCAATACCAAACGGAACCTTGCGTCGCATCGCTGTCTGTATGTTGAGAAAGTTAATGAAGATGCCCTGCGCAGTTTCTGGTCGAAGATACGCAAGCGACGTCGGATCATCTTCAACAGCGGCGGCACCCAGCGTCGTGCGAAACATCATGTTGAAGAGCCGCGGCTCCGTAAGGTCCGTCGACTCGCAGTTCGGACACTTGACGCGTTTTTGCCTGATGAGCTCCGCGACCTCAGAACCTTTCCCGTCCTCTGGTAAATCGAGCTTGTCGGCACGCAAACGAGTCTTACATTCACGACAGTCGACGAGTGGATCATGAAACGTAGCTTCGTGACCGGAGTACTGCCACACTAACCGGTTGAGAATGATCGACGAGTCGATACCTTCGATGTCGTCGCGGTCGTAGACGATCCAGCGCCACCACGATTGCTTCACGTTGTTGCATAGCTCAACGCCGAGCGGTCCGTAGTCCCACGCGCTTCCGAGACCGCCGTAAACTTCCGAAGAGGGAAAGACAAAACCACGTCGCTTGGCGAGAGAAACAATAGTGTCGATGTTTGGTGCAGGCACAGGATTAGACGAAATCTAGTTGTGATTTAGTAAAAGCGAATAGTAGAAGACGTCGCGGCAAAAGACAAAAGGATGAGGGATGAGGGCTGAAAGAATGAAGATGGTGACGGGGAGACAGGGTGACACGGAGACAAAGTGACCTTACCGGGCGCGCCGCGATGTCCCTGGGTCCCCCGTGTCTCCCCGTCCCCGTATCTCGCCATCACCCCGTCTTTATTCTTTCATCCCTCATCCTTCATCCCTACTTCGACGGCGCTTGTATGTTCACATCGATCTTCTGCGTTCCACCACCGCCAAACAGACGGCCTCGGTAAACGAACAACAGAACCAACACGATGATCACAAAGATCGCGACGATCGCGACTACACCCGCACTTCCCCCACCACCACCGCCATTGTCGTCGGCCATGACGTAGCTCCTTCTCGACTAGGTTTGGTTCAGGGGGCTATCACTTCTGAGGGGACGAAGGATTGTTACCACACGGGACCAAGGTCGTCAATTAGGCGATCAAAAAAGAGACAAGAGCTTTGCCCTTGTCTCTTTGGCCCCCCCTTGCTCGAAGCTCGTTAACCGCGATGTCGGCGAGTCGGTGCTGGCTTTGCCGGCCTGACCTCGCTTGGCTGGACGGTCGGTGATGGTTGTGGCGGTGTTGCGCCTCGCGGCACGATCCAAACCTCGACGCAATCTTCCTGGCGGAAACCTCCGTTAACCACAACGATCCGTGACGCATCGATACCACGTTGCATCACCAGGTAGTCTCGCGCTCTCGCAAGCAGGCGATCAGCTTGTCCAACTGGACTGGTCCGACCGCCGTAGGCGAACACGTAAGTCGTCGTAGTCGGATCGTTCTGCAATGCGACAGCGAGGTTATCCAAACGGGCCTTCTGATCGTCGTACGAACAACTGCAACATGTATCAAACTCATGTCCGACAATGATCCGCTTTTCTTGTGCTGGAACATTCGTGGAAGCCCGCGCTGTTTGACTACAGGTTTCATCATTCGATCCATCATCAACCACAAGCGTGGCGGTGATGCGTTGATCCGCGAGACCAGTAGAGTCAACTGTAAGCGTAGGTGTTCCCTGACCACTGATGATGTGTGCGCTCGACGGTGTTACGGTCCACTTATAGTTCAGTCCCTCGGTTCCGCTGTACGCCACGTCTGCAGTGTAGGTAACGATCTCGCCTTCATTGACCTGGGATGGCGCAGATACATTCACCGGGAACGGACACGGTGATTTCGCTGGCGGTGGACTTGGACGATAATTAATGACGATGCACTTGATCCGCCCAGCCGGCAGATCGATTTCGCGTGTCCAAGCCTGACCAGATGGCAACGTTACGACCAAAGAGTGAAGACCAGGCTCAAGATCGATCGTTCGGTAGTCAGCAGTTGTTTCCCCATAAGATTTTCCGTCGATCGAAAGCGGCATACCACCTGGCCTTGTAAGAATCTTGAATGCGCCGTACTTAACCTTCTTCGGATTGGCGTTAACCGTCTCGGAGAACATGAAGGCACAGAACACCACGGCGATCAGTACAGCGAACTTCGAAGGTTTGGTGGATCGCAACATTGCTCTACGCGTCCTCCTCTGTCGCGTGCTTCTTTACCGTCAGCTGTGAGTGCAAATACCGTCTTCGTAATTGGTTGCCGAATGCCGCGAGTCCCGTACCGAATAACAATAATGAAACTGGTTCAGGAACTTGCGATGGTGGAGTCGGAGTTGGCGTTGAAGGAGGTAACGGTGTCTCGTCACACTTGTCGCAATCGTTGATAAAGAAAATCGGAATCGTTGCCAAGAACAGCAACGGCCACTTGGGCCACGCACCAGCAGCTATAATTTCACCGCAATTGCATACCGTTGCTTCCACATCATCCCCTGCAAAAATGTCGATTGTTCGCGTATCCGAACCGATTGCAATTCCAGCGAGTAGAGAATCTGATCGCGTCTCGAGACCATCAATGGTGCCGAAGGTTGGCCGCATCGAACCTTTAACGGAAGCTGCAGGATCTTGTGCACCATTGCGAAGACGAAGATCCGCCGGACTCTGGGAGTTGCTCAGCACTTGAACCACATCACTGATGACGATCGGCGCCGCATGAGAAGGCACGCCGGTCAATAGTAGTATGCTGAGTATCGCCGCAAACGAGCGGACTGCTCGATTCCTCAAGGTAGTGGAATCTCCTCTTCGCGATTTTCCTGTTCGCAGGAAAATTTGGTCTTCGTCTAACCTTCGAGACCGCTATCGACTGCTTTCGCAGGGCGAACGGCTTCTGTCGTGTGATATGAGGAGATGTTGAATGAGCTGGGTATTCCAGCTTGGCCGAGGCTTGCAGGTGGGATAAGGTCAATAAGAACGGAGGTTTGTGAGTTCCAAACCTCCGCCTGGTCTATCTCGTCATTGCCGGACCAATTGCCAAACTTGTTTTACTCAACATCGCTTGCGCTGGCGGCTTCTGCCTTGCGGCTCTCGTCACGCAGCACTGCTTTTCGCGATAGCTTGATCTTGTTGCCTTCGCGACCGATGCACTTCACGAGTATCTGTTGACCTTCCTTAAGTTCATCGCGCACGTCTTTCACGCGTCGATCGGCAATCTCCGATATGTGCAATAGGCCGTCTGTTCCAGGAAAAATTTCGACGAACGCCCCGAAGTCGACGATTCGCGAGACCGTTCCCAAATACGTTTGGCCCACTTCAGCTTCAGCAGTTAATCCTTTAATCCGGTTCACCGCGGCGTCAGCAGCTTCACCGCTGCTTGTCGCAATCGAGATCGTTCCATCGTCTGAAACATCGATCTTCGCGCCCGTTTCTTCAACAAGCGACCGGATGACTTTTCCGCCTGGTCCAATGACGTCGCGGATCTTGTCCGGATTGATTTTGATCTGAATGATTCGCGGAGCGTATTGTGAGATGTTCTCTCGGGGCTGAGCTATTGTCTGTTCCATCACGCCAAGAATGTAGATGCGACCCTTCTTCGCCTGCTCCAACGCCTCAGCCATGATCTGCGCGTTGATGCCGGCGATTTTGATATCCATCTGAAGGGCAGTGATGCCATTGCGCGTACCGGCCACTTTGAAATCCATATCTCCATAGTGATCTTCGGCACCGGCAATATCCGTCAGGATCGCGTATTTGTTCCCTTCCATCACGAGACCCATAGCAACACCGGCCACCGGCGCTTTCAAAGGAACTCCGGCATCCATCAGCGAAAGTGTGCCGCCGCAAACACTCGCCATCGAGGATGAACCGTTTGATTCCGTGATGTCTGACACGATACGAAGTGTGTAGGGGAAATCAGCGTCATCTGGTAGCACTGTTTCAAGAGCACGTCTTGCAAGTGCGCCGTGACCAATCTCGCGTCTGCTCGATGATCCGAACCTGCCAACTTCGCCGACTGAGTACTGCGGGAAGTTGTAATGCAAAAGAAAGCGGCGTTTCACTTCGCCCTTCTCGAGGTCGTCCATGAATTGCTCATCTTCTTTGGTCCCGAGTGTCGTCGAAACCAAAGCCTGCGTCTCGCCACGCGTGAACAACGCTGAGCCGTGTACCCGCGGCAACCAACCAACTTCACACGTGATGGGCCGGATCTCGGAGAAGCGGCGTCCATCAGGGCGACGACGTTTATTCAGGATGTCGTCGCGGAAAACGTTCTCTTTCAAATGATCGAAGATCGTCTTCGCCATCAGTCGCCGTTCCGGCTGATCTTCCGGATACGACTCAACCACTTCCTGCTTTAGCGCATCGACGGCGCTGTAGCTGGCAAGTTTGTCCTGTGTGGAGGTATCCAGCGCCGCACGTAGTCGCTCGCTGTGTTTCTCGGTGATTTCCCCCAACATCTCCTGGTCCAACTGCGGCGGTACGACTTCACGCTTTTGAATGTCGAGTGCTTTGAAAAGCTCTTTCTGCCAACGACAGAGCCGATTGATTTCCTTGTGGGCCACCATCAGCGCCTCGACCATGATCTCTTCCGAGACTTCGCTCGCGCCGGCTTCAACCATGACGATTGCTTCTTCACTGCCTGCGACTATCAGGTTCAATCGCGACTCACGCACTTCGTCGTAAGTTGGGTTGACGATGTATCGACCTTCAATCAGTCCGATACGCACTCCAGCAATTGGATTAAGGAATGGAATGTCTGAAAGGTACAACGCACAGGATGCGCCGGTAATTGCGACGACGTCCGGGTTGTTGTCCGGGTCGGCTGAGATAACGCTCGCAATCACCTGGGTTTCATTTCGATAGCCTTCCGCAAACAATGGCCGGCAAGGGCGGTCGATCAAACGGCTGGTTAGAACCTCTTTCTCGTTGGGCCGTCCTTCACGACGAAAGTAGTTGCCGGGAATACGTCCGGCGGCGTAGTTCGATTCACGGTATTCAACCGTGAGTGGGAAGAAGTCAACGCCTTCCCGTGGGGTTGGGGCGCCGACAGCGGCAACCAGCAACATCGTGTCGCCGTAACGAATTACAACGGAACCGTCGGCCTGTTTGGCGACGCGACCGGTCTCGACCGTCAACTCCCTTTCACCCAGCTTGATCGACTCTTTGAGGTATTTCTTAACTGGCATTTTTTGTTCTCCTTGAACACGTGACGCCTGACACATCAGGCGGAGGCGTCTCATGCGCCTCTCAATTGGTTTCCTTCACTCTTTCTCGCTACGCCACGTGAAGCGGGCAAGGAAGGCAAATAGTAAAGGCGGCAGAGCCTCATAACCGTGAAGCTCATGCCGCCTTGGGTGCTTTAACGCTCGGCCTTTCACGTCTGCTTGCTTCCAGTGATCGCCGTCACGTTCGGCACTGCCACAAGCTCTTCGATAGACGCGGGCTGTACTACAGAGATTCGAAGCTCTCTCTCTTCTTCTTAGTTTTCGCTACAGTTTCTACCGGCGCAAACCGAGTCGATTCACAACTTCGTGATAACGCTCGATGTCGGTCCGCTTGAGATAGTCGAGCAGACTTCTACGCTGCGAGACCATCTTCAGCAGGCCGCGCCGCGAATGGTTATCCTTTTTATGGGTTTTGAAATGCTCCGTAAGGTCGTTGATACGCTTGCTGAGAAGCGCAACCTGAACCTGGGGTGAGCCCGTATCTCCCTCGTGGGTACGGTACTCGGTTACAATCTGTTCTTTCGTTTCTTTTGCTAACGCCACTTGCTTGAATGGCCCTCCTAAACAGCAGTATAAAGTCCGTAAACAACGGCAACCGCTAAACTTAAAAATCGCCCAGCAATGTAACATCTGAGACATTCTCTGTCCAGTTAGGGTCCTGTCTGGTAGTATCGCCGCACCGATATTCACTTCAAGACTCAACAAGATAGAGGCATCGATGTCACGAAAAAGAGTTCTGGTTTTGGGCGGTGGCTTCGGCGGGGTTTTCACCGCTCTCTCACTTGCGGGCTCGGCGGACGTGACCCTCGTGTCTGACGAAGACCACTTCGTTTTTACGCCGATGCTATACGAATATTTGAGTGGCGAAGTCGAAGAATGGCATATCGCGCCCGGTTATACGGAACTGTTTGACGACAACGTGAACCTGATTCAAGGCCGCGTGACCGGCATCGAGCTCGATTCGCAGGCCGTTACGGTTGAGAATCATCAAGACTCGCTTGCTTACGACGTTCTGGTGCTTGCGCTGGGCGGCGTCACAAACTTCGCCGGCGTAGAAGGCGCCGAACAACACTCTAATCCCTTTCGGAAGATTCAAGATGCCGACAGACTGCGAGCGCGGATGGTTGAGGCGCTGGATCATGTACCACCCGATCTTCCTCCGCAAGACGTGAAACGTGCGGTGACTTTCGCCGTTGTCGGTGGTGGCGCAAGCGGTGTCGAACTGTCGACCAAGATGTCAGACCTGCTTCGCGATGCGTTCAAGCGTCGGGCTTTGCCTGGCGAGCCGCGGGTGATGGTCATTGAAATGGGCGATCGTGTGGTTCCCGGAATGGGCGAGCCGATTCGAGAGTATGTCGAACAAGCGTTACTCGAGGCGCACGTCGAACTGCACACGTTGACTCGAGTCGTGAAGGTCACTGAGAAGAGCGTGCTGACTGAACATAAGGGAAAGCAGGAATCGATCGATGTCGCAGGCGTGGTCTGGGTCGGAGGGGTCAGAATCAATCCCGTTATTGATCAGCTCTCGGTCGCCAAGCACGGAAGAGGTTTGCTTCAGGTTCACCAAACGTTACAGCTGTTCGACCATGAAAACGTCTTTGCGCTCGGCGACATCGCTTATTTCCCCGATGCCGCGCCGGTTCTTGCGGGCACAGCACAACTCGCATTTCAACAAGCAGACCTTGTTGCTGCGAACGTGCAGGCGTTTCTATCGGGAAAAGAACTTCGGACCCGACACTTCGAAGAGCTGGGTGAGACAGTCAGTCTCGGAACCGAACGAGCTGCGGTGTTGACCGGCGGCAAAGCTTTCGGAGGCGCACTCGCACGACAGGCCCGATTCGCGTTGTACACCGCGCGCCTGCCCACGTGGCATCATCGATTGCGTGTTGGCGCAAGCTGGTTTTTTGAAGGAACAACTCCCCGCCCCCTTTTGCCCCTCGGCTTCGAACAAACGACTTGATGATCATTGTAGGGGCGTGCCTCCGTGCGCGCCCGTGTTTCCTGTGGGCGGCCACCATGATTTGACGACGGGCGCCCACGGAGAGACGCCCCTACAATTCGCTGGAGCAGGCGAATGCGTCGCGCGGTTGGGTGGTTGATCTCACTTCTGATCGTTCTCTTGCTCGGGGCAGCTGGCGCATGGCTGCTTGCGAGACGTTACAAACTTCTCCCGTCTCAACCAATCGCTCAGATCGAACCGCTACCGGCAGCACCGGTGTCCGCTAGTCCCGCTCCTTCTCTTACTCCTTTACCGTCGATCGAAGAAGCAACTCCGACTCCTGAACCATCCGTATCGGCCGACCTTCCTACGACATCGAACGCCGTTGATAACACGTTTGTAGGCACACTGAAACTGACTATTCCCGTCGCCGGCGTGCGACCCAATCAACTACTCGACACGTTTGACGATGCGCGTTCAGAGGGTCGGGTGCACGATGCGATCGACATACCTGCGGCGGCCGGAACTCCTGTGCTTGCGGCGGCCGATGGTCAGATCGTTAAGTTGTTTCAGAGTGAGCGTGGCGGAACGACAATCTATCAATCTAGTCCTGACAAGAAGCTCATTTTCTATTACGCGCACCTCCAACAATACGCACCAGGCATCAGCGAAGGGATGCTCGTCAAACAGGGCCAGGTCATCGCCTACGTTGGGGACACTGGAAATGCGGGAGCCGGGAATTACCACCTGCATTTTTCAATCGCAATCGTTTCCGACCCGAAGAGATATTGGGAGGGCACTAACATCAACCCGTTTCCGTTACTTCACCATTAGAATTATGTCTGCTTATCGTTCAACTTAAACAGGGCCTATGCCGCCGTTGGGCCTAAACATGGGGGCTGAATGAGGGAACGCACATTGCTGTGGTACAGGTGTTCGATATGCTTGTGAACCAGCCCGTATTCAGTACCCTTCGCGGTAGCGGATGGCCACTGCTCAAGGTCCGCATTAGTCAACGCTTACAGTCGCGTTGAGCAGTGGCCATCCGCCTACCGCGAACGGTACTGAATATGACTGACACACTCGAATCACGCTGAGAGAGGTTTAAGAATGAATTTAAGAATCGTTCTTCTGTTTCTGATTCTGACGATTAGCTTCGCGGCCTGCACGACAGTTCCGAGTAACAGCAACGCGAACCTGCCGAATACGGCGAATACAAACGCATCACCAAGCTCGTCACCATCGCCTTCCCCACCGGAGATATCGCAGCTGACATTGCCCTGGGTTGATGCCTTGCTCGCGAACGAATCGTTTGCCCGTGACCTTAAGTCGAAGCTGCAACTGACCGACGATCAGATTAATTCACTGAAGAAGGTCGCGAGCACCGAGGTGTCGCGGTTACGTGAAGCCAATGCTGAAGACGCGACTGGCGACGCAGCTGATTCGCGGGAACGTGCCACACGCGAAATCACCTCAGTGTTAGGTGAAGAGAAAGCCAGGCAGTTCACGGCGCTCGCTGTTGATTTCTGGGCGCGCGGAGGAGAGGGTGGTGAAGGAAGTGTGGGACGTGAGGCGGCTGACAAACTGCCATCTCAGCCGAACTCAGTGCCGACGGACACGCGTATCGTCGTTAACATACCAGCGTTCCGGATGGACCTTTTTGAAAATGGAAACCTGGTGAAGTCGTACAAGATTGGCATCGGTTATCCGGAGTTTCCTTTAGCACAAGGCCTTCGGAAGGCGCAGCAGATCATCATCAATCCGACGTGGACTCCTCCAGATGAACCCTGGGTGGCGAAGATGGGTCGCACTCCCGGTGAGCACATCGAAGCGGGCAGTCCTGACAACCCTCTTGGGCCAATCAAGATACCGATCGGTATGGCTGCACTGATTCACGGTGGGAAGTCGGCGGCAAAGCTCGGGACGTTCGCATCACATGGTTGCGTGGGTCTCACGACTGCGCAGGTAAAAGACTTTTCAAAACTACTCGCGAAGGCAACGGGAACGGAACTGTCTGACGTTACGCTGGAGAGGTACCTCAAAGATCGCACGGCAACCAAGAGCGTGAAGCTCAAACAAACGGTGCCGGTCGAGTTGCGCTATGAAACGATCGTTGTTGAGGACGGAAAGCTGCACATCTATAAAGACGTGTACGCGGAAAATGCGAATACCGAAGAGAACTTAAGAGCCGTCTTGCAAACGCAAGGAGTGCGGTTTGAGGATTTGAGTGCTGACCAGAAAGACCAAATGCTGTACGCGCTGAACGCGATGTCGGCGAAACCAAAGCCGATGCCATCGCCATCGACAACAGCTAACGCTAACGACAATTCGAACGCAAACAAGACCGCAAGCAAGAAGACAAAAAAAGTGGAGAAACCGAAGAAAGAGTTTGTGATGGAGTTGGCGCAGCTGAGCGGCCGGGGCTACCCGGCGCCCGTTAATCTCGATACAGGTAGCGGCAAATCAGCACCGACAGTTGCGGCGGCGAGATGACGAAGGAGACAGGGAGACGGGGAGAAGCACTGAACTGAAGATACTTCCGTTTCTCCCCGTCCCGTTTCTCCCCGTCCCCGTTTTTCCCCCTCGCCCTGTCGTCTTTTCACGCTACCGCTTCGCAGGAATCCAATTCCGGGGCTTCTTCAATCGGCACACCCGCTTCGCCGTAATAAGGACGACCTGACTCGATCGCTTCGAAGTATTCTTCAATTCGATTCAAAACTTCTTCGACAGAGTGCGAATGATAGATCGACGTACGGAACAGCGCGCCACCCTGCAGGCCCCGCGTGAACTGCCCAGCGAGTTGCTTCATGCGATTGATGGCGGGAGTCTCGGGCATGTCTTCGCGCAGCATATCGAAGTACTCATGCAGAATCGCCCGTTTGTCAGCCAATGTCGGTTCGAAGATTTCCCGACCGTGAATCGCATCTTCAATCTGCCGAAAGATCCATGGATTCGCCATCGCACCTCGACCGATCAAAACTCCGTCGCAACCGGTTTCCCGAAACTTCGCAAATGCGCCTTCGATCGTCGTCACATCACCACTGCCTGACACGGGAACCTTCACCGCTTCTTTCACTTGCTTCACGAGATCCCAATTTGCGAGACCACGATAGCCTTGTTCTTTGGTCCTGCCGTGTAGAGCAATGTGTTCGGCGCCACAAGCCTCCGCAAGCTTCGCCGTTTCGACCGCATTGATTGTGTGATCGTAAAAGCCCGCGCGAATCTTGACTGTCAACGGGATGGTTATGGCCTTTTTGATTTCTGTCAGTATCGTTTCGAGCCGAGGATAATCTTTCAGTAAGCCGGAGCCACCACCGTGCTTCACAACCTTGGGCGCCGGACAACCACAATTGATGTCGAGAATATCGGCGCCAACTTCTTCGGCCATCTCCGCCGCCATTCGCATTCGCTCCGGCTGTCCGCCAAAAATCTGTACCGCGAATGGACGCTCGTCTTCATAAAACCTCATCTGCCGTTTCGACTTCGGATTACTGCGCGTCAAACCTTCAACCGAGATGAATTCCGAAACACTCAGTCCAACGCCACCGCGTCGCTTGAGCAAACGACGAAACGAGACGTCGGTCACACCTGCCATCGGCGAGAGTACCAACGGCGGATTGATCTCCACGTCGCGAATCTTGAAAGGTTTGATATCGGAGTTCATGGCTGAATAGTGACGGGAGTGCCAACGGTCACGGCGTCGAACAACTCCCGAATATCCTCATTTTCCAATGCGACGCAGCCCCATGTCCAATCGCTCTGCGCGCCGTGCCCGTGAATGTAGATCAAGCCTCCGAGCTTTGTGTATTGCGGCGGGGCCGTCCTGGTCCTGATCGCGTCAGTTATTGCACGATGCTGAGCACGATTGATTAACCCGTCGCGCAGACCACGATCGGCATCTTCCGCGTTTGGATAACTGATGCCCAGCGACAGGTAGTAAGCGCTCTTATTATTTTTCACGAACACATAGAACTCGCCTTCGGGTGTAGCGCCGTCTCCTTCCTGTTTTTTATCGGCAACCGGACTGAAGCCGAGGCCTGCTTTGTATGTTCGCAGGAGCTTGTCTCCCGAATACAGGTCAAGCCGGCGAGCGGCCTTGCGAACCACGATTCGCGGTCGCTCAAGTGGTACCGGCAGCGGTGATCGTTCACTTTGGACCGTAGACATCTCAGACGACTTTACAGCCTCGCGACAGGCAAACGCAGCAACCACCACAAGGATCAGAACGATAGTTACAGTGGACCATCTCGAATGCATTGTTGCTACAACATGTCAGGAATCGTTTCTTCGTTGATCAATTCATAGAGCTCGCTGGCTTGCTGCCTGGAGGTCTGGCCACGTTCTGCGGTTGCTAAGATGCGAAAAGTACTGACCTTGTCTCGCCGACGAATAATTAGTTCATCACCTGGTTTCACAGGATGTGCCGGCTTGGCGCGAGTGCCGTTCAGTAGGACCAACCCGGAGTCACAAAGATTCTGAGCAACTGTTCTCCTTGGACAAATGCGACTTGCTTTGAGGAACAGATCCAGACGCATCGGATGTCATTCTGCTCAGGAGAATCGACAGGGGTCAACTTCTCATTCTCCCCAAGCTTTAGCTTGGGGAGAATAGGACGTAGAAACCAGAGAACCGTTTTAACGGTTTATCAGGCTTTGACGGTACCTCTACAATGAAAGCGACCAGAAACCGTTGAAACGGTTCCTTCGTTCTAGACAGCCATTAACCCCAGGCTGAAGCCTGGGGAGAATGAGAGATCAAAAAAATACCACCTGCGGGAACAGGTGGTATTGAAATAATAAAATCGCGGTTGACGCTAGTTCTTCTTCTTGTCAGTCTTCTCAGATGACTTCGCTGAAGTCGGTGTCGACAGTTTCAGTAACGGTTCAACGCTCGCGCGATAGGATTCGGATACCTTTATGAACGCTTCGTTACGCAACTTCTGTAAGTAATTCTCGCGCTCTTTTGGCTGACGCTCGACCATCATTGCTTCGCGCACTTGATTCTCGTTGAACGTCGCCGTGGCTCCAGCTGGTGTCCGTTCATCAACTCTAAGTATCTGATAACCGCCACCACCTTTGATTGGATCAGTTACGCCACCGACTTTAATGTCTTTGACGGCAGCAGCAATGTCCTCACGCAGCGACGGTACTTCGAAAGTTCCCACTTTACCGTGATCCTGCGGCGCTGTGCGTTGATTATTCTTCTCTCGTTCAGAGTTCGACGCTGCGAGCGCGGCAAAATCGGCACCCGCTCGCAATTGTGCGACGAGTTCTATGGCTCGTGCCTTTACAGCCGCATCGTCTTTATTCTCTGTAACTAGAAAAATTTCTGACAAGGAGATTCCTTCAGGTTTGCGGAACTGATCTTTGTGAGCTTCGAAATACTTCTTGACCTCATCGGTGGAGAAGCCGAAATAAAGATGTCGATCAACTTCCTGTTGCATTACCGCTTGCTTCATCATCTCCGCCCGCATCGTAGCCCTGATCTGAACGGGATCCATTTTGTTTTCTCTCAACGCTTGATCAAGCTTCTCGATCGAAGTTATCCCCTGTTCGCGCGCGATCTCAAGCATGCGGTTGTTCACAGCTGCCTCAATCTCACTCGCCAGGTCCAACTCTTTGCCCTTTTGCAGCAACAGTTGTTCGTTGATGAGGATGGCGATTAACTCCGGCTGCTTCTTAGTAGCCTCGGCGATCGCCTGTTGCTCGCTCATGCCATTTTGTTTGAGCGCTTCAATGCGTTCTTTCGTTTCTCTCTTGAGGCGTGAGAGGGTAATGACGTCGTCGTTCACCTGTACGACAACTTCGTCGATCACCTGCATCTCGCCTTCCTGGGCGACAGCCGTACGCGAGTTCGCACCAATAAGCACAGTCGCGAACAACATCATGGTCGCGAGGGATAGGGATTTAAGTCTCACAATTTACTCCTGATCAAAAATAAAGCGGCCAATTCTAATCGGTGGCACGAAGTTGGAGCAACACGCCGTGCGCGGCGTCAAGTACGTTGTCCTGCTCATCCTCTGTTAAAACGAGCCGCAGCACTCCAGTCGGCGTAAACACTGCGCCTTCCCGAGTTGCCATAAACTGCCGTAGTTTGTCGGGCGAAACTCGCGCTTTCTCGCTGAATTTAAGCGCTACGCCATCCGGTGTTCTGTCGACTGAAAGGACACCCGTCTCTTCCGCCAGCCGTCTCAAGCGGGCATACGAAAACAGACGATCGACAGACAGCGGAATGCGACCATATCGGTCCTCAGTTTCGGTGCGAATGACCGACAGCGTGCCTTCGTCGCGAGCGGACGAGACGCGCTTGTAAGTCCTCAGGCGCTGTCCCATGTCAGCAATATAATCGTCTGGAATGGCGACATCGACGCCGAGATTCAGCGTTACACTTGTCTCATCCTCAACCTGTTCGCCCCGGAGTTCCGCGACCGTACGCTCGAGCATCTGGGTGTAGAGGTCAAATCCGAGCGCCTCCATGTGGCCGGACTGCTCGCCGCCCAGCAGATTCCCAGCCCCCCGCAGCTCAAGATCCAGAGCCGCAATCCGGAAACCCGCTCCTAAGTCTGAAAACTCACGAATCGCCGCTAAACGACGTCGCGCTATCGGTGTTAGTTCCTGTTCACCCGGTATAAGCAGATAGGCGTAAGCGCGACGGTTCGAGCGACCAACCCGGCCACGCAATTGATACAGCTGAGAAAGACCGTACTGATCGGCGCGATTTATGATGATTGTGTTTGCCCGCGGGATGTCTATTCCGTTCTCGATGATGGTGGTTGCAACCAGAACGTCATACTTATAATCGATGAAATCCAGCATTACGCGTTCCATGTCTTTTTCATTCATCTGGCCGTGGCCAATCGCCAACCGTGCTTGCGGTACCAGCCGCTGCACCAGCGCCGCGACGGTTTCAATCGTCTCTACTCGATTGTGAATGAAAAATATCTGGCCGCCTCGCGATAGCTCGAGTTCGATCGCCGACTTGATCACGTTATCAGAAAACTGGACCACCTGAGTTTGAATTGCCAGACGATCGCGAGGTGGAGTTTCGATCAAAGACATGTCGCGCATGCCACTCAACGACATGTTGAGCGTGCGTGGTATCGGTGTGGCCGAAAGCGTTAGCACGTCAACGCGCTTCTTCAAATGCTTCAATCGTTCTTTATGCGCCACTCCGAACCGCTGCTCTTCGTCGACAACAACCAGACCGAGATCTTTGAATTGAACATCCTTCGATAGCAGACGGTGGGTGCCGATAATCACATCTACTTCACCAGATTCGACTCGCTTCACTACTTCCTTTTGTTCCTTAGAGGATCGAAAGCGAGAAAGCAGTTCGACCTTGACGGGAAACGGAGCGAAGCGAGACCGAAACGTGTCGTAGTGTTGGTAAGCCAGCACGGTCGTCGGCGTTAGTATCACCGCCTGCTTTCCTTCCATGACAGACTTGAAGGCCGCGCGCATGGCGACTTCGGTTTTTCCATAACCGACATCGCCGCACAAGAGACGGTCCATCGGCACGGCTTCCTGCATGTCGTTCTTAACTTCTTCAATTGCAGTTTCCTGGTCCGGCGTCAGCACGAACTGGAAACCGTCTTCAAATTCCTGTTGCCACGGCGTGTCAGATCCAAAGGCATGGCCACCGACAAGCTTGCGCTCCGCGTACAGCCGCAAAAGCTCGTCTGCCATATCGCGCATGGCGCGCTTGGCTTTGGCTTTCGTCTTTTGCCAGCCAAGGCCGCCGAGACGATCCAACTGCGGTTGATGTCCTTCGGCACTCGAGTACCGTTGGACCAGGTCGAGTCGCTCAACCGGGACGTACAGCTTTGCATCATCTGCGTAATACAGCAGCATGAACTCGCCTGTCCGTGGTCCCAGATCAAGTGTTTGCAAACCACCGAAGCGCGCGACGCCATGATCGATATGGACGACAAAATCATCCGGGCGAAGATCGCGAAAGTCTGAAAGAAACGCCGCTGCTTTTGAACGACGGCGACGGCCTTCGCCTGGCTGGCGTTTCTGATCAGCGCTTGCTCCTCTACGTTCGACCGACTCGACCGCCTCGTCAAAAATGTCTGACTCGACATGAACGATCAACTTCGATTTGGGTAATTCAAACCCACCGGTTAAGCGGCCTACCGTGATGACAACAGTCGCACCCTGAGAATCTCCAGGCTCTGCGATCAACGACAGCCGTGCTTCTATTTGATACTCACTCAGGATTTCGCTCACGCGCTCAGCAACTCCCAGGCTGGGCATCACGAAAAGAACTGATTCACCGTCTTCCGCCGCTCCTTTAATGTCAGCAACCAGATCGACGATTCGGCCGTGATATCGCATCGCCGACTGAGCAGTCCACTCGAATTCAGCAGCATTCTCGGCGATCGGAAACAAGAACATCGGCCGGCGCGTCCCTCGGCTTCTGCCAATCTGGACACTCGGCGCCTCGGCATCGAGCGAGATCTCCTGATCGATCTCGGCCGCAGCCCGACCCAGTGTTCGCAGTTCGACACGTTGTCGCGCCGCGATCAAGCTCCGCAAATCTTCAACGGATAGATATAGCTCTTCGGGCGTCAAAGCTATGTCGTCCGCTTGATCGATTTCGTGATAGCGGCGCGAGAGCTCTTCGTAGTCGTCGCTCAGGTAAGCCTCGATGCCACCTGGTTCATCAACCACCAATATCGCGTCCTTAAGATGTTCGAAGATGCTCGAGTTGCAATCCTTGATGATCGGGATCAACCATTCCCAACCGGCAAATGCTTCACCTTCATCCGCGAACGCGGTGCGGTCGCGCAACGAACGCGCGTAACGATCATCGCTCCAACGTTCGCGAGCGCCTTCAGCCCAGAGTTTGAAGTCTAGTGCGGTTACCGACAGCTCGTGCATTGGCGGGACTTCAACCAGTTGCAGCTGACCAGTTGAAAGTTGTGTTTCGGGATCAAATTGTCTGAGTGAATCAATCGTGTCGCCGAAGAATTCAATGCGAACAGGAGCGCTGAGCCCTGGAGGCCATATGTCGAGAATGCCACCGCGCATCGAAAACTCACCAACACCCGAAACCGGATCCTCTCGCATGTATCCAGTAGCCACTAGTTTGTCGACTAATGCATCGGGCGGGACGTCGGCGTCACGCTTAAGTACCGTACCAGCAGCGGCGATTGCCTGCGGGCTGATCGTTTTTCGCGCGAGTGCGCGCGCGGTGAGTAGTACGAGGTCCTGCGATTGTTGTCTCAAGCGCCACAAGGACAGTGCGCGTTGCTCCAGTGTTTGCGCGTGAGGTGAAACTCCGGCGTAAGGATCACTTTCTGAAGCCGGCAGAACCAATACCTCGGCATCACAACTTTGCTTGCCGGACAACGCACAATACCAAAACTTCAGATCGCGTTCCCACGGTTCGAGATCACGGGTCGACTGAGTCACCACAGCAAATGGTTTCCCGATCTCTCTTTGCAATGCTGCGACGGCGAGCGCTCTCGCAGATCCTGCGACAAGACCACTGATTGAGATCACTCGCGCGCCGCGTTGGAGCTGGTCCAGGATCTCCCGGAACTCAGTCGAATCCTTAACGCGCTGCAGCGTGTTCTGTAATGCTGTCCCTGCTTGAATCGTACTGCTCATCACTGTGCGAAGGGCGAAGAGCAAAGAGCGAAGCGGGTTAACGTTTACCTCTCACCCCTTACCTCTTTGCTCTTTCCTCTTCGCTCTTACCTCTTCGCTCCGCTCATCCTCTCAATTAACGTCGTCGTTGATGCTCCATTTACAAAAGGGAGGGCGATCACTTTGCCTCCCGCTGCCTCCACCTCTTCACGTCCATGTATTTCATCCAACGCATAATCGCCGCCTTTAACCAGAACATCGGGCAGCAACGCCGTAATCAGACCGCGCGGCGAGATGTCATCGAACACCGTGACGTAGCTGACGCAGCGGAGGGCAGCGAGAAGCTCTGCCCGTTCGGATTCCTTTGTGATCGGCCGGTCCGGTCCTTTTAGTTCACGTGTGGTGCGATCGCTATTGATAGCGACGATAAGGGCGGCGCCCAATGCGCGTGCCGCTTCCAGATATCGCACGTGCCCAACGTGCAAAAGGTCAAAAACGCCATTCGTAAAAACAAGGCGCAGCCCCTCAGAGCGCAGACGTTTACGCTCTCCGAGCATTTGATCCGGGCTCAGAATCTTATTTGACATTGGTTGTGTAAAAGGTAGCACGGGCAGCACAGAGAGCGAAGTGACCCACGGCAATTTGTGCTTGTGCCTGGTGCTTTGTACTTTGTGCTTTGTACTTTGTACTTTGTGCTTTGTACTTTGTACTTTGTGCTTTGTACTTTGTACTTTGTGCTTTGTTCGATATGGCTTTGCCAACCGATGTGAGGCGATGGCTCTCGCTCGCCGGGACGTGCGGTTTTCATTTGGGGCTGTGCCCTGGTTTGGGCTACGCCCTTTCAAGTTCCAACACAGCTCAAAGGTGAGTGGACCGGTCAGAGACGAGACGAAGGGCAGAGCCCGGAACGAAAGAGGCACATTATGGCGCGGCAAAGCCATCGCCTCACATCGGGCGGCAAAGCCAAACCGAACAAAGCACCAAGCACTTAGCACTGAGCCCCAAGCACTTTAGCTCTAGGCACTGAACACCAAGCAAAAAGCACCAAGCACTAACCACCAAGAACAAAGTACCAACTACCAACAACGACGTATATAATCCGACGACTTATGTCACTTCAGTTCCTGGAAGAGAACGATCAAACAGCTGCGCGGCGCGAGCATCTCGAAGGCTTGCGACTGCTTGTCGGTAACGTCTATCCAAACAAGTTCGAACGCAGCGAGATCATCGAAGCAGATCGAGAAGACACGATTTCCGGAATCGTTGAGAAATTCCGAGCGTTTGAACCCAAGGTTGCGAGTGATGGCAGACCGGGCGCTGAAGAGCTCGATTTAGCCAACCAGCAGCTTAATCGATTCACGGTGCGACTCGCCGGACGCATCGCGTCGCCACCGCGTGTGATGGGTAAAGCGGCGTTCGTCCACCTGTCTGACGGCGTCTCGCGTTTACAGATCTATCTTCGCCGCGGTGACTTCGCTGGAATGCGTAACGACGCTGCGGGAGGAGAAGTCGATGGCTGGGCGCTGTTCGGTCTACTGGACCATGGTGATTTCATCGGCATCGAAGGTTATCTCTTCGTAACTAAAACCGGTGAATTATCGGTGCATGTTCAGAAGCTGCAGTTTCTTGCAAAGGCGCTTTTACCGCTGCCTGACAAGATGCATGGAATTCACGATCCGGAGATTCGCCAACGCCAACGATACGCAGATTTGATCGCGGGAAGTTTGAAGCTCGAAAAGGACGAGAACCTCACACCACGTGAAGTTTTTGAACGGCGCTCGCACACTGTGCGCGAGTTGCGGCGAATTCTCGAAGACCACGGATATATCGAGGTCGAGACGCCGATGTTAACGTCCTTACCCACCGGCGCAGCGGCGCGACCTTTTAAGACTCATCACAATGCGCTCGACATCGACTTGTATGCGCGCATTGCTCCGGAACTGTACCTAAAGCGGTTGCTAGTCGGCGGCTTTGAAAAGGTTTACGAGCTCAATCGGAATTTCCGTAACGAGGGAATCTCATCGCGTCACAACCCTGAGTTCACGATGCTCGAATTTTACTGGGCTTACGCAGACGTGAACCAGATGATGGACTTTTGCGAACAGATGATGCGTGCGGTTGTGTTCACCGTGCTGGGCCATACGCACGTCAAGTTTGGTGAACACGACATCGATTTCGGACAGCCGTTTAGACGATTAAAGATGCGCGACAGTGTCGGCGATTTTAACGGCAACTACGATCAGCTGCTTGAGAGATTTGAATCTGACGTGGAATCCACACTGATTCAACCGACGTTTGTGACGGACTATCCCAAACCGATCTCGCCCTTGTCGAAAGCTTCACCGGCGGACGCTTCAGTCGCCGAGCGATTTGAGTTGTTCATTAGCGGAGCTGAAATCGCAAACGGGTTTTCTGAGTTGAATGATCCGCTTGAACAGTTTGAGCGGTTCAAGGATCAGGTTAAGCAGCGCGAAAGAGGTGATGACGAAGCGATGCTGATGGATGAAGACTATCTGCGGGCGCTGTCGTACGGGATGCCGCCAGCAGCGGGTATTGGCATCGGCATCGATCGATTCGTAATGTTACTGACGAACAAGCAAACGATTCGTGATGTAATACTCTTTCCGCACATGAAACCAAAGAATGTGGGACCAGCGTCTGAATCAGAAGAATAAGGGATGCTTCGAACATAAGGTGCCAAACATCAGCACTCGAGCTTCAGTGACATAACGCGACGTGCAAAAGATCAGCATTCAACCTTCATCGAAACAACTCAACTGAACAAATCGCAGGTAAGCTCGAGTTGTTTCTATGAACTTGAGTGCTGACTCTCTGGCACGTTGCATGTGATGAGGGGAAGGTGGAATGTTCTGTATTCAACTTCCAGGAAAGCGCAGTCGGTAAGGGGGCAAGCGGACACAGATTCAACTCACATGAGCGGCAAGAGAGTGCGCCCCCGGTCAATTCACAGGATCGTCAACATCATG
>JBKPMX010000177.1:0-11354 GCA_046765655.1 Acidobacteriota bacterium
TTTGCTAAGCCAAAGTCGAGCACTTTGATATAGCCATCGGAACGGATCATGATGTTTTCAGGCTTGACGTCACGATGTGCAATTCCAGCAGCATGGGCGGCCTGAAGCGCACCGGCTACCTGGATCGCAATATTCAGCACCTCGTCGAGATTCATTCGTCGCGCCTGCATGTGCTGTCGCAGCGTTACTCCGTCAACGAATTCAGTCGCGATGTAGTGCAGCCCATCTTGTTGTTTGACTTCGTGAACGGTAAGGATGTTTGGGTGATTTAAGGCCGAAGCAGCGCGTGCTTCTTGCTGAAACCGTCTCAGGCGATCTTTGTCGTTTGTGAATTGGGAAGGGAGAATCTTCAGAGCGATCTTTCGACCCAGCTGCGCATCCTGCGCCAGGTAGACGACACCCATTGCTCCCGAGCCAAGTTGCGAGAGAACCTCATAGGGCCCAATGGTCTCGCCAACTCTATCGGCAAACATCTCCGCGGCAAGTGCAGAAACCGACTCTTCAAAGAAGCTGTCGTCTTTTTCGTAAGAGGTGAGGAGCGCCTTGACATCGTCGTACAACTCGCTGTCGCCCGCACAGCTTTGATTCAGGAAGTTGGCACGGTCTTCCGGTTTGCGTTGTAACGCAGCATGGAAAACTTGTTCAATTTTGTACCAACGATCGGGTTTCATTGGGGATGCCGCTGTGTGAAGCTAACGGCCTCGCGGCAGAGATTCTGCCAGCGAATGCCAGTATGGGCAACACATTCGAGATCGCGAGAAAAGCCGAACGAACCTCTAACAAAAAACCCGCATTCATTTTTCAGGTGCGGTTTCAACCTGACGAGTGAAACTCAACAAGAACGCGTCATAGCGCTTCAAGAACTTTGGGTCTCGGGGCGATTGACCGGTAATTAGTTCCGTCATCTGCGGCAGTATTAAAGGAAATGACGAGAGCATAAACAAATACAATTGCAGCAAGTCCGGTTCGACATCACGCCTTCTTCGATTAGCCAACTGGTCTTGGACTCAACCGTAATAAAAATACTCTCAATAGCGTCATTGGCGGCCAGCGAACTGATCTGCACTCAATCATTCTGAATGTTGGTACCGGAATTACTTTTTGGGCGGTCTGCGCAGTCCTGTTGATGTATTTGAAGAATTGGATCGGCAGTGGCGACACCCAAGTGAGGGGAGTTCTTCCAAACAGTATTCCGGAGCGCTTTCTTTGGATTGTGCTTTCAATTGCGGCCGGCTTTGTCGAAGAGGTTTTTTACCGTGGTTACTTACAGAAGCAGATCATGAGTTTGACTCGCAGCGCTACCGTTGCTGTTTTCATGCAAGCAGTGCTTTTCGCGGTCTCGCACAGTTACCAGGGCTTCAAGTCTGTGGTTGTGATTTTTGTTTACGGAACGATGTTTGGGCTACTGGCGCACTGGCGTGGAGATCTATGGCCGGGAATCGTTGCGCATGCATGGACGGACATTGTTGGCGGCTTAGTTCGATAGCGATCGCGAAACTCAACAACCGACGTCGCTTAGTGTTCATTCTTTCGTACACTTGTTGTGAACAAAACCTCGTGCGCGTCATTTAGATTTTTGCGGAAAAATCTTTCTTCCTGAAGGGCAATCCGAATTCCTCAACGCCGTCACTAGTCGGTGCCGATCACCCATCGTGATTTCAGAACTCGTTTTGGATTAACACGGCTGGCATGTTCCTTGCGAATTGGATCATGTCGTTTCCCTATCTTCGCTTACGTTAGCAAGGAACAAAGCCGGTTGGTCCAAATAATCCATTTAATCGGACATATTCCTTAGCCCACAACCCCGGGAGATCATATGCACAAGAGACTACTCATAGCCTGCGCAATTACCTTACTTCATGCTTCGTTACTCGTCGCACAAAACACGACAGGGAAACTTGTCGGCACGGTTGCTGCTCCCGATGGAGCAGTCGCCGGTGCCACTATAACCGTCACTGACGACCAAACAGGAAAAGAAAGGACGGTCACTTCAAACGGCGATGGGACCTTTGAAGTTCCGCAGCTTGAATTCGGTAGCTACTCGGTAAAGATATCCGCTACCGGTTTCAAAACCTTTCTCGTTACAAAGCTAAAAATTGACGCAGGACGCGAATACCCTTTGAACGCGCAACTTGAGGTCGGTCAAGTCGTCGAACAAGTTGTGGTGACCGCCGGCGCGGAAGTAATCAATGGTTCAAACGGTGAACTCAGCATGACGATAAGCCGCGAGCAAATTCGGGAGCTGCCGTTGAATGGACGTAATCCGCTTGCCTTGGCGAGTTTGGCGCCGGGGGCTGGTCCAACAACCGATGCGATCAACGGGCAACGTTCATCGTCAACGACGATTACTCGCGACGGGCTTAATGTGCAGGATAACTTTATTCGCACCGGCGCATTCGTAGATGACCGTCCGACAGTAGACGATATAGCGGAGTTCACTCTTACCACTCAAAATGCCGGCGCCGAACAAGGCGGCGGCGCATCACTCGTTCAGTTAGTAACTCCGCGTGGCGGTTCACAGTTCCACGGAAATCTTTATGAATTCAATCGGAATTCAAAGTTTACGGCCAATTCGTTTTTCAACAACGCAACGCCCGATGCCCAGGGTAACGCGATTCCGAAACCATTCTTGAATCGCAACGAATTTGGCGGAAGCATCAGTGGTCCATCACCATTCTTTAATTTTGGTGAAGGCGGTCCAATGTTCGTTAAGAACAAGGCGTATTTCTTTTTCAACTATGAAGGCTTCCGTCTCGCACAGCAGGTGAGTGCAACAGCCACGACTTTGCTGCCGCAAGCACGAACCGGAAACTTCACTTTCGTTGATACCGTTACAGGCCAGACTCGCACTATTAACGTCCTAACGGGTGCTGGTTTCGCGAATCCACTGACGGCCGCGCAGGGTGGGGTGCTTGGGGTCGACCCGGTCATTCAAGCACGTATTCTGAATCAGTTGCCGACGAGCGCTAATGGCCTCACGACCGGAATCAATTTAACTCAGGTGATAAATTTCAATCGTTCCAATCCTCAGACGCGCAATCAATGGGTCGCGCGCTACGACGTTGAACCGAATGCGAGCCATTCATTTAATGTTGCTTACAAGCATAAGAACGAAACCAATTCCCGAACGGATATCGCTTCAGGGTTTTCGCTCATTCCGTTTGTCAATCAGATCGACCCGACCGATTTCTTAACCGGTGCGTATCGATGGACTGGCTCGCCAAACTTCTCAAATGAAGCTCGCGCTGGATTTCAGTTCACGAATCCTTTCTTTAATGAAAGCCACATTCCTCCGGACTTCTTTATTGGCGGATTGCCATTAGGGATTACTAATCCGGAAGGTTCTTTTACAGATCAGGGACGTGATACGAAGTATTACAACCTGCAGGACAACGCCGTTTATTCGTTCGGCAACCACTCGCTTCGCTTTGGCGGACAAATCGAATGGCAAAAACTGCGCTCGGTACAGAATTTTGGTGTGCTGCCTACCTACACGATTTCAACTACCGGGAATCAATTCACACCGGGTCTGACGACTACTCAAATCGGCACTATCAACACAACCGATTTGGCTCGCGCAAACTCGCTAAGGTATTTGCTCGGCGGCATCATCGGCACGGCGAATCAAACCTTCAATCTAGTTGATACGCAGACTGGTTACGCTTCGACAACCGATGTTCAACCGTTGGACTATCAGATTTATTCGGGATATGTTTCAGATCAATGGAGACTGAGGCCCAACTTCACTTTGAACCTCGGGCTTAGATACGAATACTACACTCCGCTGCACAGTTCCGTTAGTAACTATCTCGAACCGGTTATCCTGAATGGCGACCTTGTTGGGAGTATCCTGGATCCAAATGGGAACTTGGATATCATCGGTGGCAACTCAGGGAGACAGGGAACCTTCACTAAACCGGACCGCGATAACTTTGGACCGAACCTGAGCTTTGCGTACTCACCTCACGCTGACAATGGATTCTTATCCCGCATTCTAGGTGACACATTTGTCATACGCGGTGGAGTTCGCGTGAACTACGTCAACGACGAATATGTAAAGTCCACCAGCACTTTGCTTGGAGCGAATCCGGGGTTCCGCTCGTTTACAACCACCACTGTTAACGGTTTAAATAACTTCAGAGCAGCTTTGACACCGCGTGGTATTTTCCCCGCGATTCCGACGTTTCCGGTTCCGTCATTCACGCCTCCGCCACTTTCCTTTGAGCAAAACAATATCAATCAGGGAGGCGCACAGATGTTCGGAGTTGATCCGAACCTGCAGGTGCAGAGGGTGTATGAATACAACATTGGTATACAACGCAACATCGGATTCGACACTGTGTTGGAAGTCAGATATGTCGGCGCGCAGAGCAATGACTTAATTCAGACGACCACTTTCAACCAGCTTGATATTCGAACGACCGGCTTCTTGTCGGATTTCCGGAAGGCGCAACAGAACTGCAGACTCCAGGGTGCAACTCGTCCAAACGCCTCCACGGCGTTTGATACTTTGTTTATCTGTACTGATGCGCGATTCAATCCGGCGATTCCGGGCAGTCAGCAGTTGACGCTCTTTAATAACTTAATCGGTGGCGGATTCTTGAACGATCAGGGGACGATTCTTCCGTTAATTCAAGCAGGCAGAGTCGGGTCGCTGGCGCAGTTCTATTTTCTAAATGGATTAAACGGCACAGTCCCTATCGTTTCGAATCCAAACATCGTCGTCGACGAAATACTGACGAACTCCGGACGCTTCCGTTACAACGGTCTGCAGGCTGAAATCCGTCGGCGCTTTAGCAACGGATTTTCATTACAGGCGAACTACACCTTCCAGAAGACGCTGACGGACATTCCGTTTGAAGATCAAAACCGCCAGGGAGAGGTACAGGACAATAACAATCCGAACCTGAACTACTCCCGTCCAGATTACGATCGAACTCATACATTCAATTTCAATGCGATTTATGAGTTGCCGTTCGGACGAGGAAAGCGTTACTTCAATGACGGAGGATGGGGGCAGCGAATTTTGGGTGGGTTCCAAGTTACGTCGATTGTGAGCCTGGTGTCTGGACCACCGATTGGGGTCATTGACCCGCGTTCGACATCGACGATCACTTTCCAATCCGGAAGACAATCGGCTACCACTTCTTTGACGATACCGGAGTTGAGAAAATTAACCGGGACGTTCAATACGCCAAATGGGATCTACTTCTTTGATCCTAAGATACTGTGTGCGACGGCAACTGCGCCGGGTCGCCCGACGCTAAATTGTTTTGACTTGAACCAACAGCTTCCGTCGGGTTACACACTCGCGAGCGTAAGGGCCGCAAGTCCATTAGGGCAAGCTCCGTTTCCGGGACAAGTGTTCTTCTTTAACGAAGCAGGATCGACCGGAAACATGCAGCGGAACGCTTTGAATGGTATGCCCTACATGAACTGGGATGCTGGCGTGGCGAAGAACTTCCGGCTTGGCGAAACGCGTCGGCTCCAGATTCGAATGGAAGCCTTCAACGTGCTGAATAGCCAGGTTCCGTTTTTCGGTACAAACTCGGCATACACGGCAGCGCGACTGGATATAAACAGCAACAATTTCGGACGTGTCACACAAACCTACAACACGCCGCGAATTATCCAGTTCGGTGCTCGGTTCGATTTTTAAGAACGAAGGATCCCACGCCGTTGTGGCGTGGTACTTCACGATTGTAACTACAACTCTCCCAGTTAATGACCTCTGCCGGGCGCCTCGGCGCCCGCAGAAGTTTTCGTGTCGTGCGCAGGATGACGCCCATGGTCAGAAGGTGGCGATCATCAACGTGGGAAACAGTCAGTACCGCAACGCGGTATGAACATTGGTGAATGGATAAACACAAAATAAGACGAGCACCGTTCATGAAGCGAATCATAGCTCTACTCCTCTGTCTCTCGCCGCTAACCGTCCTTCACGCTCAGAACTGGCCGTCATTTCGTGGCAACAACGCTTCAGGCGTGAGCGAAGGCGGAAAGACTCCTGTTACGTGGAGTGTTCATAAGTCGCAGAACATTCGTTGGAAGACTGCGATTCCCGGTTTCTCTCACTCGAGTCCAATCGTGTGGGGAAATCGAGTCTTCGTTATTACTGCCATCAGTAGCAATACTCAAGCGGGTTTCATTCCGAAGGATCGCAGCATCAGCCTTGCCGACGATGGCGTCAAACACACGTGGCGAATTTACGGTCTCGACAAACAATCAGGTCGCATCCTCTGGTCCAATACGGCGTACGAGGGTATCCCCAGAGCGAAACGTCACGTGAAGGCCTCGCAAGCCAATTCGACTCCGGTCACGGATGGAAGATATGTCGTGGCTCTGTTCGGTTCGGAAGGACTCGACTGTTACGACTTGAACGGGAAACTAATCTGGAAGAAAGATCTCGGAATACTCAATCCTGGCTTGTGGGACGATCCAGATTCGTCCTGGGGGCATTCGAGCAGCCCCATCATCTATAAAGACCTGGTGATCGTTCAGGCGGATGGACACAAACAATCGTTCATCGCTGCGTTTAATCTAAAAGACGGCAAACAAGTCTGGCGGAGTGAGCGCGCCGAGATAACTTCATGGTCCACACCGACGATAAACACTGCATCGAAACGTCCGGAGATCGTCGTAAACGGTGGACGATTCATCAGAGGTTACGATCTGCTCACCGGCAACGAAATTTGGCGATTCGCTGATGACGACACTCAGGTGAAGATGCAGGCGCCGCTGATCGCGCATGGCCTGATCTATGTTACGGGTGGAAATCCTCCGGGCCGTCCGATGTACGCGTTTAAGCCGGGCGCACGCGGCGACATATCTCTGAAAGCAGGTCAGGACACCAACGACTTCATTGCCTGGAAGTCACCCAAAGGCAGCCCATACACACCGACGCCAATCATCTACGGCGATGTTCTCTACGTTTGTGCCGACAGCGGAGTGGTGACCGCATACGAAGCGAAGACAGGAACGATGATCTACCAGCAACGACTTCCCAGCTCATTCAGCGCCTCACCTGTCGCGGCGGACGGCAAACTCTACTTATCGAGTGAAGATGGTGATGTCTTTGTCGTACGCGCTGGACCAAAGTTTGAGTTGCTGGCAACTAACCCGATGGGCCAACCATTGATGGCCACGCCGGCGATCTCAGATGGATTAATAATCTTTAGAACTACAGATTCTATTTACGCAGTCGGCGAACAGGTGCCCTAATTGTAGGGTAGATGTCTGGCCACGCGTCGCGTTTCAAACATAGGAAGCGCGACGCTACAAATCAGGGCACTCACATTGGAGAGCTGCATTGCGTTGTCCGAGGTCCGACTCACCGATTAGTACTGGGAACCAAAACTCACACTCGCTGTCCCAATGCGGCGGCCGCAGTTCGATCTCGCTCTGCACTACTCTCGCGGGTCTTGCGCAACCTGCTCCAATACCACCATTGACGTTGCTCAACCGGTAGATGCGGATCTTTCGCCTGTGCCACTGCGGCCACGAACACATCCACACAACAAGGATCGATCCGTTGTCCTCTGATGCGACACAGGTCGCGGTACATGCGCTGAGGGCGGCGCCGGCGAAGCTGACTTACCGACTCGATGCCGAGCAACTCAAAGTCTTCGAGCATCGCTGGACCAACTGACACGAGGTCTTCTAATCTGCGTTCTTCCTTGGGCATCATACTCCTCCGTCTACTGTTTGGTTTACGTGGGTAATTGCGAAAAGATCACATAGTGCCCGCCGGGTTCCTTAGCGATGATCTCCTTCGCCCCATAACTCGTCTCGTACATACCGTTCACGACTTCTGACTGCTGCAGCGCCGTAGCAATGGCATTGATGTCCGCAACTTCCATAAAAACGAAGGTCGGGCCCTGTTCGGCCGCTTTGGCCAGCGGGGTGGACGGATCCCCTTGCATACCCTCATAAGTCTGATACATCAGTTCGACACTGCCGTTCTCAATCGCTGCAAAGCCAATGTGATCGCGTTCGGGAACTTGTATGGTGGTTTTGAATCCGAACCGCTCATTCCAGAACTTGAGACTGGGTTCGACGATTTTAACGTGCAGGATCGGTGTGGATTTATTGATCATTCTCATTACTCCTATCGTTCGAACGTGCCCGCCAACTGCCAATTTCTTTGGTGGGAATAGCTATCTAGTCTGATTTGGACTAGTGATGCTAGAATAGGGCTCATGACCAAACCTGTCAAGCGGAAAAATCCATCAGCGAATAAACATCGTCCACCTGCAAACCAAACCAGATTGACGATCTCCGATCTCGTGATTCTTAGCTTGCTCGCCGAGCAGCCGATGCATGGTTACGAAGTAAACGCGACGCTGGAAGATCGGAAGATTCGCGAGTGGGCGCCAGTCTCCCGGCCGCAGATCTACTACTCACTGGACAAGTTGACCAAACTCAAACTTATTCGAGTGATTGACGGAGATTCACCCTCGGCAGGCCCTGAGCGTCGAGTGATGAAGACGACGGCGCTTGGCCTCACACAATTGACTGATACGCTCGAAGCTGCGCATTGGGTGCGTGAACGTGTACACCAACCGTTCTTGATTTGGTTGGCTCTGTCATGGCAAGCAAGGCCACGAACATTCCGCAAGCAACTCACGAGTCGCAAGAAGCTCCTGGAAGAACAACTCGACGAAGAACGCGAAACGCTCGCAGATGTAATCCATGAAGTTGGTCATCCGTATCATGAAGCCGTCTGGATGCTGCAACTGATCATTGAGCAGAAAGAGGCAGAACTCCGTTGGGTCGAACGCATTCTTCAGAATGTTGAGAAACGCGCGCCGGCCCGGACCCCCCGAAGGTAGCGGCAGCAATACTCTGTACGTCAACACCCACCAAGCGTAATATTTCAAGGCTCGCGCAGAACGCCATCACGAAAGTCCACCACTGCTTATGAAAACAATTCTTATCGCATTGTGGTCAGTTATTCTTATGTCCATCATTGTTCCATCGACAACAGCCCAAACCCCATCCACGCCGGCAGACCTGAAACGGTTGGCGGACGATTATTATCGCTGGCGAAACGAGAAGTTTCCCGTGTCGTCGAGTGATGCCGGACTTCACACCTGGGACAACAAGTTAACCGACTATTCACTTTCTGCCATTCTTGCCCGCCGTCTCTACGTTCGAGATTTGCTTACAAAAGTAGATGCAATGCAAACGGCCAGCTGGTCCAGAGACGATCGCATTGACTGGCTCTTGTTTCGTTCCGAGCTCGAAGGTGTAGCTTTCTTTAATCGCGTGATGGACCCTGAGGTGACTGATCCGCAAACGTACGTGAACGAATGTAGTAACGGTATCTTTTCCTTGCTGAAAAAGGAATACGACACACCTCGGGCGAGAGCGCTTTCCGCGACAGCACGTCTAAAAGCGATGCCGTTTCTGATAGAACAAGGCAAGTCGAACCTCACGAAGCCGGTCAAACTGTACGCGCAGCTAGCAATAACTTCAGCGCGATCCATCGACACTCTCTTGAACGACAGCTTGATGTCGCTCGCTAAAGGACTATCGCCGGCGGAAATGGCGGAATTGGTGAAGGCGCGCAACGACGCAATTGGTTCGATTCACGGTTTTGCTGATTGGCTGGAACGGCGGCGGCCGGGGATGGTTGAGTTCAAGCCGATGGGCGAAGCGAATTACAACTACTTTCTAAAAAACGTCTACCTGTTGCCGCTTGATGCGAAACAAATAGAGATGTTGGGACAATCGGAGCTCGCGCGGTATCGAGCGTTAGAGTCGTTACTGCCAGATCCATCTTTTGCCGATCCGAACCCGGCGCGCAGCAAAGAAGTGCCAAAGGACCAAGCCGCGTTCTTAAAGGCTTACGAAGGCCGGCAAGCCGAGATGATCCAGTTTCTCAAAACAAATAATCTCGTGACTCTGCCATCCTACCTCGGCCGATTTGAGATTCGACAACTCCCGGAAGCCTTCAAACCGACCAGCCCCGGCGGGTTCATGAATGCTCCCGGTGTTTACGACAATGATGCAACAGGCTTCTATTTTATTCCCACCTATAACCCCGCGAGCAAAAATTTTTACATTAGGGCGGCGATTGAAGACCCCAGACCAATACTCGGTCACGAAGGAATTCCCGGCCACTTCCTGCAACTCTCAATCGCGAACCACCTGCCAAACGAAATCCGGCGGCAACATGGGGATGGTGTCTTTATTGAAGGCTGGGCCCTATATGACGAAGAGATGTTGATGCGCACGGGTTTGTATCCGATTAACTCGCCCTCACAAGGACAGGTTCTGCGCGCCTCGCGTTATCGGGCGGCGCGAATCGGTGTCGATGTAAACCTGCACACAGGGCGTTGGACCTTCGAGCAGGCGGTGAAGTACTTCATGGAGGCAGGCGGATTAGATCGTGAGGCGGCCGAAGGTGAAGCTGCGGGCGCTGCGTCGAGTCCGACACAAAAGATTACTTACATTACTGGTAAATGGCAGATCATGCGGTTGCTCGGAAAATACCGTGATAAACAAGGTGCGAGCTTTCGCCTGGGCCAATTCCATGATGAGCTGCTGAAAAATGGGAGCCTGCCTCTTTCGATTATCGAATGGATCTTGTTGGATGACTCTTCCTCGTTGGACCAGGCGCTGAAGTAGAACATTTAGATTTCTCGAGTTGCTAAGTACTGCGCGAGACTATCGGCAGTCGCGACCACAGAGTTTCATCTCAACTTGAGTTCCATATGCTGCCCGCGTGCAATCACTAGTGTTCAGGCTTCGCCGGAGGTGTGCCTGGCAAAAGATATCTAAACGATAAGTAAATAAAATTCGCTCTTGCGTCGCTTGGTTGGCCCAATGGCACTGACCATGGATGCCGCACCAAATGCGAATACTGACCAATCAATTGCAACCCGCCATAATTCGGATCGCGCCAGAAGGTGTGCGTGTATCCGAACGTGAACTGCTGCACGGAACGATTGTGATTCAGCGGCGAGCCGGGATAACCATACCCGATGAACTGTCCGTTCGTATCGATAGCGCTGCTGCGATAGGCGTATGCGCCTCCGTAGTATGCGTCGAAAAGATTGTTGGCATTGACTTGATACTCAAATCCGCTAACGGTTGAGGCGGAATGGACCAAGGATGGTTTGCCGTCTGAATTGATAATCACATTTGGCGCCAAACCAAAGATGTACCGGCCTCCACCGTTGCTGTAGAAGCCATTGGCGATTAACCGAAAGTTCTTAAATGCTTCGTAATTGAGACCAACAAGGATTCCACCACCGGTCGCATGATGTTTTGACTGGTCCTGTGGGTTGAAGAACCTGACGCTGCTGAGAAGGCCCGCTATCTCGAAATGTAAATTGCGTCGAGCGACC
>JBKPMX010000178.1:0-18194 GCA_046765655.1 Acidobacteriota bacterium
TAGTAGAGAGCTGTCCCGACGTGCCGAAGATCTCTTCGAGAACGGGAATCGTATAGTCTTTGTATCCGCCAGTGCGAACAGAACGGATCAATGTTCCGTCAATGTCCCACAACAAGATTCTTAAGTCAGTCGTCATACTTCGTGGTTTCTCAGTTCTTAGAGACCGCCGACAAAGTCCGTGGTCTCCTATTCAATCACCGCTAGCAAAGTTCCCGCTTCGACGGTATCTCCGGCAGCCACCTTGATCGACACCACGGCTCCAGCGCGCGGCGACTTCATTTCGTTTTGCATCTTCATTGCTTCCACAACCACGAGTCCCGCGCCCGCTTCGACTTCTTCACCAGCCTCGACCAGCACGCGTACGACTTTCCCTGGCATCGGAGCCGTGATTTCGGCTGTACCGTGATGATGCCGATCCGCGTCTTCATCTGTGCGAAGCCGCCGTGGATCGATGACCGTGACGAGATGATTGTTTCCTCTAACGGTCACATCGAACACATTGTGCGATGCGTGATGCGGATTAATACGAAATTCAAACACGCGGCCGCTCTCAAAAAGGAGCATGGCTTGCTCGTCGAATTGATGCACTTCGAGCTGATACCTGCGGCCGCAAATGTCGGCTTTGACTGTGGAACCTCGCAGCTCCAGAGTCAGCTCACATTCCTGTCCATTCAACTCAGTTCGTAGTTTCATCTTTTGGATCGTTTATGCGATTGCTCGGCAAAAGTGTTTGCGTTGAGCGACAAATGCCGTCCCGCGAGTTTCCAGCGGCTACTCTTGAACGCTACAGGCGTGACTCGCCGTTCTTGACCGCGGAGGAACCGCAGTGCGGCAGCGATTATCGCGAGGTCCGTTTCGACAACAGGAGTTGACCTGGTCTGAGCACCTTGTCGTTCGTTGAACCGCGGAATGAATCCGGTATCCAATCTCGCGTCGATAAACTCTGGGTCTTTCACCACATCGCGAAAGAAGGGAAGCGTCGTCGTAATGCCTGTAACAATATATTCATCGAGAGCGCGGGCCAGGCGGTCAATTGCTTCGCAACGTGTGCTGCCCCAAATCGCGAGCTTCGCGACCATCGGATCGTAATGAATCGAAACTTCCGAATGTGTTTGCACGCCACTGTCGACTCTGATTCCTGGTCCAGAGGGCTCACGCAGATAACTGATGCGACCGGGTGAGGGAAAAAAATTGTTGGCCGGATCTTCTGCATAGATACGACACTCGATGGCATGTCCGCGCCATTCAACATCTTCTTGTTTGAACGACAACGGTTCCCCGTTGGCGACTCGAAACTGCTCGCGCACCAGATCGAGACCTGTGACCAACTCAGTAACCGGGTGTTCGACCTGCAAACGAGTGTTCATCTCAAGAAAATAGAACTCGCGCGTGGTGTCTGACAGAAGAAACTCGACAGTTCCCGCGCCCGTGTACTGAACTGCGCGAGCTAAAGTCTTTGCCGCTTCTCCCATCCGATGGCGCAGGCTCGGATCGTTAATGGGCGAAGGGCATTCTTCGATAACCTTTTGATGGCGCCGTTGAATTGAGCATTCGCGTTCACCAAGGTGGACCACGTTTCCGTGTGTGTCAGCGAAGACTTGGATCTCGATGTGACGCGGTCGTTCAACGGCCTTCTCCAAATACAGGGACGAGTCGCCGAACGCAGCCGACGCTTCCGCTTGCGCGGTTTCAAACGAAGATGCGAGGTCCGTTGGAGATTCGACGAGGCGCATGCCCTTACCGCCGCCGCCCGCTGACGCCTTCAACATAACGGGATAACCGAACTGTTCAGCGGTGCTTTTCGCGTCGGCCAGGGATGTCAATGCTTCGACAGTCCCGGGAACGATCGGCACGCCCGCATCTGCCGCGGCGCGACGTGCAGTGATCTTGGATCCCATCACTTCCATCGCTGCTGGAGTTGGACCAACGAAGATGAGTCCTGCTTCTTTAACTGCGCGCGCGAATTGCGCATTCTCAGCAAGAAAGCCGTAGCCTGGATGAATGGCTTCGCTCTTTGTCTTTTTTGCTGCTTCGATAACTGCGGGAATACTGAGATAGCTCTGGATCGAAGCCGCTGGTCCTACACAAACGGCCTCATCGGCCATTCGGACATGCCAGCTGTCGACGTCGACTTCGGAGAAGATCGCGACGGGCGAGATTCCCATTTCACGACACGCGCGCATGATACGCACCGCGATCTCACCGCGATTAGCTATGAGGACTTTTTTGAACATCAACGTGTTGGCCTTTGGCCTTTGGTCTTGTCTGTGGCTTTGGGTCTTTGGTCTGTAATCGATTCTGCCCGATCGACGAAAAAATTCCTAACGCGTCGCATCCACGAGTCGAAAGATCAAAGGCCCAAGACCTAAGACCTAAACGACAATCGAGTTTGCAGGCGACTTTGGATCGTAACGGACGATAATCTGCCGGCCAGGGGCGTACTGATGTGATTGCTCTTGTTGTGCTGAACTGAGATCTTGTGAGGACTCGTACTGAACACCCGCGAGCGTATACGCATACGTGACCTGGAGAATTCTTCCGTCGTTATCACTTACAGCATCGAGAATTCTGCCGTCAGCCATGCGTCCCGTTTTAGACAGACGGGCAATACGAGTTGTCTCATCTTCGGTTTTGCGGCGAAAGCGATCGAGAAACGACATCCAGGAGGGGGTGGTTTATCTTTGCCGTCATCCGTTGCAGCGGACGAACGACCAGAAACCTTGAATGCGCCTGCTACCGCAAGCGTGCGATCTGAAAATAACTAAGGTCTGAGACTGCCTGCGGTCTTTCCGATCCCACCTTTCGCGACGTCTGCGACACGCATGACAACACCGTCGCGGTCAACCCAGTCGTCGGGGGTGCCTAAAATCTTGTCTTCACCCGGCAACACCAGATCGTAGTGAATGAACGCAAAACCTTCTGGCGTGGCATCGTCGGTGGCAGAAGTTAGCGAGACTCGTTGAATAACTGCGCCGCGCATTGACCGCTTTGGCGCAGAAATCGCAGCGACTTCAGCGCGCGGTTGATAATCGGCAATGTCTATTTCGCGGAGTGCAACTGCAAGCGACCCATCGGGATCTGGTAGCTTCGAGAGATCTTCTTTCCACCTGCTTTTATCAGGAAGGGTCTTGTAAGCGATTCGATACTCGTTCAGCGCGCTCGACACTCTGAGATAATTCGCTGTGTCTGCGGCCTGCAATCCCCAGGCTCTTCTTTGCAACCGCACGGGGACGGTAACGCCAATCAAAAGGGCGATGAGTGCAGGAACCGCCAGCGACGCAAACAAGCCACGGCGCGCATACGTGACGCCGCAAAACCGATCGGGTTGATTTTGTATTGAGCGATAAAGTCTGCGCCCCAACCAAACCATGATCACAGCCATGGGGATCGAGATCCACTTCAATCGCCATGAGGCCGTTTCCGCAGCAGCCACCCATGACCAAAAGCCCAGTGGATTGAAACCCCGCTGGACCATCGCAATGATGGTTTGAACTAAAAAGACAAGCACTGTGAGCGAACCGGCGACCACCAGAACTAATGATCGGCCGTACGACGGTAACTCAATGGATGGTTTGGGAAGGGCGATTCCTACGGCACGGGCACCACACGCAGCACAGCCGTCAGTGAGAGCTCCCTTAAACTTGAAGCCACAACAAGGACAAATCGTCACTTACTTTTCACCTCTAGAAACAAGGGAGCACAATCAACCCGGCTTATGCACCAACCTTTGCTCAGCGCGACGCTCACCTTCGACCGGTTGAGAATACGAACGACCGTCCTCAACGTTCTCGGTTTTTACGTCTTTCCGATTGAGTTCGCGCCACGTGTGATACATCCGGTGGGCAAACGTCCAATAGGACCCGACGGCGAGCACCCACAAGACAGCCGGCATCCGGTTGGCGAAGAAATTGTTCGATCCGGGATGAGTGCTTAGAGCTCCAATTATGAATAGAACAACGCGTTCCGGCCGGCGCAAAAACCCTACATCGCATTTGGGAATAAGGCTTTCGGCTCGGGCGCTTGCGTAGCTTACCATAACGGAGCCCATTAGTCCGGCGCCTGCAAGAAAAACGTTAAGAGTGGAATGCCACGGGGTATCTCGGGCATAAAAAACCATCAATCCGACAAACACCACCATGTCTGAAAGCCGGTCCAGGGAAGAGTCGAGGAAGCCGCCGAACCTCGTAACACGTCCGGAAAGACGCGCCACCTGGCCGTCAAGCATGTCAAAAAGATTCGCTACAACCAGGGCAATGCCCGCACTAAAGAACGAGCCCAGGCCAAAGAGAACGCCGCAGCCCACATTGAGGGCGACCCCTATCACTGTCAAAATGTTGGGATTGATGTGGCCGTGGGCGAGCCAGCGCACCATCGCATCAATGATTCTCTGAGCACCCCGCCCGATCCTGGATCCAAACATTCGTTAAGGTTTTCTCCCAGCCAGATTATGCCCGAAACAGTTAGAAGGATGAAGGATGAAGTCAGCGGCAGGAGCGCCGTGCAGGAGCAGGTCGTTAGGTGCGCTCCTGCGTGCTCCGGTACGCTGCTCCTGCTGCTGACCTCATCCGCCGCTTTCGAGCTCGTCGTGCAGAGTCTTCAGTTCTCTTATTTCAAAGTTGCGAGCACCTGCCGGAGTTCTTACCACAATATCGTCGCCTTCCTGCTTACCCATTAAACTTCTCCCAACTGGAGAGGTCGTAGAGATCAGACCCTCGGCAGGATTACTCTCTTCTGGTGTGACCAACCTGTAAGTCACTTCCTCGTCTTTCTCCGCGTCGTACAAAATCAATGTTGAGCCATACGACGCCTTGTCGCGTGGCACTTTCTTGGGATCGATCGAAGCGATTTCACTGATACGCTGGCGCAGTTCGACTATCCGGGCTTTGACTACGTTTTGCCGATCCAACGCGGCGCGATACTCGGAGTTCTCACGTAAGTCTCCGAACTCGAGCGCCCGTTTGATCTCTTTCGGCAAGTGAATACGGAGTTCTGTTTCTAACTCGTCCAGTTCGTTCTGGAGTTTCGCTTTGATCGCCTCTGACAATGCTAGATCCCTTCCTTTGGTTCGGATTTCAACTCTCTGGCGTACGCTTGTGAAACTCTGCCTCATTGGCACCGGCAAATGAGATTCCCGTGTCGCGCGCGGTCCTTACTAACTGTCCGGCGGGTGGAACGGTCTTGATGTTAGCAATCGCTTCCGACAACGGTACAGTGACGACGTCGCCGGCTTGCAACGCCACCATCACGCCGCGCTTTCCGTCGGCGAGTGCCCTCACGGCGCAAGAGCCGAAGTTAGTAGCGAGCATTCGATCGAACGCGTTCGGTCGGCCTCCGCGCTGCAAATGGCCCAACACGACGCAACGCGATTCTCTTTCGGTCTTCGCCTCAATCTCGTGTTGCAGATACATGCCAATGCCACCAAGTCGCGGCGCACGCAATGCATCGCCCTTATCTTGATAAATTAAGTCGTGTCCAATTTCTACGGCGCCTTCGGCGGCGACAATAATACTAAAGGTAGAACCCGCTAAATCTCGCGCTCGAATCTTTTCTATAACGGCGTCGAGCGAAAACGGAATCTCAGGAATAAGGATTACGTCTGCGCCGCCGGCGATTCCCGAATGCAACGCTATCCAGCCGGCATTGCGGCCCATCACTTCAAGGATCATCACCCGGTCGTGCGACTCAGCTGTGGTGTGCAATCGATCAAGTGCCTCAGTGGCGATGTCGAGCGCGGTGACAAAGCCGAAAGTCAGTTCCGTGCATGCGAGATCGTTGTCGATCGTTTTCGGAACACCACAAACCGGAATGTCGCGCTTGTCGAATTCGGCGGCGATACCCAGCGTGCCTTCGCCACCTAAGACCACCAGCGCATCGATGCCGAGGATGCGCATGTTGCTGATCGCCTCCTCGTAAACCTTTTCGACGGCTACTTTTTTCCCGTCCTTAGTTCTTTCTGCGAAGTGGCCACGATTGCGCGTCCCGAGAATTGTTCCGCCGCGTGGAAGCAGGCCACGTACATCTCCCGGAGATAAGACTCGGGTCTGTGTTGCGCCCAGCAATCCCTCAAAGCCGTCTTCAATGCCGATTACACGCATGCCGTGTTCGCACGTCGCAGTCTTCACCACAGCGCGAATTACAGCGTTCAAACCGGGCGCATCACCGCCTCCAGTCAGGATTCCAATTGTGTTGTACATCTTTTGGAGAGACAGTCTAATACGTCAGGGCCATAACGTGAAGATAGAACTTAAACTGGTTGACCCCTCTTGAGGCGTCGCGTAGCATATTAGCCATACGCACAGCCACGGTTATAGTCTCGAGAAAGGCCAGTTAGCCGCTTTGGAAATCGACGACGATGCAAAAGAGATAGTTCGCGAGATTGGCACGGCGATCAACGAATCGGTGGAAAACTCGACGAAAGTCGCCGAGGCTATTGAACGGCTACGTGAAGCCGGTTATGAAATGGAGCTTACATTGCGGCTGGAGATTGGTCTACGTCCTCACGCAGATGACGAAGAAGGTGAATCCGATGGTACAAACCTCGAACTCACCGAAGAAGATATTCAGGTTTTACAGCGCATGAAGATTCGCATCGATCCCGAGCGGTAATGGAGACGGGGAGAACAGGAGACGGGGAGAGGGGGAGACTACGTGATCTCCGCCTCTCCCCGTCGCCGTTTCTCCCCGTCTCACGCCAATCGCCGTTCGTCGAATTCTATTCAGGCACTTCATCTGAGCCTGTGAGCGTTTGCTGTCGCAAGGCAGCAGCGCCGAGTAGCCCACCCATTCCCATCGACTCAACAGCACTGCTCGGTACCAACATCAGCGCGCCTTTCTCCTTCAATCCTTCATACAACATGTTCATCGCTCTCAGGTGTAGCGCGGTCGGATTGTTCTGGTACGACTGAGCTGCCTTCTCAAACGAATGTGCGATTTCGACTTCAGCCTGGCCCAGGATAATCCGCGCTTGTTTCTCACGGGCTGCTTGCGCTTCGCGCGACATCGCATCCTGCAATGCGGCGGGAATTATTACGTCGCGCATTTCAACCGACTGAACCGTCACACCCCACGGATTGGATCGCTCATCGATCAGTTGCTGAAGTTCATCTTCGATTCGTTCGCGACCACGCAATAGGTCAGTGAGCGAAGTTCTGCCGATGATGTCGCGCAAGGCAGTTTGCGCTGCCCAGCTAACGGCCTGCGGATAATTCTGAACTTCGAGCGCTGCTTTCTCTGGATCGTAGACCATCCAGAACAATACGGCGTCGACGTTTACTGGCACAGTATCCGACGTCAATGTTTCTTCCGCGGCAAAACTGGTCGTGATAACGCGTTGGTCCACCCATGACGAGACTGAATCAACAAACGGCACGATCCAGAACAGCCCCGGACCACGCAGTCCGACGTACTTTCCTAACCTCAACACAACTGCACGCTCCCATTGTCGAGCCACCTTCGGTGCCTGGGCGAACAACAGTCCCAACAACAAGCCAACAATCACGAACGGCACCTGGAAAGTAAGAGCTGTAGCCGCCGCGCCGATCGCCAGAGGTAATAAGAACGCAAGGCCCGACACCACGTTTACTCGCGGCGTGTTCTGTGTGGGTAAACTGCTTCGAGTCTGCATCAAACTAGTCATGTCTGCCATTTACTTATCTCCTTTGCGCCTGCTTTGCAGTTGATCCAGCAAGTCGTCGACTGAGAAGCCCATCGCCTGAGCTTCCTCAACGAAACGTTCAGCCAGTTCACGCAATAGTTCCTTTTGATCCTGGCGGCTCTTTGCTTCGAAATGGCGGGCGCCAACAAATGTCCCCACCCCCCTGCGTGTTTCGAGCACTCCCTCACGTTCAAGCTCGGCGTAAACCTTCGCGACCGTATTGGCGTTAACGCGAAGCTCCACAGCCAATTGGCGAACCGTCGGAAGCTGCTCACCTATTCGAAGCCGGCCTGTGGTTATCGCAAACTGGATCGCTCGCGTTAGCTGCGCATAGAGCGGCATCGGATGGGCAGGGTTTAGTGGAAAGATTTGGCTCATTTCTCTGAATTGTACTACGAAGCTAGTACAAGTGGGGTTTCAAGAAAAGTAAGCCGCAGATTCCCCCCCGGCAGATCGGGCATTGAAAACGGGACTCCTGATGTGTAGTGCTTTGAAAGTCGAGTTTATGTGACTTGGTGGATCGCTCCTTTTGTAGAGAGTAGGAACCAGGACGATCCACGAACTCAAACACACTACTCGACCTAAATGTGACTTCTCATGCAAATCCAGTGTCGGAGATATCCGCGCTTCATGTACTGTGCAATGTCCTTTTGTGCGAAATAAAGGCGTGTGATATCTTGTCTCGCTTTTAAACCTGCCCAAATTTTTTCGCCGTAATAGGTCGAAGAGGAGTTAAACGAGAGTATGTCTACGCCTAGTACCGACGGACAACATGTCGGCAAAGTGGTTCAGATAATTGGACCGGTTCTCGACGTCGAGTTTGAGGGAAAATATCTGCCTCCAATCTATCAGGCATTGCGCGTCGTCTCTGATGGTTTCGAAGTACCAGATCCCATCGAAGTTATCGCTGAAGTGCAGCAACACCTCGGTGAAGGACGCGTGCGTGCAGTCTCGATGCTTCCTACCGACGGCATGGTGCGTGGGATGAAAGCCATTGATACTGGTGGTCCAATCACGATGCCGGTCGGAGAAGGAACACTCGGTCGTGTGCTCAACGTCATCGGTGATCCGGTCGACACACTCGGTGCTGTCACACACAAGCAACGCTATCCGATCCATCGACATGCGCCGTCGTTTGAAGAACAGTCGACTGAACTACAGATGTTCGAAACGGGCATCAAGGTTATCGACTTGATCCAACCATTCCTGCGCGGAGGAAAGATCGGTTTGTTTGGCGGCGCGGGAGTGGGCAAGACAGTCATCGTGATGGAGTTGATCAACAACATCGCGAAGGCGCGCTCCGGTTTCTCGGTTTTCGCCGGCGTCGGTGAGCGAACGCGCGAAGGAAACGACCTGCTTCGCGAAATGGTCGAGTCTGAAGTTATTCAGTTTGGCGACACCTTTAATAAACACCTTCGCGAGACGGGGCAGTTCGACCTGACGAAGGTCGACATGAGCACCATCGGAAAATCGAAGGTGGCGTTGATTTACGGACAGATGACTGAGCCGCCAGGCGCGCGGCTGCGAGTTGCTCTGTCTGGTCTAACTGTCGCTGAGTATTTTCGTGATCAAGGCCTCGACGTGCTCTTGTTCATCGACAACATCTTCCGCTTCACGCAGGCGGGCTCTGAAGTATCAGCACTGCTTGGCCGAATGCCTTCCGCCGTGGGATATCAACCTAACCTTGCGACGGAGATGGGCGAAATGCAGGAGCGCATCACTTCAACTAAGACCGGCTCAATCACATCGATCCAGGCCGTGTACGTGCCGGCTGACGACTACACCGATCCCGCGCCGGCAACGACATTCGCGCACCTCGACGCAGTCACGGCACTGTCACGACAGATTGTGGAACTAGGCATTTATCCCGCTGTCGATCCGCTCGCATCATCGTCTCGCATTCTCGACCCGCGCATTGTGGGTGAGGAGCACTACAACACGGCGCAGGATGTGAAACGGGTGTTGCAGCGCTACAAGGATCTGCAAGACATCATTGCCATTCTCGGATTGGACGAACTTTCAGACGAAGACAAACTGATCGTTTCGCGAGCGCGGAAGATTCAGAGGTTCTTCTCGCAACCCTTCCACGTCGCCGAGCAGTTCACAGGTCTGCAAGGCAAGTACGTGAAGTTGGAAGACACCGTGAAGGGCTTCCGCGAGATCGTCGACGGCAAACACGACGATATTCCGGAACAGGCATTCTTCATGGCGGGCCCGATCGAAGAAGTCGTTGAGAAGGCGAAGTCGATGCAGTAATGGGAAGAGGTGAGACAGGGGGACGGGGAGAAGCGGATAATTCTTATCACCCCTGTCTCCTCGTCCCCGTTTCTCCCACCCTCTAACAAAACATGGCAGACAAGATTCAACTCGAAGTTGTTACGCCTGAGCGACGTGTGCTGAATGAGCCCGTCGACATGGTTACAGTTCCCGGCCTCGGTGGTGAGCTCGGTATTCTTCCTGGTCACACTCCTTTGATTTCGCAGCTACAAACTGGAGTGCTCACTTACGTGCAGAGCGGAAAAAGTTTTCAGCTTCACGTCTCCGGCGGGTTCGTAGAGGTTCGTGACGATCTCGTATCAGTGCTTGCGCAAATCGCTGAGCGTCCGGAGGAGATCGACGCGGCGAGGGCGAAACTTTCGCGCGAAAAATGGGAGAAGCAGTTGGGTGCCTGGAGCGGAAGTGTCGAAGACTTCGAGTTGGCTAAAACGAAATTAGATCGCTCGTTGGTACGTTTGCAACTCGCGGGTCGTTAACGACAGAGACGGGGAGACAAAGAGACGGGGAGAGGGGCGATGATCACCCCCGTCTCCCCGTCTCCGTTTCTCTTCTTCTTGTGTCGCTTAGCTTCCCGCTCGTATCGCCGCTTTCATCTCACGCACGGCGTCTTCCAATCCCACAAACACGGCACGCGCGATGATGTTGTGACCGATATTGAATTCGGTGATTTCGGGAATCTCGGCGACCGCTGAGACGTTTCTGTAGCTGAGTCCATGTCCAGCGGCAACGTGCAATCCGTATTGAGTGGCGAGCACAGCACCTTCCCGCAGTCTTCTTAATTCCTGCGCTGCACGCGCTGCTCCTTCACCATGTATTCCGGTGGCGCCGAGTGTCGCGTCAGCATAGGCAGCCGTGCACAACTCAACTTGCTGCGCACCGACTTCATGCGCTGCTTCGATCTGTGTTGGATCGGGATCAATGAAAAGGCTAGCAAGAACGCCACTCTGACGAAGCCGTCCGACTGTTGCACGAACGATGGCGATGTTGGCGCGCACATCAAGGCCACCTTCCGTGGTGATCTCTTCCGGTTTCTCTGCAACCAAACTAACAGCATCAGGTTTTGCATCGAGAGCGATCTTCAGCATCTCTTCAGTGGCAGCCATCTCGAGGTTCAGGTAAGTCGTTATGCACTGTCTGAGCAAGCGTACGTCGAGATCCTGAATGTGCCGCCGATCGCCACGAAGGTGGACCGTGATTCCATCAGCGCCGGCCTTTTCGCATGCAACAGCCGCGGCAATCACGCTCGGTTCAGGGGCGCGGCGTGCTTGTCGCACCGTTGCGACGTGATCGATATTGACGTTGAGACGAGCAGTCATGATCGTAAATAGTAAATCGTGAATAGGGAATCGTAAATCGTGAATGGGAAATCAAATGCTGGCGCTTGCTTCCAATTCACGATTCAATATTCACGATTCACTACTTCTTTCGTGAACCGCCTTGATCGCACTGTCGTAAACGCCGCGTCGCGCCTGTTGCCTGATTGACACAACCTCGTTGATTGCTTTCAAACTATCACTCACAACGCTGAGTTTGCTGTCGGCGTCGTGGTTCCAACGTACTGGTATCTCTTTTAATCTCAGACCAGCACGATAGGCCACATACAGCAACTCCACATCGAAACCAAATCTATCCACCGTTGCCGCTTCAACAATTGGACGGCATACCTTCATCCGGAATGCCTTGAACCCGCACTGCGTGTCCCAGAAGGGAAGGCCCGTTGACAGGCGCACTACAAAATTGAAAATACGACCACCCTGTTCACGACGCCATGGTTGATGGACGCCGATGAGCGAACGATCAAGCGCTCTAGACCCAAACGCTACATCGACATCGCCTCGCGCGATCGGTTCAGTCAACTTGGGCGCTTCCGTAATCGGCGTGGAGAGATCGGCATCAGAAAACAACGCGATATCGCCACGCGCTGCCTGAAGGCCAAGCCTCACCGCGCGACCTTTGCCGAGATTTGACTTGTAACTAATGACCGACGTTCGAACCGAACCATTGTTATCCAGGATGTCATGAGCGACCCTAGCTGTTTCATCTGTCGACCCATCATCGACGACGATCAGTTCTGATTCAGGCCAATCCTTACTTAGATAATCGACCACCATTGGCAGTGACGTGGCAAGCCGTACTGCTTCGTTGTAAGCGGGAATGACGATGGACAGTGACGACATCGGTTCGCGAAATATAGCATAGACATGAGAACCGACGCGGTTTAGCGATCTAATTCGCGGATGGGACTTTAGAAGCCACGCAGCCGCTGTGTTATATTTTGGCCATGGAAGTTGCGCGCCAATTGGAAAGCCCCACCTCAGATTACGAGGGAGGAATCAGCAGGAAATTCACGATAACCGCGCTCGGTGTCGTTCTAGCCGCAGCTGTTTTCGGGGGAACAGTTGGCAGTACGCGCCGCTTCAGCCGCCTGACCTCAGCGGGCACTGCGAACGCCTATCATCAGGCAGATGAGATCGAGAAAGACTACAACGAAGCGGTAGGCACCATCACATCAAATTACAGCGGTGACATCGACTACGAGAAAGCTACCCAGGCTGCGATCCAGGGGATGCTGCAGACGTTGGATCCACACTCGTCATATTTCTCCTACGCGGAATTTAGAAAATTAAAAGAGGATCAGGATTCCCGCTTCTATGGGATTGGCGTCACCATTGTGCAGCACCGTGATGGCGTCTACGTACAGTCGTCAGTTGAAGGCACGCCCGCAGCTAAACTTGGTCTGCGTTATGGCGATCGAATTCTTGAAATCGACGGAAAAGACGCGCGTGATTGGTCCAGCGAGCAAGTGTCGAAGAATGTTCGTGGCGGTAAGGGTGAACCCGTAACAATCAAAGTAGAACGTCCTGGCGCAGAGCAGCCGATGAACTTCACAATCATCCGGGATGCGGTTCCGCTGCCAACGATCCGGAATGCCTACATCATTCGACCCGGAACCGGCTATATAGGCTTGACCGGTGGCTTCCAACGATCGAGTGACGATGAGCTGCGCGAAGCGATGAAGAAACTGAGTTCGCAGGGAATGCGCCAGTTAATTCTTGACTTGCGAGGCAATCCTGGCGGTCTTCTGGATCAAGCGATTGACGTCGCGAGTGAGTTTCTACCGCGCGGGCTGGTCGTAGTTTCAGTCAAGGGCCGAACCGAATACAGTGAACCGATCGTCTACAAGTCCAACGGCGCCGAGCCGGCGACCGTACCGCTCGTTGTACTAATCAATCGAAACACTGCGTCAGCATCAGAAATTGTGGCTGGTGCGATTCAGGATCACGGGCGTGGACTAATCGTTGGTGAAACGAGTTTCGGCAAAGGACTCGTGCAGCGTATTTTTCAGTTGCCGTTCAATACGGGTCTAACGCTGACAACTGCTCGCTACTACACTCCGTATGGTCGGTCGCTGCAACGAGACTATTCGAGTGGATCGTTATACGACTACTACACGAGACATGACAGCGCCGAAAATCAACCTCAGCCTTCTGCGTCGCCCGATCATCACAATCTCGAATCACCTCTTGCGCTCGCGTCGCCCACGCCCCATCCAAACACTGGTCCGGCAGTGACTACGGCCGCCGGGCGAGTCTTCTACGGGGGCGGTGGAATCACCCCGGACATTGAAGTGCGCGAACCAGCAAACACACCAGCGCGTCTGCGTATCGCGGAAGCCGCATTTCACTTCACTCGCCAACTTGCGGCAGGACAAGTAGCGACACTGGAGTCGTATCGCGTGGAAAGGGTTCAGTACGGCAAGAACCCGCGGGCGACTGATGTTCCTATAAGCGATCGCGTCGTTGAGGCATTCCGCGAGTTTCTCCGCGCTCATCCTGATTTCCAAGTTAGTACAGCGCAGATGGAGGAGGAGCTGGAATTCGCGAAGCTCCGGCTACGCCAGGAGATCGTGACCGCCGCATTTTCTAATGACGCAGGCGCACGCGTTCTTCTTGATGGCGACGCGCAAATCATTCGCGCATTAGAAGCGCTTCCGGAAGCCAAGCGGTTGGCTGAAAGCACCAAGACTGGTGTCTGGCAAGGCTAGTTCACAACTCCTTACAAACAAAGATGGCGACGCGTTGCTTGCTGTTAGCGTGTGCGGTTGTGGTGTATGCCTCAACTCTGTTCGGTCAGGATCCTCCCACACTCAAACCTAATCCGACTCAACCAGGCAAACAGCTAACGTTGCCTCTTGCGCTGGAGATTCAATACAACTCAACGCTTCCGCCTTCGTACCTGTCGATCGAAGGGGCAGATGTAGAACCGCATTGGATGTGGTTCACCCGTTTCGTAACTCTGCCAGGGGCGCCAGCACCTGAAGCATCAAAGAAAATCAACGCTGTCCGCATAACCTCGCACTGGAACGGTGAGACCGCTGACGTTCGAGTGACCTTGCTCCGTGGTCCTCAAATGGCTCATGAGGAATTAGTAACGTCGTATCATTCAGGAATCGATCAGGCGAAAACGATCAATCAACTTGAGGGCTATGGCATTGAACCATTCAAGATAAAGTTGGTGTCTCCCCAAGCTCATCCGCCGCCCGCGCCTAACTTGGAGAATCGAACCGCGTCGATTCAGGTCCTCCAGATTAGCCCCGAGGGTGCTCCGCTTCCTGCTTATCGAGCGACGTTTCGCAATTTTTCGGCCAAGAATGTCGTAGCACTCATGGTCAACCTTTACACAAACGGTTCGCCTGGCCCATCCGCGTTCTTCCAAGGCGAAGCCGGCGGCGCGTTGATTGAATCGAATGGAATGTTTGAGGAATATCTTCCCGCCACCGTTCCAGAGGGAAATGGTTCATCGTACGTACCCGGTTCTGCACCTGCCAATTCGATAGTCGTCTCGAGTGCGATATTCACCGACGGCACGTTTGAAGGAGATCTCGCTCCGGCATGCATGTATGAAAAGATCGTTTTTAGACGTAAAGCCTGGGTCAAGGGCGTGCTGAAGATCATGGACGAGCAGCTTGCGCAACCGGATGATGGAATCGCCTCGCAACGCATGAGGGAACAATTGCTGCAACTGCGCTACGTGCGTACTCCGGGCGATCGACAGCTCAGGTCAGTCGTTTCTTCTCAGTGTTCATCACCGGTAGATGGGGCGGACGGGCCATTCGGGCTGACGACTCGCTTGGTTCGTGAACTTGAAATTGTCGTTACGACGCGGCCGAAGCCGTTGATGACCTTTAGACAATGGTTGATAGCAACGCGCGAAATATATCGTGGCTGGCTTAGTAATCTGGAGGTGTTTCCGCCACCAAAGTTTACTTCGCAGTAAGTCACAAACGGATGTTGCATTCATTGCTCTAGTTATTTATAGTCCGCAACTCAAGCGAAACAATTCGCTGCGTTGCGTAACACCGTTCTAATGCCTTTCCAGGGTTAATCGTCCCACTAAGTTTTACCAAAACATGTTCGGTTGAAAGGAACCTCTCGCATGAAAGACAGGTTGCGCTCGGTTTATGATCTCGGGCTGCTCTTCGTGATCATCTGTGCGGTTGCGTTCGCCACCGTCACTGTCTATTCACAGAACCAAACTCCTTCTCAAACTCCAGCCCCCGCTGCGGCGCCGCAAACGCCAAGTCCAAGTCCAAGCCCGACTCCGACGCCGATCAACTGGTCGAGTGATCCCATGTTGAAGCGATTCGTATGGCGTTCCATCGGACCTGCGAGTATGGGCGGACGAATTGATGACATCGTCGCCGTGGAGTCGAATCCCTACATTATCTACGTTGGGTTCGCTACGGGTGGCGTTTGGAAATCGACTAACAACGGAACCACGTTCAACTCGATCTTCGATACGTATTCGACGCATTCGATTGGTGACATTGCCATCGCACCATCGGATCCAAACGTGGTTTGGGTCGGAACTGGTGAAGCGAACAACCGGCAGAGTTCCAGCTTTGGTGATGGAATCTATAAGTCTGTTGATGCAGGCAAGACTTTCAAGAAGATGGGCCTGGAAGATTCGCAGACGATCGCCCGGATCGTTATCGATCCGAAGGATGCGAATACCGTTTATGTCGCCGTTCTCGGTCACTTGTTTGGACCGAACAAAGAGCGCGGTATTTACAAAACCACCGATGGTGGCGCGACGTGGACGAACGTCAAGTTCATTGACGAAGACACCGGGTTCACCGATCTTGTAATCGATCCGGGCGATTCGAAAACTTTGTATGCTGCGTCATATCAGCGGCGTCGCACGTCGTTTGGTTTTAATGGTGGCGGGCCGGGAAGCGGCATTTGGAAAACAGTTGATGCCGGCAGGACCTGGAAGAAGCTCGAAGGCGGCGGTTTGCCCGAAGGCTTACTCGGTCGCATCGGCCTGGACGTTTCGCGATCCAACCCAAACATCATTTACGCGCAGATGGAAGTCGGTGCCAGCGTAGGGACGGGCGGCGAAGAACCAACACCCGGCGGTCCTGCTCCGAGCCCGAGCCCTTCGGCATCCGCGTCACCTTCGCCTAGTCCAGGAGCGAGGCCGGCTGGCTCGCCAACTCCGGCGCCACCCGATCCGAAGAAGCCAGGTGTTTGGCGTTCAGACGACAAAGGACGCACGTGGCATATCGTCAGCAACGAAAACAATCGGCCGATGTACTACAGCCAGATTCGAGTCGATCCGAAGAATCCGGATAACGTGTATGTCGGCGGGTTGAACTTCAGTAAGTCAACCGATGGTGGCAAGACATTCAAATCTCTGCAACCCGGTATCGCACACAGCGATCATCACGCCATTTGGATCAATCCTAACAATCCTGATCAAATCATGATCGGAAACGATGGTGGGCTTGATGTCACTTACGATCAGGGTGCGACTTGGGAATACGTCAACACGATCCCTGCGGCACAGTTTTATGCAATTGCGGTTGATATGCGAAAGCCGTACTACGTTTACGGCGGCTTGCAAGACAACGGATCGTGGGGTGGTCCTAGCCAAACACGCAGCAATTTAGGAATCACCAATTCTGATTGGTATCGCGTGGGTGGCGGCGATGGCTTTTATGCGCAAGCCGATCCAACGGATTACAACACTGTCTACGCTGAATCGCAGGGCGGCGCAATGCAACGTCTGGATCTGCGAACCGGTAGAAGCGTAAGTATTCGCCCGCGTGGCGTGCCGCAACGCAGAGGTGGCGGCGGCGGTGGACGTGGTGGCGGCGGTGGTGCTGCTGCTGCGGCTCCTTCACCGGGAGCGTCTCCAGCCGCTTCGCCTGAAGCCAGCCCTGATCCTGCAGCACAACTCGCGGCGTTTGCAGCGGCGCAGGGCTTCGGTGGTTTCGGAGGTGGCAATCAACCTTCGAATGTTGTTCCAACTCCGCCGGCGGGTGAGGTGTACCGCTTCTACTGGAACACGCCCCTGGTTATTTCGCCACATAACCCTCGCCTTATCTACGCAGGCGGAAACCGTCTGTTCAAGTCGTTGGATCGTGGTGACACGTGGACTGCGACGATCGATCTAACTAAGCAGATCGATCGCAACACGTTGCCGATCATGGGCGTCCCCGGAAAAGACCCAATGGCTTCCAAACATGATGGCTACACCGGCTACGGTTACATCACAACGGTCGCCGAATCACCGAAGCTACCCGGCATTCTGTGGGTCGGAACCGATGACGGAAACGTTCAAGTCAGCAAAGATGGTGGTGCCACGTGGACCAACGTCTCTAAGAACGTGCCGGGAGTTGGTGAGACCTATCACATCTCGCGCGTCGAGCCATCGCACTTTGATGCCGGAACCTGTTATCTCGCAGTCGACGGTCACCGGCTTGACGATCTGAAGCCATACTTGTTCGTCACACACGATTACGGTGCCACCTGGACCAACATCGTCAACAATTTGCCGCCCTGGGGAACTGTTAACGTTGTACGCGAAGATGCGAAGAACAAGGATCTCCTCTTCGCCGGCACTGAGTATGGGTTGTTCGTGTCGCTTAACGGCGGCGCTCAGTGGAAACCGATGATGTCAGGCATGCCTATGGTGCGCATCGATGACATCCTCGTCCATCCTCGCGACGGAGATTTGATCGCAGGAACCCACGGCCGCGGTATTTACATCATTGACGACATCACTCCGCTCCAACAGTTGTCGACCAAGGTTACCGATTCCGAAGCGCATCTGTTCGACGTTCGACCTGGAACGATCTGGCTCAATGACGCACGGCTGGGCAGATACGTTGGTGGTTCGAAGTATTTCAGAGGCGCGAACCCTGCGCCTGGCACTGCAATCACCTACTACTTAAAGTCGGCGCCAAGCGGTGACGTGA
>JBKPMX010000179.1:0-9498 GCA_046765655.1 Acidobacteriota bacterium
TTGCACGGCGGCCAGCTCTTCCGGTTTCAGCTCAATTTTGAGTGTTTGTTCAGTGCTCGCAACGCATTCCGCCCGCGCGAGTGAATCGAGACCTAAATCAATCTCCAGGTTCATGCCCGGATGAATCAACTCGATGTCCGGTTTGTGTTGTTTGATTGCGGCGACTATTGCACGTCCGGCTGGAGAATCCATCCGTGCTTGGTCGGCCGGAGTGAACGCCATCTTGTTAGCCGCAGCCGGACCTTCTCGTTTGCGCAGGTTTTCCAGCTGGTCCTTTAACTCGAAGCGGCGCACCTTGCGTGTTGAAGTGCGAGGTAATGGCTCAACGCGCAAAACAAAATCGTGCACGCGTTGATACTCGGGCAGTTCGCGTCCGAGATTTTCCAACTCCCAAATCACCCACTCACGCGAATTCGCAATATTCCGAGCTTTGAGGTAATCAAAATTGGGAACAACAACACCACAGAGCTTTTCAGCCCCTTTGAACTGACTTGCCTCATCTCTGAGACCGAGAACACAAACCTCGCTGACAAAAGGCGAGCGCTCGTAGTGAGCTTCAACATCCTCCGGAAAGACATTTTTTCCGGAGGGCAATTTGATGATGTCTTTTTTGCGGCCAACGATATAAAGATGTCCCTGGTTGTCGAAGCGACCCAAATCACCAGAGCGAAACCATCCATCTTGAGTAAACGACTCACGATTGGCGTCAGGGTTGTTGTAATAACCGGACATCACGACTGGACCACGAATTAAGACTTCGCCGATACCTTCTTCATTTGCTTGATCGATCTTCACTTCGACGCCTTTCAGCGGAGTTCCTACGGATCCGACTTTGTTATCTTCAAAACGAGTAACGGTGGCTGCGCCGCTCGTTTCAGTCAGACCGTATCCCTGCAGGATGGTGAAACCCAAACGGTGAAAATCCAACGCTACGCCTGCATCGAAGCTGGCACCGCCCGAAACGGCCAAACGTAACTTCCCACCAAACGCCTCATGTACGGCAGGAAAGAAAAATCGGCCAGCGTTAACATTGAGAAAATCGCGGAGCAACCCATTCATCGCCAGCAATGCGCGGAACAGGCTTCGTATCAGCCGCGGCTTCGCTTTCACTCCGTCAAATATCTTTTTGTGGAATAAGTACCAGAGACGCGGTACGCCCACTAGCGCCGTAGCATGGCCTTCTTTCAATCCGCGTTCGATCATCCCCGGGCTCAACTCCGCCAGATAAACCACCTGTGCACCAATAATCGGCGATAACCATAGATTCACAATTTGCGAATAGCCATGAAAGAGAGGCAACAGACCCAGGACCACCTCCCGATCGCTGATGTGGAGCACCTCTTGGATCTTGTCGCTTTCCGCATAGATGTTTCCGTGGGTAAGCGGTACGCCCTTTGGTATTCCCGTTGTGCCCGACGTGTACATGAGTAGTGCCAGATCGTCGGACTTAGCAGGAGGAGGTGTATTAATAAATTCTACCGGCGTGGGTGTATGCGACCAGTCTTCGAAATCTGGGCCATCTCGTGGCGTTTCGGGTAGTAAGGACACCCGAGGTATGTTGCGGCCAAGCTGTTCACACGCCGCGCGAAACTTCGGTAGAGAGGCTGGCGAAACAAAAGCGAGTTTTGCTTCCGAGCCGCGAAGAAACGATGCCAACGTTTGAATAGTAGCTGCCGGATCCATTGGCGTAGCTACAGCCCCGCGATAGAGAATGCCCTGGTAAGCTATTGCCCAATTTGGGTGGTTCTCACCGATAATCGCAACTCGATCACCGAAAGCGATGTGCTCCCGCGTCAACCGATAAGCAATGCTACGAATTTGGGCGAGCATTGATCCGAAGGTGACCGTCTCAGGCATTCTTCCATCGATCAACGTCATTGCCACTTTGTCAGGGCGAATGCTGGCCGCTGCTGTAAGTCTCTGACAGAACGTTTCTTCCTGAAGCGGTGCTTGCATGACTCTACCGACTGAACGTTAACAGGTACATGAGACCCAACCCACCAGCGAAACAATGCTGACAAAGAATACGCTCAATAACGCATACGTCCACATATCGGCGTTTGCCTTTCGTGAACCACAGAAATGTGTCAGTCTGCCACCAGCGCACGCTCAACGGAAACGATGTTCGCCTGGTTTTATTGATGGCTTTCGTCGCCGCGTTTTTCGAGTTCAGAGAATGTCATTATTGCGCGCACACGCCTTAATGCAACCCGTGATGTGAGTGATGCCTCAGTCTCATCCTTTGTGCGAACGACATACGTAAACCTAAACCCGCGCCAATGACTCCAGCAATCGTGGCAATCGATCCTACTAAGATGCCTTGCCATTCAGTCCAGTGATCCAGCTGAAAACCAAACAAGAATCCAGCGATGACCACTACGCTAAATGACGCAATGATTGCCGCGACAAACGCGAATTCGATCGACACTAACGTTCGGTATCGTTTTCGCATGATTGCTCCTTTCTTATAATGACGATGTTGAATATGAGATTCGAAAGTTGCTTCTCCTTTGCTGTAGGTACCTCGTCATGACAGAAATTCCATCCTGCCTCACTATCAGGCGCGTTTAATTCGCACGATGGTCCAAGCTAGATAGATACCCAGCGCCAGCGCGCATAGAAAACCAAACGCAAAAAATATCCATGCCCATCGCTCCCACGAGGGCGGACGATAGACCGAGAGCAGCACTGCAAGACCGTTAATGAAAGCAGCTGCGATGACCCCTAATACTATTCGGTTGGAGATTCGTTCAAACCTATCTATGAGTGGATCGAAGCCTTCCGGGCGCGTGCCTATTTGTAAGTTTCCGTGCTCTATTGATCCCAACATTCGGCGTAACTGTTGAGGCAATTCCACTCCCAAGCGTGCCAGATCAATGCTGGCGCTACCGAATCGCGGAATCCAAAATGCGGGTGAATATCGCTGAAGGACCAGACGCTGGCTATACGGGACAAGAACTCTCGCAAGTTGAAAATCAGGATCAAGATTCGTCCCCAATCCTTCGATCATGATAACTGTCTTTAACAATAGGGCTAGATTGGGCGGCAGATGTAATCGGTGATTCCGCATTATTGTGAAAACATCATTTAGCAATGCGGTAATCTTGACGTCTTTTAATTGTCGCCCCCAATACACCGTCAATAGATGGTCTACATCTCGTCGTAGCAACTCACGATTCACCCGTCCGCGAGTTACACCCAGCTCAAGGAACACGTCCACGAGGCGGTCAGCATTCTCTTTGCTGATGTTTACCAGAAGATCTGCCAGCAGTTGCTGAGTTGGCTCATCAACTTTGCCGATCATCCCGAAGTCGATGAGTCCTATTCGTCCGTCCGCTTCAATGAAGAAATTTCCCGGATGAGGATCAGCGTGGAAGAAGCCATCATCGCAAACCATCTTTAGCACGACGTTGGTCGCATATTCGGCTAGGGCAGGACGATCAATTCCCTGTTTGTCCAGAGCCTCGCGGTCATTGATCTTAATGCCGCGAATTCGCTCCATTGTTAGAACTTTGCTGGTCGTCGTGTCCCAGAATATGCGAGGGATGTGTATCTTTGAGTCGCCGGCAAAATTGGTAGCAAAGGACTCCGCGCTTTGACCTTCCCGAATGTAATCGAGTTCTAATCTGAGCGTGTCGGAAAACTCCTGGGCCAGCCCGACGAGATCGTAGCGGCTCGCAAATTCCCAATGACGGGTGGCCGTAGCTGCGAGACGCTTTAAGATCTCCAGGTCTTCTTCTACCTGTTCCACGACACCGGGCCGGCGCACCTTTACCACTACTTCAGTCCCGTCCAGCAGGATCGCCGAGTGCGCCTGTCCAATGGATGCCGCTGCCAGAGGCTCTGGATCAAAGAAAGCGAATACGCTCTCTATTGGTCGACCGAGTTCCTTCACAACCGCCTGCTGGACTTCGCTAAAAGGGACTGGAGGCGCCGCATCCTGTAGTTTGCTCAGCTCCACGAGATACTCGGGCGACAGGAGATCGGCGCGAGTAGAAATGATTTGGCCCAACTTGATGAAGGTTGTGCCAAGCTCTTCCAGAGCCATGCGTAAGTGTTGTGGTTGAGTTAGTCCGGCGTTGTGACTAGCGTGTGCCGAGAGCTTGTTCGCCGCGGTAAACCTCTCCAAGCCGATAGAACCGGCTAAATAATCAAGACCGTGTCGCGCCAGGATGAGTGAGATCTCGCCCGAACGATCGAGATGTAGCTCCTTCCGCAGGTTCATAATACTCATAGCAGTCTCCGAGCTCATTAACGGAGCAAGCCACTCTTATTGGGCAGCATTGGCCGTGCCACTGTTCAACTTCGCGTTTTTGGACTATTAAGCTGTGAGGGATTGTGGAAAGACTGAGGGAATTGCGTACTCTTCCGCACAGATGGAGATTTTATTTCGGCGAGAAACGCTAACTTAAACGACAATCACGCCATCAATTTCGGGCTGGCAAATTCGGCCATCGGTAAGAAGGTCCACGTGCCTCGGTCGATAGGACAAACCGAGCACGTGGACCATAAGACAACTGGTAGAACCACTCCCAGCATTATTACCCGGCAGCAGCTTTCGCCTTCCCGGTTTCGTGGCCCTCTTTGATTTCAACCTGGTGAATGCGCGGTTCCGACTTAGGGACCTGTAGCTTGACTTCCAGCAGACCGTTGTTGAATGTGGCGGTAGTTTTATCGATATTTGCGCCCTCAGGAAGCGGGACGAGTCGGTAGAAGCTACCGTAGCTACGCTCAGTGCGATAGTACCCTTCGCGCTTCTCCTCCTTTTCCTCTTTGCGTTCTCCCGATAGGGTAAGCGCGTTGTCAGTTAGTTCGACTTTAACATCGTCTTTCGTCAACCCGGGTAGCTCGGCACGTACGGTGAAGTCACCGTTGTGTCTGACAATCTCTACTTTGGGTATCCAGTCGACGTCTTCGAACTCCTTGAGGAACGGAGAGAATTCCTTTCCGAAGAAGCTCGGGATTCGAAAGCCCTGGAAATCCTTGAAGAGCTTCTCCATGTCCTCCGTGAAGCGACGCATGAAACCGAATGGTGTCACTGCTTCCTGAGACTCACCGTTGCGTTTCTGCAGTTCCTTCGCTTCTTTCTTTCCTTCTTTATCTTTGCTCATAATTTCTCCTTCGCTGTCTATGAAAATTTCTTGTTGACGCTACCGCGCTCTCAGTAGAGGAACCGGTGAAACGATGGGTTACTTCACCTAACTTTTGTGAACTCATCCTCGTTGCACAAGAGTGCAGGATTTTGCAAGTTCCTCTTCAATAACTGCTGAATCGTGATCACGTCCTTTGTCTCTCTCGGAACCACCTCATCATTTACCAGTCGCAAATAGAGCTTTGTGCCGTCTTCCGACAGCCGATACGTTAGATACGTGTAACTCCGGTCGCGTGTCTCCAGCTCTTGAACGGTGAGAAAAGGAATCCCAGAGAGATCGGAATGAAAGGCCTGAAACAAAACATTGTCGTACGAAACTATGTAAGTCGACTGACTCAACGTGCGAATCTTGATCGTTTCCCTTCGATTCGCAGAGACCCAATTTCCGATTAGCTTCATTTCGACATTGCGCGTTGGACGCTCGGTAATCGGAACACTGTATTGACATGCGCCTAAACTCAGAACGGCCAACGTAAAAACAAAAGCGAGTCTCGCTCGGTAGGTTCCAAAGTTTCTGAAGTTCATTGTTCTAACCTCCCGCACCCACGAGCAAATCCAAGAAGAGCCAGGCGTAGAGGAATAATTCTGTGGTTCTCGTCGTCTGCCGAATGATTAAAAGTACGGATCTACTCGCAGATGATCCTTTACTACCAACACTCCCGGCGCATGACTGATTGAACCCAGAACTGCTCGCTTCTCCTGCCACGAATGAACACGACCGAACAGTTCGACTGCGCCATCGTGGACCTCGATTCGCAATCGGTCGGCCTCACGATCTGCTCGACGCTCGAGTGCGCACTCAATCTCTTCACGCAATCCCTCCACGTCGACCGTTTTGGGCGCGATAGTAATTTTGTTGGTAACGCCCACTACCCCTTCTAACCGGAGCACCGAAGTTTCTGCATCCTGCCGTTCACGCCACAGATCTACTTCTCCCTCGAGCGTCACCCAACCGTCCGAAACAGTAGACTGAATTTGTTCGTCAGGAACAAGGGCATCCCATTGCAATACATGACGGACCGCTAAGGCGATGTCAGAGTCGGTCCTTGTAAATTCACCTGGTCTAACTTCAATGTCATTAGCAACATCCAACACCCCATCTATCCGGTGCGCAGCTTCCTGAGCTGCATTTTTTTTCGCGTAGCTGTTAACTGCGCCAGTCAACGTCACTACTCCCTCAAACACTTCCACTCCAATTTCAGACCAGGCAATGCGGGAATCCCATTTCAGTTCGCGCAATACCTGTCGCTTGATCTCGCTGTCGCTCTTTCGTTTCATGGCGGTCCTCTTTCTTATTCGCACACTGCGATTTTGAACCCCGGTTTCACACAGAATCGACTCTACTTACCGCAATACGGCTCAGTCGGCTTACAAACGTCAGCTCAGGGCGGATCTCTAACTAACTAGGTGTATGTTCCATGACGGAGGCAACGAACGTGCCCTCAGGGAGTCGCAATAAAAGCCAATGATGTTGGGAAACAGAGCTTTTTCTGTGTGGAAGTTTCCCCCAGGTTTTGGGGTAAAACCCGCTATAAAGCAGGCCACAAGCGAATTTAAGCGTCGGTATTAAAGGACGATAGGCAAACTAAAGCAGGCATGTGCATTGCAGTTATCAGTGCTGTAATTACTTGGAAAGGAATGCTTGTTATGGCTCACAAACACGTCCTCTTTCGCTCAGAAGCACGAGAGAAAGTTCTTCATGGCGCAAGTGCGCTCGCAGATGCTGTACGTGTAACACTTGGACCGAAATCAAAATCCGTTTTGATTGAAAAAAAATGGGGTAAACCGATCGTCTGCAATGATGGCGTCACTATCGCCAAAGAATTCGACCTGGAAGACGCCGAAGAAAATCTCGGTGCCCAGATGATTCGCGAAGCCGCGGAGCGAACAGGCGACGAAGTTGGTGATGGTACCAGTACGTCGACATTGTTGGCGCATGCGATTCTCAGTGAAGGCGTACGCAATCTTGCAGCTGGCGCGAGCGCCGTCGATTTGAAGCGCGGACTCGACCGCGGGCTACGGGTAGCGGTTGATGAACTGAAAAAGATTTCCCGTCCTGTGAGCAGCCGAAAGGAAAAAGCCCAGGTCGCGACAATCTCAGCTCACAACGATTCCAAGATCGGTGAGTTGGTGGCAGACGCGGTGGAGAAAGTTGGACAAGAAGGCGTCATCTCCGTCGAAGAAGCCAAAGGAACTGAAACTTCACTCGAAGTCGTCGAAGGGATGCAGTTTGATCGAGGCTTTCTGTCGCCTTATTTCATTACCGACGCTGAGAAATTGGAAGCGGTTTTGTTAGAACCTCTCATTCTGCTTTATGAAAAGAAGATCACTAATCTGAATGATCTTCTACCGTTATTGGAACAGGTTGCCAAAATGAGCGGCTCGCTAGTCATCATCGCGGAAGACATTGAAGGCGAGGCGTTGGCAACACTGGTTGTCAATAAGATTCGTGGAGTCTTGCCCTGCACGGCGGTTAAGGCACCGGGGTTTGGCGATCGACGCAAAGCGATGCTTGAGGACATCGGCATTCTCACCGGAGCCAAAGTAATAGCAGAAGAGTTGGGACTAAAGCTGAAAAACGTGACGCTCAATGAACTCGGAAAGGCCAAGCGAGTTGTGAGTGATCGCGAGAACACAACGATCATAGGTGGTGACGGAGCGAAGGAAGCTATCGAAGCTCGGTGTGCAGAGCTTCGGAAGCAAATTCAAACAACAACTTCTGACTACGATCGCGAGAAACTCGAAGAACGGCTGGCAAAGCTGGCCGGTGGGGTCGCGGTGATCCATGTCGGGGCTCCCTCCGAGACGGAAATGAAGAGCCGCAAAGAAGCATTTGAAGACGCAATCAGCGCAGCGAAGGCCGCGATCGCCGAGGGTATTGTTCCCGGTGGAGGCTTGGCACTGCTACGAGCGATCACTGCCGTGAGCGAGGAGGCGACAAAATGCGAGGGCGACGAGCGGACTGGACTGCTCATTCTTAAGCGTGCTCTCGAAGCACCGACACGTCAGATTGCAGAGAACTCATCAGTAGATGGCGGCGTAGTCGTCGAAAAAATGAGAACAGGAAAGGGTAGCTACGGGTTTGATGCAGCGCACACAGAATATTGCGACCTTATCGAAGCAGGAATCATCGATCCTACCAAGGTCGTTCGTATTGCACTGGAGAATGCCGTCTCTGTTTCGAGTGTATTGTTACTCACCGAAGCGACGTTAACTGAGTTGCCCGAGAAAAAGATGGAACACGCTGCAGCGCTCGATCAAATGTCTGCTTGATTCCGGTTCAACAGATATGTGTGCGCCCACCACAACAAATTAAAGGAGAGACAAATGGAAAGCAAAACAATGGAGAATGTAACGGGTACCGCAATCAACTTAGCGCATTTAACACACCAGGTAGGAAAGGCGAAAGTACTGATCGACGACGTTCTTGACGATGGAAAACGGAAAGTCGAGCGAACGGCTAAGCGAGGTATTGTTGTAGTTGAGGATTGTATAGAAGACACAACCCATTTCATCAAACGGCATCCATGGCAATCCGTCGGAACCGCACTTGGGCTGGGCACTGCTATAGGATTGTTCGCAGGTTGGGTAACTACCCGAGCTTGTGCCAGGAACAACCACGGTTGACTTGCTTACGGATAGCTTTATGCCCGCGCCCGATTTCTCTGACGGAGAATTGATCGAGAGAAAAGACGTAACGGACAGACTGGCCGTGTTCCGTTTTCGCGTCGCTGAACCCCTCCGCTTTACGGCAGGCCAGTACACAACGATAGGCATCAAGTGTGATGGGGAGGTCATTGAACGTCCGTATTCAATCGTATCCTCCCCCTATGAGCGCTCTCTGGAATTCTTCATCGAGCTTGTTCCAGGCGGAATTGTTACGCCACAAATTTGGAACCTTAAAGTTGGAGCCACAGTTCTAATCCGCCGACGTGTCGTAGGACACTTCACTTTAGATACTTCCAGTGATCGACATCTGATGATGGCGACCGTAACTGGTGTGGCACCCTTTATCAGCATGCTCAGAACTCGGCGCTTCGACAATGAACGAGGTATTAGTAAGCGCGATCAATTTCTCATCATTCACGGCGCCAGTTGTTCAGCAGACCTTGGTCCATACCGGAGGGAACTTGAACGGTTGGGCCGCGAAGAGTGGCTAACGTACGTGCCCACGATTAGTCGCCCCTGGGAAGAGCCGAGTTGGGACGGAGAGATTGGTAGAGTTGAAGATATCGTCCGAAAGTATGCCGATCAGTCAGGTTTCAGGAGTGCCAACTCAGTTGCATATGCCTGTGGACATCCGCAGATGGTCGAGAATGTCAAAAACATCCTTACACGCGCCCGTT
>JBKPMX010000180.1:0-16593 GCA_046765655.1 Acidobacteriota bacterium
GTCTCGGCCGTCCGCTACCGCGCACGGTACTGAATAGTACTTACTTAATTACTTCACTGCGCGTTGAGTCTCGGCCGTCCGCTACCGCGCACGGTACTGAATAGTACTTACTTAATTACTTCACTGCGCGTTGAGTCTCGGCCGTCCGCTACCGCGCACGGTACTGAATAGTGCTTACTTAATTTATTTAGGGGCGCGGCCGCCGTTACCAGCTCGACCTCCGCTCTCGGTGCTCGCGGGGCCATTGTGGTAGTTCGGATAGGCCGGTCGCTTAGTCACCTTCGGTGGATTCTTCTGCAGCGCCGCAAGCACTACCGCTACCGCCTTTTCAAGTTGCGGGTCGCGTCCTTGCCGCCACGCCTGCGGGTCCATCTCCACCTCGATGTCAGGTGCGACGCCGTGGTTCTCAACTTCCCATTCACCTTCAGGACTATAGAAGGCGAAGTGCGGAGCCGTTACTGAGCCGCCGTCAATCAACACCGGGTAACCGCCAATGCCCACTAATCCGCCCCATGTTCGCTTACCAATCAGCGGACCAACGCCGTAACGATGGAACATCCAGGGCATGTAATCGCCACCACTGCCGGCGTACTCATTGATGATCATTGCTTTGGGTCCAGGCATGGTCCCAAAGGGTTGTCGGAAATCTTCGCCATCGCGCACGGCCCAGTAACTGTTGAGCGGCTTTCTGAGGTAATCAATGATGTAGTCAGCCGCCTGGCCGCCGCTATTGAAACGCTCGTCAATTACCGCCGCCTGTTTATCAAGCTGCGCGAAGTAGTAACGATTAAAGTTAGTGTAGCCACCGCCGGCAGTATCAGGCAGCCAAACATAAGCGACTCTGCCGTTAGTCATTTGATCCACCTTACGGCGATTCCCTTCTATCCAAGCCAGGTTTCGCAAGCCACCCTCGTTACCAATTGGCACGACGGTAACTTCGCGTGAACCGGCTCCATCTGGGTTTGGACCAACGCGGATCACAACTTGTTTGTTAGCGGTGTTTTGAAAGAAGCTGTAGACATTGTCAGTCGCCGTGAGATTACGGCCATTCACGGCAAGCAGGTATTCGCCCTGTTGCACGTTAACACCCGGTTGCGTTAGCGGTGCGCGCAATTGCGGATTCCAATTCTCTCCGTCGTATATCTTCGTGAAGCGATAGCGACCATTCTCTATCGCGTAATCGGCGCCGAGGAGTCCGCCCGGCACTCGCTTCGGGTCGGGCACATCGCCGCCTTGAACGTAGAGGTGGCCCACTGTCAACTCGCCGAGCATCTCCTGGAAGAGATAACTCAGGTCTGCACGGTGAGTAAGCGAAGCCAGGTAGGGCTCATACTTTTTCGCCGCGGCCGGTAGGTCGAGGCCGTGGTGATTCGGGTCATAGAAGAAATCCCGCTCGATGCGCCAAGTTTCGCGATACATCTGCGCCCATTCCGCCTTCGGGTCAACGTAAACTTCCATGTCCTCTGTCTTGATCTTTCCTTCGCCAGGCTTGAGTGGCTGAGTGGTTGAAGCGATGTACCAACTGTCGGCTTGTCGGAAAAGCATCTTCTCTCCATTGGCCGAGACGTCGAAGCTGCGGACGCCGTCGAGCACCTTTTCAAGTTTTCGCTTCTCGACATCGAACTTGTGCAGCGTCAGTCCCGAAACACCAGGCGAAGGCGGCAGAAGTTCGACGAGGAAAACTGTGTTCGATTTAGCGGTGGCCAGGCCGAGGAAGTTGCGCGCCGGGATCGGCAGCGCGAGAATTCGCTGACCGATACGGTCGAAGTCAATTGTGACTGTTGGCGGTTTTTTATCTTCCGGTTTGGCTCCGGGCCTGACAGGGGCCGGTGCCGCAGCCGCATCGGGTTTCTGATCGCCGTCGGCTGGTTTCTCGCTCGGTCCGTCAGTCTTCTTCTCTTCAGCTACCTTCTCTTCATCGCTTTCAGGAGCAAGCGGCGAGGGATCAGTTTTCTTCAGGACAACCACGTAGACACTGCGCGTGGGCTGAAACGGATTGCTCGACATATCAAAGCCAGAGATCTTTGGCCCGATGTCGGTGCTGGCCATAAAGTAGAGGGCCTTGCCGTTTTTGTCGAATGAGGCCCAACTCGCATCGCTCAGGCCATCAGTAATCTGCTGCGACTTTGCCTGCTCCAACGAATAGATGAACACTGCGCTGTACCACGACTCGAGCGGTTTGGTGTATGCCAGCCAGCGGCTGTCAGGCGACCAATTCGGATTGAACCCGCCGCCTCGCCTCGAAGTGTCAATTTTAATTGGCGTGCCCTTATCAAGATCTAGATACCAGAGGTTAAGCCGCTTATCGGTGAACGCAATCTTCTTGCTATCGGGTGACCACGTCGGCCCGTAGAAAAACGACGGTGGGTTGCCGAGGCTGATCTTTCTGACCTCGCCCATTCCGGTTTGTTGCCGCAGATGCAACGCATATTCACCCGACTCGTCGGAGAAGTAGGCGATCCACTTACCGTCTGGTGACCAGGCGGGATCGCGGTCGGCAACGCCAGACGAATTAGTCAGGTTGCGTACGTCACCCTTTTCGGCCGGGACGGTAATGATTTCTCCTCGCGCTTCAAACAGAGCGCGTGCGCCGGTCGGAGAGATGGTGGCGTTCAAAATGCGGTCGGCGACTTTCTCATACCTGCCGCGCACCGAAGGGATGTCAGCGTTAATGCTAATGTTGACTCTCTTCGTCTGGCCCGACTTCAGATCGTAAAGATTGAGAGACCCGAATTGTTCGTAAGCGATCGTGTCCGGTCCGCCGCCAGTCGAAATCGAAGCTGACTTAATATCCAGACCCTGGTTGTTAATTGCCTGCGTTACCTTTTTCGATCCGGTGTCATACGAGAACAGCGTCACTGGACCATTCCGATCAGACAAGAAATAGATCTTCCGCGACTCGCCAGTGGGCCACATCGGATTAAAGTCGTTGGAGTCAGTGCGTGGAATCTTTTCGACACTCGAATCGCTCAGGTTGGCAATGAAAACTGGAGTTGCGGTGCCGCCGCGATAACGCTTCCAGGCATTGAAAGAGCGCGGCAGCGGAACGTAGGCCAGCCGCCCGCCATCCGGCGAGTAAGAACCCTCGTAAGCCATCGGCAGCGGTACCATGGTTGGGTTAACACCCTCGATTGGCAGTGTGAAGAGTTGCGCCGTGCGACCGGTTTCGGCGTTGCGGCTTGAGACGAAAAGCACCTGGCGGCTATCGGGCGTCCAGCCCGCTAGTTGATCCGCGCCCGGATGGTAGGTCAAACGCTTCGGCACTCCGCCGCTAGCGGGTATGACGTAAACGTCCACGTTGCCGTCGTATTCGCCCGTGAAAGCAACCCACTGTCCGTCAGGAGAAAATAAAGGGTTGAATTCGCGGCCCACACCTGTAGTCAGCCGACTTGCTTCGCCGCCTTCCCGTCCTACGATCCACAAATCACCTGCGTAGGAGAAAACTATGTGCGTTTTGTTGAGCGTCGGGGTCCGCACCAGCAGCGGATGGTCTTGTGCCCAAACGAACGCTGTTGCGCAAAAGATAAGCGCAAAGATCAGGGGTAGTCTTTTCATTTCATCTCCTTGTTGAGGATGGGTTGGTAATGCGTGCTGACTCCAGCGTACGCGTAGCTTGGATTAATCGAAGACTTCCCCCGGGGAGATGGCAAGAAATCTCACTTTTGACTTTACGGGTTAATACTCCGAACCGACCCGCCTGTCATTATGCGGTGTCGCACGAGGCAATAGACCGAATGCGACTACAACCAGAAGCCGAAAGGAACAACGCGTACGCCAGTAATACCAGACATAGGGGTAGCATTCAAGAGCGCAGGAAGAATCTTCGGATGAAAACGAACGAATCCCTCCGACGGCAGTCGGCGGATGTTTCAGATTCTTTCTACAACGCACTCCTGAATAAGAAGTCTGCGCGCTCGCGAATGATCTTGAGTGGCTTCACTCAACGCGTTGGCGAGCGCGCAAAACCTTCGGCGGCTTGTTTCTAGAAAGGACTTGAAATCATCCACCGACTGCCGTGGGATTAATGCAGAACCTATCCGCTTAGTTTCGGGACGTTTTCGTTCGTCACGCTGCAAGAGCAATTGATTGCAGCGCTGATTTCAGTCGAGCCAGGTGATGGGAACTGTGCCGTACAGCATGGTCCTCCAGAACGAACTGACAGGTTACCGTGGCATCCGAGTACAGCGATACAGGCACGGCCTGATCAAGCTCTTCATCAGACAGAGCGCGAATTGCCGCTGCCGCTGCGGCACTATTTTGACGTAGCAGTTCAAGTGTTTGCTCTTTGCTGACTCCGTCGTTCGCCGCCGCGTGATCTGCATTCATCTTGTTGATAACTTCAGCAGTAACACCGGTCACCGTTTCACCTCTCGCAACGGTTTGCGCTAACTCGATCTCAAGAGGATAGACCGTCGCTACGTGATTCACGATAACTCCGAGCTTTCGACCATCTTTGGGTGTGCGGGTCTGCCATTCGTCGTCGGTAAGTCCTGCTGCAAAGTCCGCCAATGCAATTGCACCTTCTTCGAGTCGATCCGCCAGAGCGTTTGAACGTTTGCTCATTGTTTTGCTTTCTCCTTTGTCTACGCGTACTTGTCTACTTGATAACGCGTAAAACAGGGGCGTCAAGGGCTTGCGGAGCGGGATACGTAGAGGGGCACACGCAGTAGCGTCGGGTCAGAGCTCCACTAGAAAGGCCCTAACAGGAACATTGACCCGACGCTACCGCGTACCGGTACTGACTGTCACTCTCTGGGATCAGAAAGTCTTACGGTTTACTTTGTTGCGGAAATTGCTTTCTCGGCGCTCGTATATTTTTTGAGCAAATCCATCGCGAAATCGCCAAGCTTGAAGAGATGAGGATGCGCGCGATTGCCGTTCGTTAGAATCGCAAAACCCAACTTGCGATCCCGGTTACCCAACAAGAAAGCCGTGTATCCCTGCACGCTGCCACTGTGCGCGATATAGTGATCGCCGTCACGCACTTCCGTCCACCACGTCAATCCGAAACCGGCGGTGTCATTTCCCCAGATGCCTTCCACTGGTCCTTTGAACTGATCGTATTGTCGAGTGAACATCTGCTGCATTGTCTGTTCAGAAATCACACGCTTGTCTTTAAAGGCTCCGTTATTCAAGTTTGTTATGAGCCAGTTTGCCTGGTTTAGAACCGTTCCGTAGACGATGCCAGCTGGCCAAACTGAAGCCTTAACCCGCACCACTGCCGTTTGAACATGCGTATCGGGAGTGAATGCATAGGGTATTGACAGCCGTTCCTCCATGTCAGGCCTGGGTTCGAACGCGGTGCTATCCATTTCCAACGGCTTGAAAATATTTTCCTGGATGTATTGTTTGTAAGGCACTCCCGAGAACTTTTGGACCAGGTAACCGATTAATGTGTACGCCATGTTCGAGTAAACGACCTTGGTCATTGGCGGTCCAGTTACCTTCAACGACTTACTCAAATACTCGTCTAGAGATGGAGGGACCGTATCACCCCAAACAGGAAAGCCACCGAAGTCAGCGGGGAGACCGGACGTGTGCGTTAGTAGATGACGAAACGTAACCGGATGCTGTGGATCCTCACCCTGGATTTTGAAGTCGGTCAGGTAGTCGTTAACGCGATCGTCGAGCTTGAATTTGCCCTTCTCCATTTGCTGAAGAAGTGCAACCGTTGACATTGCTTTGAATGTTGAGCCGATCAGATAAATTGTGCTTGGTGTTGCTGGCGTACGAGCCCACAAGTTGGAGTAACCATACGCGCTGGACCAAATCACGCGATCTCCAGAAATGAGCGCTACTGAGCAAGAGGGAATATTTCCGGCAAGGAGCGTGCGCTGAATCTCAGGTTCAAGTTCGGTGACAACACGTTCGACGTTAATTGTTTGAGCAGTCGAGATTGTTGTCGTAAACAGCACCGTTACAATCACGGCGAGCATTAACAACGAAAGTTTGCGAAATGCGATCTGTAAAATCATACGTATTAATCTCCCTTTATCGGGTACTGCTCGTCGCTGAAGCCTGCACCACGGGAACGGCTATGTTTGACGCGTACCGTCCTGATCGATACACGCGTTGAACTGCCGTCTGAAAATCAGTTTCTTTTGCCTGAAAGATATTCGACACGAACCGCTGCGGATTCCGATCGATTACCGGAAACCACGTGCTCTGGACCTGGACCATGATCCGGTGGCCCTTCTTGAATGCGTGATCGTTCGCCGGAAATGCTATTTGATACTGCTGAACCGAGTTTGCCGGAATTGGAGCCGGCTTCTCGATACTCTTCAGATATCTTCCTCGAAACACGTCGCCTGCGATCATAAGTTGAAAGCCACCCATCTCTGGATCGGCCTCATACTTTTCGGGATAGACGTCGATCACCTTCACAATCCAATCACTGTCAGTTCCCGAGGTCGAAGCGAACAGGTTAGCAATAACCTTTCCGGAGATTACGACGTCGTCAGTTAGCGGTGCGGTTACAAACGTCAGCACGTCTGGTCGATGATCGACAAAGCGCTGGTCTTCGACTAACCATGTCGTCCAACCAGACCGAAGCTTAATGGGGCGTGGGCGATATGGAACCGGATTAGCAGGATCCGACGTGTAGCTATCGAACGCCTCGGCGCCTGTCGCCGGCGGTGCGTCAAACGAAAGTCCTCCATCCTTTTGTAAGTAGAGCTTGCGATCCACCACATCCCGTTTCGGCGGCCAAGTATCGTGACGAATCCATGCGTTATTACCAGTTCTGAAGGTTAGCGCTTCAGGAATGTCGCCGCTTCCCTTCCCTTTTAGATAATAGGCAAGGAACGGAGTCAGAATATTTTTGCGATAGTGTTCCGCTGTCGCACTACCAAAATCGATCCGGCCGAGCTTACGTCCCTCTCCTCTGGACCATCCGCCGTGGTTCCATGGTCCAACTACAAGAAAGTTCTGTTTCGCGGCGTCGTGCCGCTCAAGCAGCTCGTAAATCTTAATTGGGCCATAGAAATCTTCCTGATCCCACCAGCCCGCAACATTCAACGTCGGCACTGTCACCCGATTTAGCCATGGCGCAAAGGCCTGTCGTTTCCAAAAATCGTCGTAGTCGGGACGATTAACGAAATCTCGCCAGCTCGGAATCTTCCCGTTGAAATACTTCGCGTCGACATTCGCGAGTGAACCAAGTTTTAGATACCAGTCATAAACGTCAAAGGTGTCGACAACTTTCGAAACGTCGGCTATCTCTTTCCCCGACTCCATCATGTATCCGTACTCAAGACCGTAACTCAAACGGAACGCACCGTTGTGATGAAAATCGTCACCAATCCACATGTCCGCCGGTGATGCCTGTTCCACAACCGCCTTCAGTGCTGGATGGGGATCGAGCATCGCCATCACCGACAGCCACGCGCCATAACTCGTGCCGGCTATACCGACGTTTCCGTTATTGTTGGGTACGTTCTTCAGAAGCCAGTCGATCGTGTCGTACGTGTCGGTGCTTTCGTCGATCGCATTCTTGTCTTTTGGATCGCGCGGCTGACGCAACATGACAAACTGACCTTCAGAACTAAATCTGCCGCGAATGTCTTGCTGCACGACGATAAAGCCTTCAGCCGTCAATTCTGGGAGGGAGGCTGCAATTTGCGCGGGAGTTGCATTACCAATTCCGTAAGGCGTGCGGAGCAGAAGGATTGGAAATTTTTCGTTAGCGCGAGTCGGTGCGTAGATATGCGTGTTGAGTTTCACGGCATCACGCATCGCGATCATCGCGTCGGTTCGGGAATAAGGATCTTGCGCATTGACCGTTGTAAAGACCGCGCAAAAAACTAAAATAAATGCTAGTGGTAAGACCCTCAGTGATCGCTTATACATAAGTCCTCTCATTCTTCCCAAAAGTTTTAGCTCGGGGTTAGCTATGCCTCAAATTTTCGCCGAGCTTTTGCTCGGGGCGGGCGCTGAAACGGTTAGCCAGATTGAATCGCTCCTCGATCCCCGCTCCCCAAGCTAAAGCTTGGGGAGACCGAGAAGCGTGTGGTGTCTATTTATTCTTCGACACTCGGGTTGTATTCGATACCCGGTTCGCGGGTGCCGGTCGCGGCACTCGTTTGACAGGGTTCTGCTCCAACAACCGCAACGCTTCCTGCACCGCGCGTTCAAGCTGTGGATCATGCCCCTTGTTGACTTCCGCCGGGCTATAGTCGACCTCGATATCCGGTGCAACACCTTCGTTCTCAACTGCCCATTCACCTTTCAGATTGTAGAAGGCTAGATTAGGAGCAGTGATTCCACCGCCATCGATCATCACTGGGAAACCAGTGGTACCGACCAAGGCGCCCCACGTACGCTTGCCGACTAACGTTCCAATCTTTCGCTGGTGGAACATGTACGGCAAGGCATCACCACCTGACCCCGCCGACTCGTTGATCAGCATTACTTTCGGTCCATAGATTCCAGCTGTTGGAGACGTCGAAGGCTCACCATCACGCTGCGCGAAGTAACCCATCAGTTTGCGTTCAAGTTCATTGACGATGTAGTCAGCCACTTGCCCGCCCTGGTTATATCGCTCGTCGATGATTGCGCCTTCCTTGTCCTGTTGCGAATAGTAGTAACGCGTGAAGTAGGTGTATCCCGGCCCTCCTGTATTCGGCAACCAGACATAAGCGAGTTTGCCGCCCGAAAGCTTGTCGACAGTTCGTCGATTGTCTTCAACCCACGCCCGTGTGCGTAATCCGTCTTCGCTCGCGATCGGGATCACCGTCAATACTTTCGAACCTTCAAGTGAAGGAGTTTTGCCGACGCGAATCAAAGTCTGACGACCAGCGGTACCTTCGAACAGACTGTACACATTTGTCGGAGCGGAGAGCGGACGTCCATTCACTTCAAGCAAATAGTCGCCGACTGACACTTGAACACCCGGTGCGCTCAACGGCGCTCGTAACTCCGGATTCCAGTTCTCGCCGGTGTAGATCTTAGTGATCCGATAGCGCCCATTCTCGACCGCGTAATCTGCGCCGAGTAAGCCAACTGAAACAGGATCTTCAGCCGGGATATCACCAAGACCTTGAAGATAGGAGTGGCCAACTGACAGTTCCCCGCCGACGGTTGCTATCAGGTATGCGAGATCGGCACGATGACCGACGTAAGGCACGAGCGGCTTATATTTCTCCAACACTGCATTCCAATCCGCTCCGTGCATCTTCTCGTCGTAGAAATACTCGCGTTGCACGCGCCAGTTCTCTTTAAAGATTTGCTCCCACTCGGCGCGTGGATCAAGCTGCATCTCCAACTGCGCAACGCCAATTGGACCATCGCCCGTCTTGACACCAGGTCGATCAGTAGCGACGACGCCCCAATTCGTACCGCCGCCCGCTGCCGCCTGATACAGAACCTTCTTCTTATCTCCGGAGACGATGTAAGAGCGAATTCCTTCGAGGAACGGTGCTGCAGCCCTCGCGGTTAATTGATATCGCTGTAGCCGTAGACCCGCGGCGGCCGGAACCATCGGCTCGGTGTAGTAGAACGAGCCTGCGGAACCCGCAGACAGATTCGCGTACTCCCCCGGTGGAACGCTCACTGGGAGCACGCGTTGTCCAATCCCGTCAAAATCAATGCGAACTGTTACCGCTCGTGGTGGTGGTGGCGTTGCCGGCGCGGCTGGGGGCGTGTCGGGACGAGGCGGCGCAGGTGGTGGTTCATCGCCAGTCTCAGGTAACAGCGGGGATGGATCACTCGCACTCAACACCGTTAGATACACGGCGCGTCGCACTGGTCGATCTATCGAACTCATCTCTAACCAGCCAGTACTTGGTCCATAGTTCGTGCTCGCCAGGAAATACAAATACTTGCCACCAGCATCAAATGCCGGCGAGATCGAGTCAGCCAATCCATCGGTAACCTGGTGAACTGTTTTGTCTGCAATCGAGTAGACAAAGATGGCTCGCATGTGAGTCGGCAAATTCTTAGAGTATGCGATCCACTTTGAATCAGGTGACCACGTCGCATCGTATTGGCGGAAAGGATCTGGATGATTATCCGTGTCGACCTTTGTAGCGGCTCCAGTAGCAACTGCGATCGTCCACAAAACTTTGTGACTGTCTTGAAGAACGATCTGCGTCCCATCCGGCGACCAGGCGGCTCCTGAGTAAAAAGCAGAGTTTGGTAAAGCGATTGCCCGCGGCGCGTTAAGTCCGAGCGGATCTCCAATCATCAGCTGATACTCACCACTCGCATCTGACAACCAGGCGAGCTGTGAACCATCAGGCGACCAGACAGGATTGCGATCGTGTGCACCAGAACTTTGCGTTAGGTTGCGATAGTCTCCCTTCTCAGCAGGTACCGTGAAGATTTCTCCGCGTGCTTCAAAAGCTGCGCGAACACCTGTGGGCGAAAGCGATGCATTGCGGATCATGCTGGCAACTTTTTTGAATTGCGGCCGAGCCCATGGAAGATCGCCGCTTACTTCAATCGTCAACCTTTGGGATTTGCCGGAACGCGCATCTAAAAGATGGATGTAGCCTGCTTGCTCATAAACCACCGCATCGGGTCCGGCAGAAGCATTCATGATGTCGTAATCATCATGCTGCGTTAACTGCACCGGTGGTTTGCCGTCGCCGCGGTAAGAAAACAAGTTCACCGTGTAATTGCGATCAGACAGAAAGTAGATCGTATTGCCGACCCACATTGGCCATGAGTCATTACTGTTGTTCCATGGGATCTTTTCGACTGAAAGATCGGAGAGGTTAATTAAAGAGACCGGATGCGTGCGACCCCCGCGGTAATGGCGCCACATGCTGCTCTCGTACCACTCTGGAATAAACGCTTGTGAGATCTCTTCGTACGCGATTCGCTTTCCATCGGGCGAATAGGTTCCGCTAAAGGCTCTCGGCATTGGCAAAGGCGTTGGTAAGCCTTCGTCCAACCCGATGGTCCAAAGTCGAAAGTACGCTTGCTGCGGCGCGCTGGTCCTGAACGAAGCGAAAACAACTCGTTTACCATCTGGTGTCCAGCCGCGAACTCGATCAGGTCCGGGGTGATAGGTCAAACGTCGCGGCTGACCGCCGGCACTCGGGATAACGTAAACATCTGTGTTGCCCGCGACCGTTGCCGAGTAGGCGATCTGAGATCCATCCGGGGAAAAGCTCGGAAAACTTTCTGCACCTTGTGTAGCGGTCAGACGCCGTGCCTGTCCGCCACTGCGAGGAACGATCCACAAGTCGCCCGCGTACTCAAATGCTATTGAGTCGCGGCTCACCGTTGGCTGACGCAGCAATCGCGTACCCTGACTAAACGCGACAACGGGAACAATAAGACAGAGTGCGAATGACAGGATAAAGAGACGTATCTTCACGAAAGACCTCCTCGGATTTGCAACAGTGAAAAGCCCACGACACTACGCGTTCTCTTCGACTTCGACTGATTTGTATTTAGACCTCTTTGAATTCCAGATGATGTATGCCGGCGCACCTAACATAACCATGCCCAACCCAATTGCCGCACGCGTCGGTTGAGTAAAAATAGTATTCAAGACAAGAGCCGCGGCTGCGATGATGAAGAGTAATGGAGTCACTGGATAACCAGGGACACGATAAGGTCGAACCGCTTTAGGATCACGCTTTCGATAGACAAGAACGCTCGCGGCGGCTAGTGAATAGAAAATCCAGCCAACGAAAACGACGTAGGTCAACAATTGGTCGAACGTTCCTGTGACCGCAAGTATGGCTGACCAAACAGCACCCGCGATGATTGCGAACATCGGCGTCTGAAGTTTTGGATGGACTTGGGCCAACTTCTCAAAGAACAGTCCGTCGCGCGCCATTGCGTAGTACACACGAGGCGCAGTGAGCATGATCCCGTTTGCGGCACTAAAAATTGAGATCAAAATGACTACAGCCACTAGTTTGGCGGCTGCAGGAGCGATAGTTGAAGCAACAGCAGTGGAAGCGACACGATCGGAGTTGGCCATACCGTTCGCGCCGAGCGCCGCAATGTAACCAAAATTCGCAGTCAGATAGATAACAACAAGCGCTGCCGTTCCAATCAACAAGCCGAGCGGCAAGTTTCGTTTCGGATTGACGACTTCACCTGCGCTATACGTGACAAATTGCCAACCCTCGTAAGCCCAAAGCACGCCGATCATCGAGAGTCCAAATCCAGACAAGAGAGACGTCTTGAAATGATCAGGCAGAAGCGCGGCTCCCGATCCGTGAAAGCCACGCCCGAGCCACAGCAAAGCGCCGCTCATCAAGAGAATTCCAATGATCTTGGTAGCTGTGGTCACGTTTTGGAGATTCGCACTCTTCCGAGTGCCCAACACGTTCACCGTCGTAACAATGGCGATCATCAGAACTGCAATCAGTTTGGCCACAAGCGGTGTAATGGGAGCGATCTCGCCGAGGTAGGTAGCAAACGCAACTGCAAGCGTGGCGACTGAACCACTACTAATCACAAAGAAGAGTGTCCAGCCAAACAGGAAAGCCGGAAAGGCACCGAAGCATTCCCGAATGTAAACGTAGATGCCGCCGGCTGCCGGTTTCATCGCGCCGAGTTCGCTGTAAGTCAGCGCTCCCAGCAACGAGAGCACACCGCCGACTAACCAGACTGCGAGTGCTGGTCCAATGAATCCGTCCACTTGTCGAACGACCGAGCCGGGCACAAGAAAGATGCCTGAACCGATCACGGACCCGATCGTCAAAAAGATGACGTCTCGCAAACCAAGAGTGCGCGGTAAGGTATTCATCAGTAGTGGGAAGTGTACCGCAGTAAATTCCCAGCAAGGGCAAACCAGAGAAAGCCGAGGCACGCCAGCACAAAAATTGTTGCTTGAAGTTTCATCCAGATCCGTTTGCGCTTACTGGTCCAAGTCTGTATCGCGTTCAAGAGCACTACCAGCGTGCCCACGGCTCCGACGATGCCGATTATCTGGGTAATTAGAAAGTATTTGTTTCCAGCATCACTAAAAACCCAAAGGTGTTCAAGCCCGTACGTTACGAGCCCGATGATCGATATGGCGAAGACCACAATCAACAAGAAATCGATTCGCACTAACACCCGGAGTAACCATTCCATCCCCGTCAAATCGAGTCGGTGACCATAGTGTCTTCTCACAAACCACGTAATTGGCCAAAGCAGCAGCGTTAAGAGCATGATTCCAAGTGAAATCAAAATCACAGGCACAATTAACTTGCCATTCTCCAACACGCCAACTCGTTGACCTATGAAAAATGGATAAGGAAGGATGAGTTGCATTCGACCATTCGCGTCTGGCTTGAAGACAAGCTTGTCCCACCCTCCCTCTTCGAGAAAGGTCATTGGCGCTACCTCTCGCCAACGTTTGGGTTGACCATTCGCGCCAGTTAGCTCGGCAACTTCAATCGATCCGTTTTCAGCCGGGGCTACCGTCATCTGACTAACTAACGACGCCGTTTTCAGAAACGATGCTTCGCCTCGGCGACTAAGCATGTATTTGCCGCTGACAGTTTTCGCGTCCTGGCTGGCGCTTGCCAGTGTTTGTTCTGAGGGTAGTGTGGCTGGAAAGTAACGATCGAGAAATGATTCCCACAAAACAGTTCGTGGAGACGCGCCACCTTTACCTGCACTGTTGTAAGAGATGAAGAACCCAACCCCCGCGTCAAGGACCAAGTGTGAATCGCTATGGAAGTACTGAGTGTCTCCTGCGTGACCAATGATCCGGCGACCGTTGCGCGATTCTTCATAAAAGCCATAAGCCATTGCGTTTGCTGCATCAGCTAGTGCAAACAATCGGCTGTGCATGAGGCGCGCAGTTTCTGGCTTGAGTATGTGGACATCGCCAAACTGTCCGTCCTGAAGATGCGCAGTGATGAAGCGAGCGAGATCGGTGGCGGTACTGCTCAAACTACCCGCAGGCGGAACATTGACGACCTCAAACTCCTTCGAACCATCAGAGGCTGTGTTGTACCCGCTGGACATGAGTCCACTCAGCGCCGGCGGTAGTGGTTGAACGAATGTCGAGCGGGTCATCCCCAACGGCTTGAAAATATTCTCGTCGACATAATCATTGAACGGTTTGCCCGATACGCGTTCGACAATGTAACCGGCCAGTGCAGCCCCATAGTTTGAATAAGCGGGCACTGTTCCCGGCGGATAGATTCTTCGCGGGATATGGGTCTTGAGATATTGGCCGAGCGGCGGCGGAGTACCGGAGTCTGAAAACAAGTCTTTGACTTGCTCTTCAAATCCTGGCGTGTGAGTCAAAAGATTTTTCAGTGTGATCGGTTTGCCGAACGCATCTGGAATCTTGAAATCGATGTATTCGTTAACATCACGATCGAGATCAAGCTTGCCCTGTTCAAACAGCTGCATCACCGCGGTCCAAGTAAATAATTTGGAGACTGAGCCCGGTCGGAACAAAGTTTCTTCTGCGGAGACAGGCCGCTTCTGCTTCACATCCGCATAGCCGTACCCACGGGAGAAAAGAACCTGACCATTCTTAACGACCGCTACGGTAGCGCCGGCTATATCGTTTGCCTTGAGTTGGAGCGGCACTAGTCCATCGAGAAATGCTTCAACGTCCGTTGCTGTTAACTCGTGTCCACCGGAAGATGGCTTCTCTGGAGCGGCTTCCTTTGTCGCTTCTGTGGGCTTTGGCGCGGTTGGAACCTGACACCAAACTGACGTAGCAAACAAGACCGCGATAAAACCAAAACAAATCAACTTTTTCATACGTGTAGCGGTGGCCCTGGGTGGCCGCCTTCCGACGCGATGGGACAATGGGCGGCCACGGAGGTCCGCCCTACAATCAGGACACTGTCCAAATCTGTGCGAGTACTCTCTTGAAGTTCCCACCGAGAATCAACTCGATGTTTTGATCGCTATATTTTCGACGGATCAGGCCCTCAGTCAGATCAAACACTCGCTTCGGGTGATCTAAACCTTCGATATCAATCTTGTCGCGGAAGCCGTAGCTATCCTTGTAGCTGGCGCGCAACCGCTTGTTCTCTTCAGGGGGCATATCGTCATAACCATCTAGATCCATATCGCTGCCGAGGCCAAGGTGTTCGACCCCTACAAGCTTTGCGACGTGATCGAAATGATCCAACACATGTTCGATCGTCGTTGGCTCTTCAGCCTTCACGAACATTCGGACGCCCGTGATTCCCATCACACCACCGCTTGCGGCCATTTTCTTAATCGCTTCGTCGGTTTTTAGACGAGGATGTCCGGGCACAAGGGCACGACAATTCGAGTGCGTGATGAGAACGGGCTTTTTAGATACTTCGAAAGCATCGAGGGTGGTGCGATCCCCACAATGAGAAACATCGACGGCCATGCCAACTTTGTTCATGCGCGCAACGATCGCAACGCCGAAGTCACTTAAACCCTCATCACGCCGCTCAGTGGAACCGTTACCGATCAGATTACGTGTGTTGTAAGTTAGTTGAGATACTCGCTGGCCCAGCCCGCGAAAGAAATCTACATCATCGACAGTTTGAAAGTGCTCCGAATTCTGCACGCCCAGGAGCACACCAACTTTGCCCGAGGTGTTGACACGCTCAAGGTCGGCCACGCTATCGACGCGCATCAGACCCTCATCGTTGTTCGCAATCAACCCGTTCCATAAAGAGATAAAGCGAAGTGTACTGAGGTATGCATCGCGTCCACCTGTACCCACTGCGATATGGAATACATTGATGCCTGAGTCTTTATACTTCTGCAGATCGGTTGTAGTGAAAGTGTCGGGATTCAAAAACCACTTATTTCCGTTTGACCCAATTACAAACGGACTGAGCATATCGATCACCGTGGCTTGCTTTATTAGATCGACTGAGCGCACCGAGTATTCCGTGAATGAATTCGCGAACAATCGAAAGCGCCCACGACTGATCATTGGCGCTGCAATCACTGCTGCACCGGCTGTCAGCCCGCGCTTGAGTAAATCGCGCCGACTAATCTTGATGTTGTTGTGCCTCATGTTTTGCGGCTTCATAAGAGACTAATTCGAAGTTACTGCTCCGCCGTCCGATGTGAGGCGACGGCTCTGCCTCGCCGTAACTTGTCGCCACTCCAGATTCCCAACAAACTCAACTTCAGAACGGGAGCGAAGCGACCGATCTTCACGTGGGTTGTGACTCGTCTGATTGAAATCGGTCGCTTCGCTCCCGTTCTGAAGTTGGTTTTCACTTTTCAGGAAACCGTACTACTTCGAGCTCGAGAGGCATTTCGTTTTGACGCTTTTCTGTTGCCGCAGCGGGCGTCGACGGTTTCCATCCCCAACCTTTTCCCTCTACCTCGAACGATGTAAACGCATAGGGCAAACCTTCTGAGGCCAGTGGTGAGTTCGCGTTGCTGATATGAAAATGCAGATGTGGTTCGGTCGAATTTCCGGAGTTACCAACTAGACCGAGCACCTGTCCTCGCCGCACCTTGTCACCGACTTTGACGCGCAAACTTCCCGGCTGCAGATGCGCATAAAAAGCAAACTTACCATTGCCCAGGTCCAGAATGATGTGGTTGCCGCCGACGGTTTCCAACGTGATCGGAACTGCGCGTGACGTTGCTCCGGGAATGTTTTCGGGGATTCCGTCTTTAGTCGCGACAACGACACCATCGGCGACTGAGAGAGCTTCAGAACCGTAGCAC
>JBKPMX010000181.1:0-31209 GCA_046765655.1 Acidobacteriota bacterium
CTTTGTTATTGCGCATTGCTGCTATGTTCGGTCTAACAAAGCGGTGCCAGGCCACCGCACTCCAAATTATTCGGCCGATGCTGCTGCTCGTTGCCTTCACCATATTCTTACCGGCACAAATCTATTCACAAACAAAAGCTACGATCATTCGGAAACAAATTGTGATCGTTCGCTCCGGCGAATTTGCAAAAAGCTACCCGGATCGAACGCGAGCAACAATAAGTTATCCGGTCGTCAGTGGCCTGAGAAATCCGACTGTATTGCGGAAGGTGCGGTCACTACTAAGCGTTGGGAACATTTTTGAGACGAGCGTCAAGGAGTACCGGGAGAACAACTGGCTCGATGAATTTGACTACGTGGTCAATTACAACGCCAATAACATTCTTGACGTGACGTTCACACAAAGCGGCATGGCTGCTTATCCAGACACCCAATCCCGAACGATTCCGATTGATCTGCAAACCGGCAACCTCATAAAAGCAAAAGACATTTTTGTTGAAGCCAAGCTGCCGGAGTTGGCTCGACTCGTTGATGCAAAGTTGCAGCGAGATATTGCTGAGGTCATATTGGCTGCGAAAGCAGATCGGCAACTCACGGAGGCTTCCAGTGTTGTCGAAGCGCTGGAGGAAGCGAAGTTCGAAGTGAAAGACCTTGACGAGTTTTCGATCGGGCCGAAGGGTGTCACGTTTCTTTATGAGCTTGGCTTCCCTCACGCGCATCGAGCATTCGAGCCTAATGGAAGATATCTGTTTTCGTATTTCGATCTTCGTATGTTTCTTAAACCAGGTGGTCCACTGGCGCAGTTCATAAACAGGTAATTAGGTCAGTATCACCGCGCGGTGGTACTGACCCTAATTCCTCTGAATTCGGTTCCTCATGAGACCAGCTCCTTCAGCGTCTGCGCATTCCAAACTGCATGTCCGCCGATGTCGTTGTTGAAGTACACGTAGATACCTTTCAAGTTCGAGCGCCAGGCTCGAATTCGATCTGCCCAACCATTCAACTGTTTTCTTGAATAAGATCCCTGGTACTTCGCTTCGCCCGGCCCGTGAAAGCGGATGTAGGTGAAATCTGCGGTGATCTCCAGAGGTGTTCGCATGTTTGCGAGGTCATGAATACAAAAGCCGGCATTGAACTTCCGCAACATGTCAAAAGCTTCCTTTACCAACCAGCTCTCGTCTCTAAACTCAACGGCGTACTGGTGCTCGCGAGGCAAAGCTGTCAGAAACTCTTCGAGCCGTTCGAGATTCAGTTTCCAGTGTGGCGGCAGCTGGAAAAGTATTGGTCCGAGTTTTCTTTCCAGTCGTTCCGTGACATTGAAGAAGCGTTCCGTCGACGATTCTGGATCCTTCAGCTTCTTCATGTGCGTGATGAAGCGGCTGCCTTTGACTGCAAAAACAAAATTGGGACGAGTCGAGTCGCGCCAGCGATCGAATGATGACGGCAATGGCAGATGATAGAAACTGTTGTTTAGTTCAACTGTATCGAAATGCCGGGCATAGAAGTCGAGCATTTGATTGGCGGGAAACTTTGGAGGATAGAAAAGACCGAGCCAGTGTTTGTAATGCCAACCCGACGTTCCGATGAAAACCCTCGCCCCCATGCTGGAGACAAGTTAGCGTAGCGGGCGGTAAAAAAGAAACATTGGTCACTTGCCATTGACATTTCGAATTTGACATTTGATAACCAGCGACTTCGCGTGTGTGTTTCGTGTTTAGTTCGGGTGACTTCGTGGATCGTTCCGTTTGTCGAGAAAGCAAGGACGATCCACGAAGTCACCCGAAACAACAAGAACCTAAACAGTCCTACTCGCGGTAGATGGACTTTTGTACGAGAGCCAAGGGATCGTCATCGATTTCGTGGTATCAAATGTCAAACTGAAATATCAAATTGATAATTAACCAATGATTTCTCTTTCTTACCCGCGGTTTCCGGCTTCACGCTCCAGAATCTTCTTCTTCCGCTCCAGTCCCCACCTATAACCACCGAGGCTTTTGTCTTCGCGCACAACGCGATGACACGGAATCACGAGCGCGACTGGATTTGATCCACACGCACGACCGACGGCGCGAACGGCCCCAGGGTTTCCGATCGCTTTCGCCACTTCGGCGTACGACATCGTCTGACCATACGGAATCGATTTTAGTTTTTCCCAGACTTGTCGTTGAAAAGCAGTCGCGCGTATATCGAGGGGTAGATTCGGATGAGGCGTCTTGTTCTCAATTAAACTCAGAACATCCTCGACGGTTTTCTGCAGTGTTGAGTCAACACGATCAATCTGCGCGGCAAAGAATTCTCTCCGCAGTTCTTCTTCCATCTCTTCATCGCGCTCGCCGATCTTCACCGCACAAACTCCGCGTTCAGTTAGCGCCACCAGCAGCCTGCCCAGGCTGGACGCTGCGGTCGTGAAAACGATTTTCGCGCCGCGTCCACCGCGGCCGTAGGTTGCCGGCGTCATTCCGAGTTCGTCATTCGACTGTTCATACAATCGTCGACTCGAGTTCAAACCAGCGTCGTAAAGCGCATCCGTGACTGACTCGCCTTCTCTCAGTTTGGACTTCAAATCACTAAAGCGGACAGCTGCGGCGTACTGACGCGGGCTAACTCCGATGATGCTCTTGAACGTGCGCTGGAGATGGAAAACGCTGACGTTCGCATGTCGCGCGAGTTCAGACAGATCCAACGCGTTGATTTGGTTCTCGCGAATGTAACGACAAACACGTTGGACCATCTCGATCTGTGGATCCGAAACCTCGGCGCGTTGCGGCTTGCAGCGCTTGCAGGCCCGATACCCGGCCTGTTCGGCCGCTTCAGGTAGCACAAAGAAAGCAACTCGCTCGCGAGTCGGACGCCGCGAAGGACACGAAGGACGGCAATAAATCTTGGTCGAGCTCACGGCAAAAACAAACTGGCCATCCTTGCTGCGATCTCTCGCAACGACGGCTCGCCAGCGATTCTCGTCAGTGATGATTTGCTTTGTCACAACCTGTTTGAGTGCCAAATTCACAGTTCGCCTCCAGTATCCGAAAACTGAAGCTGAATGGTAAAGGAACGACTGTCGGCGAACTATCCGATTCTTGCGTCCAAACCCGGTCTTTGGTCTTTGGTCTTCGGAGTCGCCGAACTCAATGGTACTTTCAAGAGGTGCCATCAAGTGCAACCACCTAAGGCCAAAGTCCAAAGTCCAGAGACCCAAAGTCCGCTTTTTGAATCGCGACTCTTCGTGTGATTAAATGTCGCGACAGCAATGCAACATCAGAATACGCTCGCACTCACTCAGTCGGTTCTCACCGTCATCGACATGCAGGAAGCATTTCGGACAAAGATCCCAGACTTTGCCGAAGTCACTGCGCGAATCGCTACGATGGTGACCGCCGCAAAACTTCTGAACCTACCCATAATTGTCACTGAGCAATATCCGAAGGGTCTCGGCCATACTGCGCAAGAGATTCTCGACGCTCTGCCAGATTCAGTTGAAATTATCGAGAAGACGACGTTCAGTTCCTGTGGAGTAACGCCGTTTCAATCGCAACTGAAAGACGTAGGCGCGAAACAGGTGATTGTTTGTGGGATCGAGGCACACATCTGCGTCAATCAAACAGTACATGATCTGATCGCAAACGGCTTTCAAGTGCATTTGTTGACTGACTGCATTACATCACGCAGAGCTGACAACAAGCAGACAGCGATTCGCAAGATGGAACTGGCAGGAGCGATACCATCGTTTCTCGAGATGGCGGTATTCGAAATGATGCGCGACGCGAAGCACGAACAGTTCAAAGCTATTCAGGGATTGATCAAATAGTGGAATCTGATTTTCTTTCGCAACTCAACGAACAGCAGCGCGAAGCGGTACTTCACACGGAAGGTCCGCTTCTGATCCTCGCCGGCGCAGGCTCTGGTAAAACACGAGTCATCGCCCATCGCATCGCCTATCTGATCGCGGAAAAGGACGTCAAGCCCTGGAATATTCTCGCGGTCACCTTTACGAACAAAGCTGCCGAAGAAATGCGCCAACGCGTGCAACGACTGTTACGCGGTCATGAATTGCCTGCGGCCCCTTTAGTCGCAACTTTTCACAGCGTTTGTGTGCGATTGCTCCGCCAGGACATCGAGAAGCTCAACGACAAGTACACGCGCACGTTCACGATTTACGACCAGGACGATTCCATTCGTCTGATCAAACAGTGCATCAAGGAGCTGGGATACGACGAAAAGTATCTGGCACCAAGAGCGACGCAGGGAACGATTAGTGCAGCAAAGAATCGCGGCGAAGATCCTGATGCGTTTGCGGCGCGCGCGGATTATGTCGACGAACGTCGCGCTGCGATGGGCCGCGTCTACAAGATGTACGAAGAGCGCTTACACACGAACAACGCGCTCGACTTTGATGATCTCTTAATCAAAACAGTCCGTTTGTTGCGCGACGTGGGGGAAGTTCGCGAAAAGTACAACAACAAATTCCGCTACATCCTGGTCGACGAATACCAGGACACAAACTCGCTACAGTTTGGTTTGATTAAGTTGTTGACAGAAAAGCAGCAGAACATCTGTGTTGTCGGCGATGAAGACCAGTCGATCTACAAATGGCGCGGCGCCGATATCAGCAACATCCTCAATTTCGAAAAACAATTTCCGAACACGAAGACGATTCGTCTTGAACAAAACTACCGTTCGACGCAGACGATTCTCGACGTCGCAGGTGCGGTTGTTAAGCACAACATCGAGCGCAAAGGGAAAACGCTCTGGACCTCGAATCCGAGAGGCGAACACGTTCGATATTTTCAGGCGTTCGACGCCGAAGCTGAGGCACGCTTCGTTGCAGGCAAGATTATCGAACACCGCAAGGAACAGTTCGACACGCGCGCGGCGGTTCTCTATCGCACCAACTCTCAATCGCGTGTGTTTGAAGAATCGATGCGGCGAAACGGACTGGCGTACAACATCGTCGGTGGTTTTTCCTTCTACGAACGGATGGAAGTGCGCGACATCATCGCCTATCTGAAACTCGCGCTAAATCCAAATGATTCCATTGCATTGGGACGCGTTATCAACAGTCCGCCGCGTGGTATCGGCAAACAGACGATGGATGAACTCGAACGGCGAGCACAAGACTTCGGGTTATCGCTTTGGGAAACGATCGGGCTTGTCATCGAGAAACCCGAGGCATTGAGCTCACGTGCAATCAATGCGTTGAAGAGTTTCAAACGTATCGTCGAGCGACTTGGCGAGATGGCCGATGATGCGAGGGAAATCGAATCTGCTGCACCTGTGTCAGACACCGTGCGCGCTGCGATTACTGAGACTGGTTACGAATATGCGCTGAAGTCTGAAAGGACTGACGAAGCCGAAGGCCGTCTGGAGAATTTGCAGGAACTAGTTAACGCAGCCGTCGACTACGATGAAAAAGGTGCTGAAGGTTTACGCGAGTTTATTGATCATTCGGCCCTCGTTTCAGATCAGGACCAATACAAACGCGATGCAGCAGTGACTTTAATGACCGCGCACTCAGCGAAGGGATTAGAGTTTCCAGTCGTGTTCATCGTCGGGTTGGAAGACGGATTGTTTCCGCATTCCCGCTCGGCGACAGACCCTGCTGAATTGGAAGAAGAACGACGGCTTTGTTATGTGGCGATGACGCGTGCACAGAATTATCTCTACGTCACGCATGCGATGAAGCGTCGCGTCTACGGCGAAGAGCTCGCTTCGGAACCGTCGCAGTTTCTGAATGAAATGCCGATCGAGATGATCGAAGATCTCACCCCTGGAAAATCGTGGTTGTCGTTTGCAAAAGGATCATCGGCGATTGACTACGAGCAGGGCGAGTATCGAAAAGAGCGGAAGAAATACGCGGGCAAGACGTACGACAGCGTTGATTCAATTGCCGAGTTCTTCAAGCAGCGCAATCAGCAGTTCGGGCACTCGCCTGCTCCTGGGCCAAGTTCAGATCGCTGGAACCGATACCAAAGACCAAAGACCGAAGACCAAAGCCCAGCTGCCGCGGGCGAATTCGTCCCCGGCTCGTACGTAAGGCACGCGAAGTATGGAAGAGGATTGGTGCTACGTCGTGAGGGTGCAGGCGAATCTACAAAGTTGACGGTAAGCTTTCCCGGTTACGGTCAGAAGAAACTAGTGCAGAAATATGCTGGCCTTGAGAAAGCGTAAGAGCAGGAGCAGCGAACAGGAGCAGGAAAGATAATGATCCTGCTCGTGCTTATTGCTCCTGCTCCTTGATTTAGTGCTCCTGCTCCTAGCTGTTACTTCGCGGCGCTGCTGGTGACGGACGAACCGCCAACCAACTCCGCAGCTACTTCATTTGCGCCGAAGACCTTCCGCAGCACTTCCAACATGCCACGTGAGTCAACGGAGATGGCTCGATTCACTGATTCGTCGTAAACGAAATCACCAACGAGCGATTGGATGTTGCCGTCAAAGATCAATCCAACAAGTTCACCGTTCTGATTGATTGTCGGCGAACCTGAGTTACCGCCAATAATGTCGTTTGTCGAAACGAAATTAAACGGCGTGCTCAGATCTAGAGACGACTTCTTCTCCATCCAGCGCGGCGGCAGGTTGTACGGGAACTTCTGCTCAAACTTTGTAGCACGTTCGTACAAGCCACCGAGCGTTGTATAGGGTGGGACTTTCTTACCATTCTCCATGTAACCCTTCACCGTTCCGTATGACAGTCGCAGCGTAAAGGTCGCATCGGGATACAGTTTGTTACCCTCTGTTTCGAACCGTGCGCGCGCGATTTTGCTGTAGTTCGCACGCTCGACGCCTGTCACTTCACTCTCGTAACGCTTGCGGGCTTCTCGTCCCTTGGCGTCGATCATGCGAGCCAGCTGGATCATTGGATCAGTTGAAGCTTCAATTGCCTTCATCCCACCAGCTGCAAGTTCTTTTCTATAAGCCACGTCCTTCAGCTTCGTACCGGAGATTAATTCCTCTGCACGTGCGGCGGGAGTTTTGCCGGCGAGAACTTGTTTGACGAGCGCATTGTCTGCACCTAACAGCTCAACCATGAACTCGAGCGAGTCAGTTAGTTTCAGCTTTTCGAAGTCGTCGTGAATCGGAGCGGGTGAATAAAGGCCAAGCTCGAGGGATGCACGACGCGCATCCGTGTATTCGGGCAACCGCTGAGCGTTTGGTTTTTCGTTCTCAGCTGCCATTCTGACCAGCGCTCTCGCCATGCCAAAATAAGTCGTGTTGAAGCCCGCCGCCTGTTCAAAGATTCTTCTATCCTTGATGTACGAAGGAAGGTTCTTGTGCGCAGTAGCAATAGCATCCCACGCATCACCATACATCTTTAGGCGTTCGGGATTCGCAGCGATTGATTTCCGCAGCGCTTCTTCTTCTCTCATCTTCCGCGCCATCAAGTTCTTATCTTTCAGGCCCGCGATCTGACCACGATAAACTTTCAAACTGTTCTGCACACTGTTGAGTTCATTCTGGGCCTGTCGCGTTTGCTCTTCACCCATTGCCATGTACTTCTTCAACACGGCTTCGCGTCGTTCGAGTAGTCGCAGAATGATCGGGATGCTTGTATCGCGAAGTTCTTCAAGGTGAGCCACGGTGTCGAGGCGCGAAGTTGAGCCAGGATTGCCGGTAACAAAAACGAGACTGCCTTCTTTTGTCCCTGCAGTCGACCACTTGAAGTAACTCTCCGGCTTCACCGGTTGGTCGTTCTCATAAACTCGAACTAACGCCATATCGATGTTGTAGCGTGGGAAGTTGAAGTTGTCAGGATCGCCGCCGAAGAACGCTGCCTGAAATTCGGGGACGAAGACGAGCCGCACGTCTGTGTACTTCTTGTAGCGGTAGAGACTGTATTGGCCACCCTGGTAGAGCGTGATTACGTCCGAACGAAGACCGGTCGCCTTGTTCGATTCGCCTTCAATCGCGGAAATCTCTGCGCGGCGTGCAGCAAAAGCGTCAGCGTCGGTGCTACCCGGCTTTACGGCTCCAGTGACGCGAGCTGTCACGTCTTCAATACTCATCAAAACGTTCAGCTCGAGGCTGGGAATCTTAATTTCGTCAGCTCGCGTGCGTGCAAGGAAACCTTCTTTGGCCAAATCTTTTTCAGGCGTGCTGACCTCGCCGACGATGTCTTCGACGATGTGATAATTCGTAAGTACCAGTCCGTTTGGCGATACGAATGAGCCGGAGCCGCCATTGTTGAATCTGACGGAGGCCATCTGTACTTTCTTCAGCCAGTCGTCGGTGATTTCAAAACCATATTTCTTCTTAATTTCGGCGCGTGGAACGTTGTTGAATGTCCACATGCCTTCGTCGGCAAATGCGGCGACATTCAGCATCTGCAAACTGAACAGCGCCAGGAAAAGCGCCGACAAAAATCTTCGTAATTTCATTTGAGTCCTCAACAAAATGTATTTCGGGAGAAGGTGTTAGAGCGCAAGCCTCCCAAATTGGATGCCTAACGAATGAAACGTAAACCGCGCGAGGGGAATAGTCAATTGGGGTGAAGGCGTCAACAATTGTCGATGCGCTTTAGGAAGCTCGGATCAAGTCGCTATTCAGTACCGTCCGCGGTAGCGGATGCCCACCACTCAACGTCATGAGCATACAGGGGCCACTAATATCGTCACTTGAGTGGTGGCCATCCGCTACCGCGGACGGTACTGAATAGCGACTTGATCCGAGCTTCCTTTAGCTTGTCGTCAGAGCCTATTCCTCTCTCGTTCCGTTATCTCGCAGCCGAATGTACTCATCAAGACTCACGTCATAACCGCGTTCTTTCATCTTCCGAATGTAGGCCGCACTAACTCCGTGATCTCTGAGGCGAATCAGCTGCTCGAGCGGTACTTTGTCGTACCCCGTTTCCTTCAATTCCTGAATAAAGGATCCAGTAACTCCGTGATCCCGCAATCGCCTAAGATCATCCAGTTGCAGACCGGAGTAGCCCAGCGTTTTCAACTCCTGAATGAATGTAGTGGTGACGCCGTGATCCCTGAGCATGATCCATTGATCGAGCGTCATTCGGTCGTAACCGGCCGCCATAAACTCATTTATGAATCGCGCCGTGACTCCATGATCTCTCGTGCGTACAAGTTCGTCAGCACTGAGCCCGCTGAACCCCAGCCCTGCGAGCTCGCGGATAAACGTAAGACTCACGCCGTGATCTTTCATGCGTAAGAGTTGATCGGTCGACTTGAAGGTATAGCCGAGAGACTTGAGACCTTGAACATATTCCAGCCTAACACCGTGGTCGCCCATCTTTACGAGTTGATCTAACGTCAACGACTCATATCCATGCGCCTTCAGCTCGTTGATCAAAGCGAAGCCGACGTCATTCATCGCCATCGACAGTAGCTGCTTATCACTCGGCTTCTCAAATCCCTGGCGGCCAAGCTCCGCCGCAAATGAAGCGTTTGGCGTGAAGGTGAAATGGCCTGAACCATTCCCCTCTTTGAACCACCCCTCGAAATTAAAAGTGCCAGCGTCGCGTTTCAGCTGAAACTGCACATGAGTTCCAGACGACATCGCCTGCTCACGCGTAAGGCCAACCAGTTGGTCCCAGGGAAGACGAAAGCCTGTGCTGTGTTCGCTAAAACCTCTCTCAGGATCTCGCTGTGAGCTTATGCGCAGTTCGAGTTGCGCCTGGCTTTCGCGTGTTTCTATCAGCCACTGGTTGACAGTCGATTCCTGGGGGTTTGAAAACGTAACTTCTGAGCCGGGGTAGCACGCCCACAGGACGCTGAGGACAGCCACCGCTGCGACCAATTTCACGCGAGCATCAGTCAGGATTAGGCGAAATACGCGATGGACGAAGGTCATAAGGACTCCTTCCGAGAGGTTGTTTGAAAAAACGCAGTCGTATTCGAGGTTTAATTTAAAGCTGGCTCTGTGAAGAATACACCGCGCCGCACAGTTTTGTGGCAGGCCAAAACCAAATTGGGCGCGATTTCGCGAAGCTTAATGGTTTGTTTTGGCGGACGTTCCGCCCTTATCTGACTTGGTGCCTGTAGGCTTTGCCGTGACTTGGCTCCCACATTGGCGACAGCTGTAGCTCTCAGCGTTCTGCGCAGCGGGCACGAGCCAGAGGCAGCCACACGATTGGCAAAGGATGGTGGAACCTAGCAGCCATTCGTGCAGTCCTATCTGCTTTTCAACTCTCATTTCGGATCCCCCTTGTTCACCGACCGGGTTTAGGATCTTTAGCTATGTAAATGTCAAACGCCGCGTTTGTTTCAACAAAATGTGTTTGCTTCATAACATTACTAAAGAGCTGTAACTAATAACCGGTTCCCTCTCATTCTTGCGAAGCGTTAGCTTAGTCAGCGCATTTGACTCGATTTCACTACCGCCTCACAATCGCGGCATGAGGGTTCGCAAACGCGGAGCAGCTTCGCCAACCCAAAAAATCTCAAGTTTTGGGCGGCGTTTGCTCGCGGAATGGCGGAACCTACGGCTGCCCACGACCAGTGAACCCATAGTTGTCGCGGTCTCGGGTGGCGCAGACTCGACGGCATTATTCCTGGCTCTCGACGAGCTGAAACGCAGCGGCAAAATCGCAAGCCAACTAGTCATCGCACATCTCGATCATGGCCTTCGCCCGAACAGCAAGCGAGATGCGAGGTGGGTTTCTAGTCTGGGGAAGAGCCTCGGGTACTCAGCCGTGATCTCACGAGCGAAAGTACGCGAAATCGCCGAAGCTAATAAAGACAACCTTGAGCAAGTCGCTCGTCGGCTCCGCTACGAATTTCTTGAGCGAACAGCCAAGCGAAAGAAGGCACGGTTCGTTCTGACCGGCCACACGATGGACGACCAGGCCGAGACCGTGCTGCTCCGGCTGATGCGGGGAAGCGCGTCTGTTGGACTTGGCGGAATCCCCGGAATCCGCTCTCTATCGGAAAACGGCGACATCCTCTTAGTGCGACCGCTGTTGTGGGCTCGACGCGCCGACACGGAGGACTATTGCCGCAAACGGCGACAGGAGTTTCTGCAGGACGAAATGAATCGTGACGAAACCTACGCGCGGGTAAGAGTTCGAAAACAATTATTGCCGCTCATGGAATCGTTCAATGCTCGTGTCGTTGAGGCAATTTCGCGAAGCGCTGCGTTGCTCAGCGAGGACACAGCAGAATTGCAGCAGAGTGCGGCTGAGTTATTAGAGAAGGCGAGCAATCAAATTAATCGGGGCACGGAGAAAACCAAACACCACAGTTTAGACGTACAAGTACTTTCCGCGGCTCCTTCAGCACTCCGTCGAAGGGCGCTGAGGCATTGGATCACGAATGCACGAGGCAGTGCGCGACGTCTTGAAATGGTGCATTTGGTCGCCGTGGAGAAACTGCTGGACGGAGCCGCCGGCGGCCGCGTCGTCGAACTGCCCGGAGGAGCTAAAGTGAGACGGCTTCGGGGCAGACTGGAAGTGGAGCCCGGCACGGCGCCGCAGAACTCCGGCAAACACTGGCGACGAGGAAAAACAAATTGAAAAAGCGGCGGCCAGTCTTTATAGTCGAATTGTGGCATTGGGCCGCGGTTTTGGATAAACGAAACGCGAGCTATTTGGCATCAAAGTGGTCGTAACCGCTGTGAGCGACAAATGGGCGGGTTATAGGGTATTATCGGGCGTTATTTTGGGCGGAGGCGTTAATGAATCTCAGTTCTACAGCAAGGCAGATCGTGTTCTGGCTCCTGATCATCGCAGGGGCGATTTTGCTCTATAAGCTCGTTAATCCACGTGGCAACAATGTCGAAAACGTGGACCTGACGCGGCTTGATCAGATGATCCAGAGCGGCGAACTAAAGCAGTTGACGGTTAAGCAGACCGAGACCGTCGCTATTGATAACCACAACAAGGAATACCGCGTCGCGTTATCGAATGATCCCGCTAAGAACGATCTGTTGAAATCAGCACGCGAGGTAGTTAACGGCCGGCCGCGCGTCGCCAAAGTCGAAGAAGAATCAAGCAGCAGTTACATCTGGCCCATGTTGATTACGTGGGCACCGCTCCTGTTCATCATTGCTATCTGGATCTTCATGCTGCGGCAGATGCAGTCGGGCGGCAACAAAGCACTGTCGTTTGGTAAGTCGCGGGCGAAACTTCTAAACAATCAGCAGAAGCGAGTCACATTCAAGGACGTCGCCGGTGTTGAAGAAGCAAAAGAAGAACTGCAGGAGATCATTGAATTCCTGAAAGAGCCGCAGAAGTTTCAGAAGCTCGGTGGTCGTATTCCAAAGGGCGTTTTGATGATGGGCCCGCCAGGAACGGGTAAGACGCTGCTAGCACGCGCCATTGCCGGCGAAGCAAACGTTCCGTTCTTCTCAATTTCGGGTTCTGATTTCGTCGAGATGTTCGTCGGCGTCGGTGCGTCTCGCGTTCGCGATCTTTTCGAACAAGGTAAGAAGAACGCGCCATGCATCATCTTCATCGATGAGATTGATGCCGTCGGTCGTCATCGTGGCGCAGGCCTTGGTGGTGGACACGATGAGCGCGAACAGACGCTGAATCAATTACTGGTCGAGATGGATGGCTTTGAATCGAACGACGGTGTGATTCTGATTGCTTCCACAAACCGTCCTGACGTTCTCGATCCGGCGTTGCTACGACCTGGCAGATTCGATCGACGCGTTGTTGTTTCGCGTCCGGACGTTCGTGGACGTGAAGGCATCTTGAAGGTGCATACGCGAAAGATTCCGCTGGGAGAGGATGTCGACATCTCGGTTATCGCACGAGGCACACCGGGATTCACCGGAGCCGATCTGGCGAACCTTGTGAACGAAGCTGCCCTGAACGCGGCGCGTTACAACAAGAAGCTCGTTGCGATGGGCGATTTCGAGTTGGCGAAAGACAAGGTGTTGATGGGTGCCGAGCGAAAGAGCATGGTCATCTCCAACGAGGAGAAGCGCGTCACTGCCTATCACGAAGCAGGTCACACGCTCGTAGGATTGAAAGTGCCGAACGCGGATCCGGTCCATAAAGTAACGATCATTCCGCGCGGCATGGCTCTCGGTGTAACTCAGCAGTTGCCCGAAGGCGATCGACACAATTACAGCCAGGAATACCTGCTGGGCCAGATCGCGATTTTGATGGGTGGTCGAATTGCCGAAGAGACATTCCTTGGCAGCATCACCACCGGCGCATCGAACGACATCGAACGCGCGACTGAATTAGCTCGAGCGATGGTTTGCGAGTACGGAATGTCAGAGATGGGTCCGCTCACGTTCGGTAAGAAGGAAGAACAGATATTCCTCGGACGTGAGATCGCTCAGCATCGTGACTTCTCGGAAGACACGGCTATCAAGATCGACGACCAGGTTAAGAAGATCGTTACCGCTCAGTATGGTCGTGCGAAAGGGATCATCGAAGAGAACCGCGACATCATGGTTCGATTGGCTGAATGCCTCCTTGAGCGTGAGTCGTTGGATGGTGTTGAGATTCGACGAATCGTTGCGGGGCTTCCACTCGACGACGACTCGTCGGTAGCTGAGTCGGGCAGCGGTGAAGATCGTCCACAGCTGAAAGAGCCGTCGACGAAACCGTTGAAGCCAATACTACCGCCGATTACAGGCGGAAATCCTGCGCCAGCCTAAGTAGAGGGAAATAGGAAAGGTTAAAAGGGGAATGGGTGGAAAGCCCATTCCCCTTTTGCTATTTCTTTGAATGCTTGAAATCCTAATCCTGAAATCCTGTCCAAAATCGCTTATCATCCACGAACTCATGAATCGCGGCTGGCAAATCAGAGATCGCCGTTTACCCATCGGTGAACGCGCGCTTGTAATGGGTATCCTGAACGTTACGCCGGACAGCTTCAGCGACGGTGACAAGTTTCTGACGCTAGACAACGCAGTCAGGCACGCTGAACGGATGATTGCCGAGGGTGCAGACATCGTCGATGTTGGAGGCGAGTCTACTCGACCCGGCGGAGAACCCGTTTCGGCAGAAGAAGAAATTCAGCGCGTCGTTCCAGTCATCAAGGAACTCACTAAACGAAGCGACACTGCGATTTCGATCGACACCACAAAATCAGAAGTCGCTCGCGCGGCACTCGACGCTGGCGCATCAATCGTTAACGACATCTCTGGATTGCGTTTCGACTTTTATGTGGCTGACGCAGCAGCAAGCGCGGGCGCGGGTCTGGTCCTAATGCATTCGCGAGGCACACCCGCAACACTCCATCGACTCCCGCCGGTTGCCGAGATCATTCCAGAGGTCATTAATGGACTGCGAGCGAGCGTTCACATGGCTGAACGACGAGGCGTCAAGCGCGAATCGATAGTGATTGATCCGGGAATTGGGTTCGGTAAGAGTCAGGAACAGAACCTCGAATTGATTGCAAAGCTGGACCAACTCATCGCTGCTTTTCCTGAACTGCCTCTGCTCGTCGGAACTTCGCGGAAGTCGTTCCTCGGTCGCATCCTTGCTGATGAAGAAGGCACACCTGCAAATGCCTATGAAAGGCTGCACGGAACGATCGCCTCAATGATAGCGGCCGTTCTTAATGGTGCACACATCGTACGCGTTCACGATGTCAAAGCGTCGGTTGATGCGCTCAAAACCATCCAGGCGATTTCAGCAGCCGCACCTCGACGCTAATGAGTTTCATGTTGGTTTCGTGTGACTTCGTGGATCGTCCTTGTATTTCGGATAAACGGATCGATCCACGATTCACACGAACGAAACACGAACCAAATACTTCCTACTAACGCAAGATGACTTTTAGACAGATATACTAGCGCCGCTCCTTTTGCTCGCGCTCTGATTTGTGTAATCTGTCGCTTCTCAAATGACTAAATTCATTCGCATCGCTGCGTTCGCAGTCGTTCTTTCATTCGTTTCCGGGTTTGCTGAATGCTACAAGCCCGTCACCAAAAACCAACTTCCAGCTCGCATCAAAACTGTCGCGGTTCCGGCATTCCAGACCGAGACGCAGGCGCTGCGTTATAAAGTCGAGTCGCGCTTTACCGATGCGGTGATGAGGGAGCTGATCCATCGCGGACGGGGGCTGCGCGTGCAAGGCGAGCGCGAAGGAGCTGATGCCGTTATCGAAGGCGTGATTAAGAGTTTCAACTTTGCCGGCGTGTTGCTGGACGACAAGGGCCGGGCCCGAATCTTTGAAGTCACCATCGCCGCTGCGGTCACCGTCAGGGATCAGACGGAGAATCGCGTTCTCTACGACAATCAGAACTTTGTCTTCCGTGGCGAGTACGAATTCAGCAGCGATCCCCGCAGCTTCTTCAATGAAGAGGATCCAGCGGTGCTACGCATGTCGCGTGCGTTTGCTGAAAGCATCGTCTCAACTCTCATCAACGCGGTCGAAGTCAAGAAATGAAATCTCTTAATCGAGCTGAACTCGAACGCGCACTTAGCGACGGAAAAATCCAGCCCCTTTATCTACTGTTAGGCCCCGAGCGTTATCTCCGCGACGCTGCAGCGCGGGCCATCACGAATGCCGCGTTGGCCACCACGCTCCTCCGAGAGTTCAATGAAACAAGCTTCAGTTTACTCAGCGACGACGTGCACGCGGTAATCGCGACCGCGGAACAACTGCCAATGATGTCTGACCGACGCGTGGTCAGAATTCGCGACTTCAGCCGCCTGAAAGAGGCTCAGGAAGAAGTACTGATCAACTACCTTGGCAACCCAGTTCCTTCGACAGTCGTAATCTTCATCGCTGACGAATTAGACAAGCGGAAGAAGGCCACGAAATCTCTGCTGGATCGTTGTACAGTCGTCGACTTCTCGCCACTCAAAGACGCTGAAGCAAAAGGCTGGGTCAAGACCCGGCTGAAAGAATTGAAATCGACGGCAGATGATCCGGTGATCAGTGAGATCGTGCGCCTAGTTGGCACGAACGTCCAAACCTTGTTTATGGAACTGGATAAACTCGCTTCGGGAGGTGGCGACACGGGCGTAATAACGTTGCCGCTCGTAGAACAACTTATTGGACGATCGCGCGAGCTCGCGAATTGGGAATTGACTGATCATTTGCTGGCCGGCAATCGAAAGAAGGCGTTGGAAACTTTGCATCGATTGCTCGAAGACGAAGTTGAGCCACTTATGCTCCTGGGGCTAATTGGATCCAACTATCGGAAACTCGCATTGGGTAAACAAATCCTGATGCAAAAAGGCGAGTCGCAGGTGTTCAAATACGTCTTCATTCAGCCATTCAAACAACGGTCGTACCTCGACACGTTGCGCCGGGCGGACGCAGCGAAGCTGTCGCATTCGATTCAACTAATCGCGAATGTTGACCTGGCAATCAAAACTTCGCAGGCCACGCCGCGGTTGCAGATGGAAATGCTGGTCTGCGAGTTGGCGGGGTGATCAATATCCCCGACGGCAGGGCTATAAACATCACACACCTACGGTGTGAAGAGGATAGGTTGAATCATCTCCACGGTCGTAGATCTGGTTGTACAAAACCCCCCCGAGCTTCCTCCGACCACAGCAGTTCCTCAGAATAAAAATCCAGTGCGAGTTTTGGATCACTTAGTGCACTAACCACCGAATTACATTTTTCTACCAACGTTGCGTCCGCCGTCAGTTTCTTAAGTTCAAGCACAACCATCTCGAGCCAGAACACAGTCAGCGTTTCGTTGTATTTACGACTATCAACGTTGTGGTGCTCGAGAAATCTGAACAGAAAGTTTCGCATTCTCTCCGTCGCTACTTCGATCGGCACGGATGCGAGGTAACAAACTGCGACTACGATATGCTGCTGGTGATGAAATTCGTCCTTACCCGTTTGGCAGCTCTCGAATTCGTCGACCACTCGATGAATCTCTGCGTCAGTCGTGTAAACCATATCGTCCTCCAAAAATAAATGAGGCGGGTCGAAATCTCGACCCGCCTCGGTACTAAATCAGTTAGCGTTGTTGCTATTTGCCCGCTTGGTTAGCCCGCACCGTCAAACGCGATTTGTATCTCGCTGCCGCATTCGCGTGCAGTACCCCTTTTTGGACCGACTTGTCGATCACTGAAATCGCTTCCGGCAGTATGCTTTGGATCTCGCCGGCTTTCCCAGCATCCAGCGCCGTTCGCAGCTTCTTGATGTAGGTACGAACCTTGGTGCGATTTCCGCGATTAATTACGCGCCTTTTCTCGTTCTGGCGCATCCGTTTCTCGGCTGATTTATGATTCGGCATTAACTGTCTCCTAAACAACTAAGCGCCCACAGTGGCCAGTTGGCCCTCAAGCGCAAGCGAGGGAGTTTAGCGGCCGCCTGAGTGGGTGTCAAGTTGACGTTGTGGTGAGCCAATTGGCCGCAAAACAGCAGTACCGAAACGCGGTAGCGCCGGGTCACCTTGCGTGTTCAGGGCCACTCAATGAAAGTGTACCCGGCGCTACCGCGTTCGGTACTGACTGTTTTGCGCAAAGATTGACTAACCCCGCAACCGTATAGTAGCGTCAACTTCGCAAGCTATGTCATCCATCCCGGTGCTCACCCAGACCAAACAATCATCCCTATTTGTTCAGTCGTGCGAAGGAGAAATTTAACTGCAATTGAAGAAGATTGAACTGCCGCCCCGTGGGCTCGAAACCCTCTTCGGTGTTCACGACCAGAATATTAAGTATCTCGAATCGCTACTCGACGTGCGCATCGATGCGCGCGGGCAGGATGTCTCCATCGATGGCGATCCGGCTGATGTCGAGACAGCAGAACGCATCCTCGAAGACTTCTCCGATCTATTCAAAGAAGGTAAGCATTTCACCGACAAGGAACTGCGTGAAGCGTTCGCGCAGATAGCGGAAGATCGCGCGTTTAGTCTTCGTGATTACTTCACCAAGGCTCGCTTCAGTCCGGCTGGGAAGAAACAGGTCGCGCCGAAGTCTGCAACACAACGCAAATACATCCAGGCGATTCAAGACAAAGACGTGGTCTTCGGGATCGGCGTTGCCGGCACAGGCAAGACGTATCTGGCTGTCGCGATGGCAGTGCAGGCGTTGATGCAGAAACAAGTCAATCGAATCGTGCTGGCAAGACCTGCCGTTGAAGCGGGAGAGAAACTGGGATTTCTGCCCGGCGATCTGCAAGATAAAGTCGATCCCTATCTTCGGCCTCTCTACGACGCGCTGTTTGATTTGATCGACTACGAGCGCGTCACACGGCTGCTGGAAAAGCGTGTTATCGAAGTCGCGCCGTTGGCATTCATGCGCGGTCGCACGCTCTCTGACGCCTTTATCATTTTGGATGAGGCTCAGAATACAACCAGCGAACAGATGAAGATGTTCCTCACGCGTATCGGCTTTGGATCAAAAGCCGTCATTACTGGCGACGTTACGCAAGTCGATCTGCCTCAGGGTAAACGCAGCGGACTTATCGAAGCTGAACGCATTCTTTCGAATCTCGATGGGATCGAATTCATCTACTTCACCGAAAAGGACGTCGTGCGTCACAAGCTCGTGCAGATGATCATCAAAGCCTACGAAGAGCACACCAAGCGCAGTCAGATCTAACGTGGTCGAAGTCGTTAATCGCCAACGAAGGTGCAAAGTCCCCCCTCGCGACTGGAGCGACCTCGGCAAAAATATCCTGGACGAAATTGGACGCGACGGCTCTTCAGCGACTATTGCATTTGTTTCCGATCGAAAGAGTCGAGAACTCAATCGCACGTTCCGCGGCATCGACAGGCCCACAGATGTCCTTTCGTTTCCATCGGGAGATTCTGGTTCAGAGTTAGGCGATATCGCTGTGTCAATTGAGACGGCGAAGATCCAGGCTCGGCAAAATGGACTTTCACTTGATCGTGAGATTGCACAATTGATCCTGCACGGACTTTTGCACCTGTGTGGCTACGATCATGAAACTGACAATGGGGAGATGAACCGGCTGGAGTTGCGATTGAGACGGCGCTTGAAGATCTGATGTCCCTCATATGGAGTGCGGCGGCCCGGTGCCGCTTTGGTATTTTCACGCGTAATCCGTAACAAAGCGGCGCCGGGTCGCCGCACTCCAAGGGCTGACACACTGACAAAGCCGCTTGTTTCATTTACTATTTCGCAATCGATGGAACTTGAAATAGGACTCACGCTCCTGCTGCTGATTGTTCTGTCCGTACTGGCAACGGTCGACATGGCCTTCGCTCAATTGAGTGATGTCGGCCTGCGGCGGTTAATCACCGAAAACGGAGATAAGCCGAGGTCTGGCTCGCGCGTCTTTCTTGAACAAATCCTGGAGAACCGTCCCCGCTTTAGCTTCGCACTCTCAGCGATGATCCAGATCCTTCTGGTTATAGTCGCTGTCCTCGTAACTTCGATCTCGCTGACGCTCTTTCCTGAACCACGACTGGTGCTCGTAGGACTCGCTGCCGGTTTGGTGCTCGCTGGTATCTTCCGTCAACTAGTTCCTCTTTTCATCTCGACTCGGAACCCAGAGGCCACGCTTCTGTTTCTATTGCCGATCGTCCGCCCGTTTTTTCCCTTGATGGCCGTTGTCGCTGATCCTTTTCAACGACTATTTGATCGATCCAAACGAAAAGAACACGTAACGGATATTGGTACTCCTGAAGAGGAAGATGATGATGGTGGCGACCTTCAGGCCCTCATCGATGTCGGGGAGGCTGAAGGAATTCTCGAAGGCGAAGAAGGCGAGCTCATCCACTCGATCGTTGAGTTTGGTGATACACGCGTCAGCGAAGTGATGACTCCACGTCCCGACATCGTGGCGCTGCCAGAGACTGCCACCGTGCGCGAGGCCCGCGACGTAATTCTCGACTCGAAATATTCACGCCTGCCTGTTTACCGTGAACAGATCGATAACGTCGAAGGGATAATCTACGTGCGCGACCTGCTTCAATCGTGGGCCGACGGAAATGAGGACGAGCAAATTGCCTCATTGGTGCGGCCTGTCTATGTGGTGCCTGAGACGAAACCCGTCGATGAACTGCTGGAAGAAATGCAGAAGGCGCACACGCAACTGGCAATGGTCGTCGATGAGTACGGCGGCATCTGCGGCCTGGTCACGGTCGAAGATATCCTCGAAGAGATTGTGGGCGAGATCGAAGACGAAGATATCGCGGGCGAAGAGCTCGAGGAGATCGTCGAAAAAACTGCGGGAACTTACGACGTTCTCGGCTCGACCGAGATTGAAAAGATTGAAGACCTTTTCGATCTCGACATTGACTCAGATGAGTTCACGACAATCGCCGGCTTGGTAATCAACGAGCGTGGAAAAGTCCCGGCGGCTGGCGAGCGGCTCAAGGTGCGAGGACTGGAAGTTGAGGTGCTTAATGCTGACGAGCGCCGCATATCGCGATTGCGAATCAAGAAAGAGCAGCCGGAAAACGCGTCGCACGCGTCGGAAGTCAGGGCCGGCTAATTGAACGCGTGAGTCGAATTCTACGAATACTTGAGACGGTAACAAGCGGCGGCCGCGAGCGCACCTGCGAGTCGTGCGGAGCCGAGTTCACGTGTGGTGTGTCTTTGAACGGGTGTTGGTGTTCAGAGATTCAACTTACGGATGAGACCCGCAGTTTACTTCGTTCGCAGTACTCGGATTGCTTGTGCCGACACTGTCTCGAAGGATGGAGCGAAGCGCAAAGAGGAAAGGGTTCGCTCCGCTCTTAGCTCTTAGCCCTTTGCCCTTGCCCTTAGCTCTTAACCCTTTATCGAAAATGGCCAAACACAAAAGCAAATTCCTACAAGGCCGGCGCATTGATCCGGCTCCGATAGCGAAAAAGGTCAACGTCGCCGATTTGATCGACGATTCCTTTCTTGCCTACAACGCAGCTCGCCTACGTGAAGCGTGCCAGCTGTTTACGCAAAAGATGTTGGAGCCGGAAGTCACAGTGGGAATGTCCATCACTGGCGCTTTAACACCGGCTGGGCTGGGAATCTCCGCATTGATCCCTCTGATCAAAGCCGGCTTTGTCGATTGGATCATCTCAACAGGTGCAAATCTTTATCACGATACGCACTTCGGCATCGGCCTCGCGATGCACCTTGGCAATGCGCAGACTTCCGACATCGTGTTGCGCGAAGAAGAGGTCGTGCGGATCTACGACATATTCTTCGATTACTCGGTGTTGCTGGATACCGACGCTTTCTTCCGCAAGATTATAGAAGGTCCTGAGTTTCAAAGACCCATGTCGACCGCGGAGTTTCATTATCTCTGCGGGCGGTACGTTCACGAGCGGGAAAAGAAACTGGGTATCAAGGATAAATCGCTGCTCGCAGTGGCGTATCAATACGGCGTTCCCATTTACACGTCTTCTCCAGGTGATTCATCGATCGGCATGAACGTCGCAGCGAAGGCGCTTCAGGGAAACAAACTCGCATTCGATCCTTCATTGGACGTGAATGAAACTGCCGCAATTGTGCTGGCAGCGAAGCGTGGCGCGTTTCAGACAAATGGAAGCGGCAAGAAGGTAAAAGGAAAGTCCGCAGTCTTCATTCTCGGCGGCGGGTCGCCAAAAAACTTTATGCTTCAAACTGAACCGCAGATCCAGGAAGTGCTGGGTATTGACGAGCGCGGTCATGATTTCTTTCTGCAAGTCACCGATGCCCGCCCAGACACCGGTGGTCTTTCTGGCGCAACGCCAGGTGAAGCAGTGTCGTGGGGCAAGGTCGATCCTGATCGTCTGCCTGATGCTGTTGTATGCTACGTTGATTCAACAGTAGCGCTGCCGCTGATTACCGCATATGCTTTAACGCGACACGCAGCACGGAAACCGAAGCGGCTGTACCAACAGCGCGAAGCCTTTATGAAATTACTGACATCCGAATACGCCAGATCGAAAAGACGCTAAATCAACCTGGAGAGAACGAGCGATGGGCGACATCCTGCCAAAACCAGTCACCAGAAGTTATTACAACTGCATTGAGTGTCCCGCTTACTGCTGCTCAGTTTACGATCGCGTGCAGGTAACGCCGCGCGATGTTAGACGACTGGCGAAGCATTTCAATATCACAGAAGAGATGGCAACCACGCGCTTCACGAAAATGTATGAGAAGGAGCGCGTGCTCCGGCGCAAAGCGGATTCACTGCTGGGACAGGCATGTCACTTTCTGAATCTAGAAACCAGGCGCTGCACGATTTATAACGCGCGTCCCGCTGTTTGCCGTCAATTCCCCGACACGAAGCGCTGCGCGTATTACGACCTGCTCAAATTTGAAAAGCAGCAACAGGGCGATCCCGACGTCATACCGCTGGTGAAGATTACGTTCCGCAACGGAAAATGAAGACATTTTAGGTTGACGATTGTAGGTTGAGATTGTTGTTTGGCCAGCGTGATTGAGTTGGCGGGCAATCTAGGATCGTCAATCTAAAATCCACAATGAACGAGCTTCTCGCTAAATTCATTGGCAAAAAGATCGACGTTTACTGCGGCGGCGCATCAAGCTTGCGTGGTGAAGTATTGAGTGTCGAGGCGGGTGTTGTTCACCTGCGTGACGACGAGGGAAAGAGTTGTTACGTCGCGATCGACAAGATCATTGTCGTGTGGGAAGCGAAAGACGACGAACATCGAGCCGGGTTCGTTCCAGGCCAAAATAAAGGATGAGGGATAAGCGATGATGAAATAAAAGCTACTCCGAAGAGGAGCGATGTTCATTCTTCACCCCACTTCCTTAAACAAAAATGCCGGCAGCAGCCGGCATTTTCTTTCTGGTTGTGCTTTCCCCTCAGTCGGTGATCTTCGCTACCGCAGGTGGCACCTTGCGGAACCCGTCAATTCGCTTCACCCAGTATTCATTAAACGGGGAGTAGACAACTCCGTGGTGTCGAGAAGCGTGGTAGAAGCCATTCTGATCCGCAACAACGCCGACGTGTGCGAGACCGCTGAAGAAAACCAACGTGCCAAACTTGTATTGCTCTTCTGGCGCCGGCGCTTCAAACCGCGACCAGAGGTTGCGAGCACTCGCTCTTTCGAAATCAATTCCGATTGACTGGAAAATACTCCAAACAAATCCCGAGCAATCAAATCTATTCGGTCCGGTTGCGCCCCATTTGTAACGCGAACCCAACCGCTGGTCGATTGCTGCCAATAGCATTGGCTGAATGTTGAGCGCTTCAGCGTTCTTTACTGTCGGGCCGGTGACGGCGACAACTGGCTTCGCAGATCGAACTTCAGCAACGTCCGCTGTGGAAATCACGACCGGGTCATCCGGTGAACAAGACAGCTCGTTTACATCAGCGGCCTTGGGTAGCACAGTCGGGCGAACGTCGCCACTTTGTGCAAGAACTGAGATGGACCAGAGACCGATTGTCAGCGTGGCAGTCAGTAGACGAGGGATCAGTTTGGAAAAAACCATAAACGGGGAATTACCCTTCCTTCTAAGTTCGATTCAATTTGTTCGGGTACTTCGCGTGAGGAGATACCGCTGGAGGCAAAGGCATCTTAGCCGCTGAAACATTGAGGTTCAACAACCAATGTGACTGTTTCGCGACGAAACGCGACACATCTACAAACCACGCACTGAAAGAATTCACAAACACGTCGCGCATCGTACAAATGCAATTTTGAAAATGAAGGACCTGTGCGATCCCAAAACACTTCGCGGTCAATATGAAGGACGATCAGTGATCAGGGGAGGAATTGTCGCCCGAGGTTTACACGCGGTGCAGTCGTCGATAGAGATGTACCGTAAAGAGCAACGTCAAAGCTACGGTCATTGGGCCTGCTCCTAAATGAACTTATTTGGTCTATGTAATCTGAGAAAAGTGGTAATCGAGAAGCGGTTCCAGAAGTGAGAGACCACCGACTTCATGTCGGTGGTCTCAAGTTCCCTTCCCTGCGTAGTTCAGTCCCACAGTAATAATCTTCTGCAGCAATTGATCGTAAGGAACACCACTGTGCTCAGCCGAATCGGCGAAGTCCTCTTTGTGAGCGATCTGTGGATTGGGGTTAGCCTCAAGCAGATAAAATTGACCATCGTCAGTCATCCGGTAATCCAGCCGCGCGTAACCACTCAGGAACAGGAATCGATAGATGCGCTTCGACAACCGCTCCAGTTTCTTTTGCTGCTCCGGCGTCAACTCAGCGGCTCGCGTAGCAACGCCCACACGTTCCTGATAAGCAGGATCCCACTTCACCTTTAGCGTAGCGATGTTTTCAGCCCCCTCGGGCAGCTTCTCCATCACTAACTCCCAGGGCGCATATGTCTGAATGTTTTGATTGCCGATCAGGCCAACATAGATCTCACGACCCTTGATGAATTGCTCGGCAATCGCTGCGGTATTGTTTTTGTTGTGGATAAACTCAACTCTCTGCGTCAGCTTTTCATCGTCATGAACAAGAGACGCCTGCGCAATACCTACTGATCCTTCTTCACTGATCGACTTCACCAGTAAAGGAAACTGCAAGCGCTTAGGCCGACGAACTTTTCGGTTCATCGGGAACACAGCAAAGTTAGGCACCAGGATGCGGTGATACGACAGGATCATCTTTGTCAGCGCTTTGTCGTGTGCGAGTGTGAGGCCTCTTGGATTGCACCCTGTGTACGCCTGCTTCATCAATTCGAGATAGCTGACGACGTGCTGGTCGTACAGGGGATACCCGTGAAACTCTTCGAGCAGGTTAAACGCGATGTGGGGCTTGTGCTCCATCAGTGCGTTACCGATCACGTTCAGCTGGTTGTACAGACCGATGGGATAAACTTCATGGCCCATCTTTTTAAGGGTGGAAATGACGTCGAACTCAGTCTTGACCTCGAGCTTCTCCTTATCATTTAGATCTTTCAATGAGTCCGGTGGCACGAGGTCTTCGTGACAGAGAACGATGATCCGTAGTTTTTTGCGCGGCTCAAAAGTCATACGGCTATCCGGTGGTAACCTGAATGCAGCACGTTCATGACCTGAACAGTTAAAACAATCATGACCCGCCTGCGAGTCGCACGCGTGGGTGTGGCCACGCGCAGTTTCAGTTCCTTACAACGGTCAATCATATTCTGCAGCACATGATCGATCGTGTACTGGTGAACACCCGTTCCTTCGGCAACTATTTGCCGCACCTCACGCCTGACACTGCGAATGAAACTCGCAGCACTCATCTTTGACCTATGTCGGGGATCGTCGGAGAAAATCCGGAGGAGGTCGCGATCATAAACCGCGGGCCACTCGAAGTCGTAGCGCTCACGCTTGCGCCGGTAATGCTCGCGCAGCGTGATGCGAATCGCCGACAGTGGTTCGACCTTCGTGCGCAAATGATTACGCGGTCTTGTGCCGGCAAGATCGTTCATTAACTCGTCGATGTATTCGAGCTTACGCAGCGCCGGCCAACCCTTGTACCTGCGGCGCCAACGCGATCGCGGACTCAACCACACAGCGAATGTTTCGGCGAAGTCTTCTGCCGGATGCGCCTGCGCGTACCACGCGGGCAGATGCAATACAAACTTTCGGCTCTTCGGTTTTGGCTTGTAGAAGTCGGGATAGGGTTGCGCAAACGAACCGAAGAGTTCGCGGTGTTGTCGTTTGAAGTGCAGTCGAAAGGCGGTATCGAGCGCATGGCCCGCTTCATGTCGTAGTATGCGCATGGCCTCAGTATCGGTCCCGCCTTCCACTTCGAGCATTTGCTTCCGCTCGAGTTTCATCAGGCGGGGATGGGCCAGGTAAAACGGAATGGCGATACCGGGAACACCGTCAGGCGAGAACCACTCGTCTGCGAGCCACACATGCGGCTTGAACCGAATGCCACGTCCGTTGAGTTCGCTGTAGAGACGCTTAATGTGTGGCTCCAGGAAAGAGCCTTTAATTTTTATAGGGAGATCGCAGATGCGGAGGTCTAGCAGTTGTTCATCAGACAGACGATGCCACGGGAACCGATAACTCACGCAAACGTAACTCGGAGATTAGGATTGGGCGGAGCGGGGGCATTGTAACAGATGAAGGACGGGGGGACGGGGAGAAGCGGAGACCGGGATAAACACCGTGTCTCCCCGTCTCCGGTTCTCCCCGTCCCCCATCCTTCATCCTTAGCTCAGCGGCATGACTCCAGTTTTAAGGAACGACGATGGGCACGGCTTCTCTACCGGGCATTGGTCGCAGAGGGGATTTCGAGCCCGACAAATTTTTCTTCCATGAGCGATCAGGAGGTGCGGAAAGATAACCCAGTCTTTTCTTGGTACCAGCTCAATTAAGTCGCGCTCAATCTTCGTCGGATCCTTCTCCTTACTCAGGTCGAGGCGATGCGAGAGTCGGGTGACATGTGTATCGACAACGACACCCGCTTTGATGTCGAACGCATTTCCCAGAACAACGTTCGCAGTCTTTCGAGCAACACCCGGCAGCTCCAACAGTTCATCCATGGTTTGTGGAACGCTTCCCTTGTACTCGTCTAGCAACATCTTCGACGTGCCCTGGATCGACTTCGTCTTGTTCCGGAAGAAGCCGGTCGATTGAATATCTTTCTCGAGCTCACGTGGCGACACGTTCAGATAGTCTTGGGGCCCGCGATACTTTCTAAACAAGTCCGCTGTGACCAGGTTCACGCGTTCATCTGTGCACTGGGCTGAAAGAATCGTCGCGACCAACAGTTCGAATGCATTCGTGTGATTGAGTGAACACTTGGCATCGGGATAAGCGCGCTTCAGTTTTCTGATAATCTCGCGAGTTCGTTTCTTACGCACCTCAAGCTGTTCCTTTGGTACGCGGCGCTTTGTTGTTTTATTCATGTTTGGATTGAATCGTATTAAGGCCGATCAACTTTAGGATACCAACCTTCTCATTCACCCCAGGCTTTAGCCTGGGGATCCGCGATGGGTGATGTGCGGAACCGTTTCAACGGTTTCCCAATCAGATTCATTCGCCAAGGTAAACCGTTAAAACGGTCCCACCTTGCAAAGCGCCTCTAACCCCCCAGGCTAAAGCTTGGGGTGAATGAGAGGTTGAGCTTCAACCCGTCCGCTTCAACTTCCCTGCTCTCTTGGCCCACTCTTCGACGCGCAAGAAGATCCAGAGACCAACGGGCATCAGTACCGCACCCATCAGCGCCAGGATCAACAGTTCAGAACTGACTGATGATAACGGTGCGCCCGCTAGGTGTTCTGCCGTTGAAGCCGGACTCCCAACGCCGAACAATTTGCGACACGCTGAAAGCGTGTAAGTCGCCGGTGAAATCGCCGACAACGGTTGCAGCCATTTCGGTAATACTTCGATGGGATAATAAACACCGGACACGAGCAGAAGCGAGCCCTGAAAAATATGCGTCGCTTCGGCACCACGCTCAGCGCTCATTACCGGAAACACCGCGGCGATCAATCCCAGTCCCACGAACGCCAGCGTGCTTACGGCAAGCACAACCAACACACCGAACAGATTTGCTCCGCGCAGGTTTAGATTCGTCAACAACATCAGACCCAACAACACTATTACGCTGGTAACGATTGCGTTGAGCAGTGAATACAAGCTTACACCCAATAGATGTACCAATCGCGACACCGGCGCCATGAACGTATACTCAAGTGTTCCTTCCCAACGTTCATAGGCGATCGACATCGCAATCTCCTGATACAGCCACGATAGGTAGTTCCATAACAACGCGCCCACGACTAACGTCAACGTTAATTGATAGTCACCCGCGGCAACCCCAATCAGCGCGACAGTCGCAGAAGTCACCACCGCGTAGAAATTGAACACCACCACCCACGAGATGTAACGACGCGTTAGGTGGTAACCGCGGAAAAGAAAGGCCCACGTTTGTCTCATTACGATTTCCATAACTACCCCTCCACAGCAACTTCTTCTTCGTCAGCCAGCTCTTCGCCGGTTAACTTGATGAACGCATCGTCCAGTGTGTCAGCCTGTGCACGCTTCATCAGGTCAGCGGCCATTCCCTCCGCCACCAACTTCCCATGAGCCAGAAAACCAATCCGCGCGCACAGTCGCTCGGCTTCGGCCATGTCGTGAGTCGTCAACAGAATCGTTGTTCCTTCACTCGCGCGAAGTTCCTCGAGGAAGGTCTGGACGTCGCGCCTGCTTTTTGGATCGAGACCAGTTGTCGGCTCGTCGAGCAAAAGCAGGGGCGGATTCACAACCAACGCTCTAGCGATGCTGATCTTCTGCTGCATTCCACGACTCATCTCCTCGAGGGGCGTGGAAAACTTCGTTCCTTCCAAACCCAATCGCTCGAGAATTTCCAGCGCTCGCTTCTCAGCATCCTTGGCCTTCTGCCCGTAAAGCAGCGCGGTGTAAAGCAGGTTCTCTCGAGCGGAGAGTTTCTTGTAGAACGCCGCATCGACACTTACTCGCCCGATGATCTGCCTGACACGTTCCTGTTCTGCCGGCAGTGAATGGCCAAACAGCTTCACACAACCGCTGTCAGCAATCAGCAACGTCGATAGAATTCGGATTAGGCTCGACTTTCCGGAACCGTTTGGACCAAGCAACCCGTAGGTCTCGCCTTCCGCGACGGTGAACGACACGTCGTCGATCGCCCAAAGTCTTGACGACTTCATAAAGCCGTTGCGCTTGCGAAAGCTCTTGCGAAGATTGCGTACTTCAATAGCTGGTTGTTGCATGATCACCTCGAAGACGGAACACGCAGGATCCGCCTGAAAAAACTGATTTCCGTTTTTGTGGATAAGTGAGAAGGGACTGAGTCCCCGCCCCCGCAAGACACGGGGACATATGGCACACACCAGACCTTCGCTCAGTAAGCGGTTCGGAAAGTGTGCCTAAGGCAACTCAGAATCGGAGAAGGAGTAACATGACTTTCACAACGGTCGCAGCCTAACGAAAGTTCCGTATGTTTGCAAGGCTGATTTAGTTCGTAGCGATAACCCACGCCATCGATCCAGAGCACAAGCAGGAGGAGGAGACAGGAATCATTTGAGAATTATTATTTGACATTTGTTATTTGAGATTTAGAAGTAGAGCCTGATATCCATCATTTGAGATCGGAATCATTGCGTGTGGACAGAATCACAGTAAACCGAGAATTAAAATCTCAAATGATAAATATCAAATAAATTCTCAAATGATTTCTGCCTTCTGCCTGCTGCTCCTGTTCCTATCTTTTTCCGTGTGCGATCTTCACCGCTTCAGGAAGGCGTCGCAGTCGTAGCATCGAAATCACGCCGAACAGCGGACCAGGCGCGAGGATCACAAACGCGTAGCGCCAACTGACGATGCGTACCAGCGGAGGTATAAGTTCAATCGAAATCGTCGTCAGCAAAAATCCGATACACATCTGCAGCGTCAACGCTGTGCCGATGTACTGTGGATCGCCCAACTCCGTTACGCATGACGAAAACTGAGCAGAATCAGCAACAACCGATGCACCCCAGATTGCTGCGACCAGTAACAGCAAAGCAGGATTTGCGCCGTAAAGAAATCCAACAATTACACAGCAACTCCCACTGATCGCCATGGCCCATGAGGTGACGACGGTTCGACCGACACGATCCGCGATTAACCCCGCAACAGCACAACCAACCGCCCCCGCACCGATAACAATGAAAGAACCAATCTCGGCGAGCTTCGGGGAGACGGCCTGGGATGCAAAGCTGGCCCGCAGCATCAGCGGAACCCATGTCCACATCGCATAGAGCTCCCACATGTGGCCGAAGTAACCGAAGTTTGCCAGGCGCACGCCGCGGTTACGAAATATCTTTACCACCTGTTGCCAATCAAAACTCGCTCTCGGCAACGCGTAGGGTCCTTCAGCAATGAACAGCATTACCAGGACGCCACCGATCGCAGCAAGGACTGACACCGCAACGACGTTATTACGCCAAAGCGTGCTGCCGATCGCGTTGATAAGGTATGGCGCTGCCTTTCCCAGCGTCAGCGCGCCGACGAGTACTCCCAGGGCGAGACCGCGAGATTGCCGAAACCACGTCGCCATAAGTTTCATCGCCGGCGGGTAGACACCGGCCAAAAACATCCCCGTGATGAATCTAAAAGCGATCGCGTTCGTTGGCCCAGTAGCGAACCACGCGAACAGCGCATTGGTTGTAGCACCTGCGAATGCACAGATGGCGAGTAATTGACGTGGCCGGAAGATGTCGGCGAGGTTGAAGAACGCACTCAGCAACGTCCCGAATACGAATCCAAGTTGGACAGAGATTGTTAACCAACTTGTTTGAGAATCTGTGAGGTTCCATTCAAGTCGTAATGCGGGAACAACTGCCGACGCACTAAACCACAGCGACATGCCCAGGAGTTCAGCTGAAGACAACAACACGAGCGCCCGCCAACGGTGCGGAGCCACGACCGGAAGACTGTCAGGCGCATTTAATGAGGCCGTTTCCATTGTCGAGATACGAGAATATCAAAGCCGGTGTCTGGGCCATATACAAATGTAGGGACGACGTCTTCATCAGACTGTGCGTAAGTCGATTAACGCGTTTTTGGTTCGTGTAAGTTAGTGTGATTTCGTGGATCGTCCGTTATTTCCGCGCAAAGCGATCCACCAAATCACACGAACCAACACGAAAAATCCCGAAGCAAGAGCTCGATGGATCTCATAAAGTCGGTGGTCTTTCGTTTAAGGCAGGTCGAACAAAAGAACCTCAGCTGGTTCGCGCGCAGTAATTTCTATTTTCGATTCACCCACGATCACTGCGCCGTCCCCCTGATCTGCTGGTTCGCCATTGACGTCAACGGCACCTCGCGCCACCTGCAACCAACCGTAGCGCGTCTCTGGCATCAAGTGCGTAACGTTAGCACCCTCGTCGATTATCGAAGCATAAAGACTTGCATCCTGATGTATTACGACTGAGCCCTCATTGCCATCACTCGACGCGATCAAACGAAGGTTGTTGCGTCTGTCGTCCTCAGTGAAAGCTTTCTGTTCGTAACTCGGATCGAGCCCGACGGTGTGCGGAAGGATCCAGATCTGTAGAAGATGAACGGCTTCAGTTGGTGAGGGATTCTTTTCGCTGTGGCGCACTCCGGTTCCCGCACTCATGCGCTGTACATCACCCGGCCGGATAGTCGAGCCGTTACCCATGCTGTCTTCGTGCTGCAAGGCGCCTTCAAGAATGTAAGTGATGATCTCCATGTCTCGGTGAGCGTGCATCGGAAAGCCTCGAGCAGCGCTGACGAAGTCTTCATTAATGACTCGCAACACGCGGAAGCCCATGTATCGCGGATCGTAGTATTGATCGAACGAGAATGTGTGATAGGTGTTGAGCCAACCGTGGTTGAAATGTCCGCGCTCGTTCGCTTTCCGAATCGTGATCATTGGAAACCTCTTTGGAGTGCCGCGCCCAGTCGGGGCTTTTTTATAACCAAATAGCCCCAACGTGCGCGCACACCAAAAAAAAAAAAACAACGGCCGGCCCTCGCACACGACCCCCAA
>JBKPMX010000182.1:0-8139 GCA_046765655.1 Acidobacteriota bacterium
CTCTTGCTCCGTGCCTTCGCCTACTGCAACGAACAACTTCTCGTACAGTGTCGCCAGCCGGCTCTCCACACCCCGCAAAGACAGACTGCACTTCCGAGCGATGGCCCAGTTCGATAGACCAAGCGCGAGATAGTAGAGCGCCTCCGCTTCGAACTCAGTTAGCAACGGGCGCTTGAACGAGTCCTTGAACGCGGGATCGATCATGTCAGCGCCGTCTTCAAGTACTGCGCCGACGAAACGCAGGAACCGCGATTCCGGATTGTTCTTGTGAATGAACCCGTAGGCTGGCGGCGGATCGACAGCTTTAACGATCTTTCGAATCTCGTTGATGTAGATCTCGTGTGGGAACTGTGTCCAGAAGATGATGCGAGCTTCGGGGAAGTCGCGCCAGATCGCGCGTGCAGCTTTTACTCCGGAGAGCTTTGGCATTTGGATATCGAGAATGCAGACGTCGGGTTTCTGTTCGAGCGCGAGCTTCACAGTTTCTTCGCCGTCGCCTGCTTCGAAGATGGGGACGTAATCGGGAAATTCCTTTTCGAGAATCTCTCGCAGGTAGTGGCGCTGGGCCATGTTGTCTTCAGCAATTAGGATCGACATAACATGCTGATGATAGCTTGAAATGGGGATTTCGGTAACGTGGCCGTCCACATTTGTTTTGCGGGTATCACCTCTTGGTAACTGTGTGAAGAGGGAGGCTAAAGCTGATGAGATTCAACGTACATGACATCAATCACTCAACTTCAACTGAAAAGACTCTACTCGTGAAAACGCAGTAGGGAAGGCCGTTAACCCACATTTCGTGTGACTGCGAACCGTAAAACCGGATAGCATGATCCACGACGATCCGGTAAATTGCAGGTTGGACACTGACTAATAACTGTTGAAAGGTATCTTGATGAGACGCTTCCTGCTTGTTGTTGTTGGCTGCGGAATAGTAGCCGCGGTACTCCTGCCTCAAAACTCCACGGCGACGCGAACGAAAACAATTACTCAGAACGACACCGCGCAGAATCCAGCGCGTGATGAGCGACTGTGGCAAAGAGCTCTTGCGATCCAACGTCGTGCGATCGTTATCGACACTCACAACGACATCACCACCGGCATGACCAACTACGATTTCGATCTAGCGGGCGAGCCACCGTTCCCCTATCGAACAAACATCGAGCGGATGAAGAAGGGTGGTCTAACGGGAGAGTTTTTCTCTCTCTACATTCGTCCATGGTACGTGGCTAACGGCGGCGCTGCGCGAAGAACGCTCGATATGATCGACTCCGTTTATCGCGCCGTGGAGCGTCATCCAAACGATCTGATGATTGCCACGACGGCAGCCGACATTCGTCGTGCTAAAGCACAACGAAAAATTGCGGCCCTGATGGGAATTGAAGGCGGTCACGCAATCGAGAACTCCTTGGCAACGCTTCGCGAATTTCACCGGCTCGGTGTCCGTTACATGACGCTGACCTGGAATAACACTAACGACTGGGCCGATGCCGGCCGCGGTGAAAAGAAATACGGCGGCCTGAACGACTTTGGCAGGGAAGTGGTTCGTGAAATGAATCGACTGGGGATGATCGTCGACGTCTCGCACGTCTCAGACGATACAATGAGTGACGCGCTTGATGTTTCGACAGCGCCGATCATCGCCTCGCATTCATCAGCTCGCGCCCTAAGTAACGTGCCGCGAAACATACCTGACGATCTCCTGCGACGGATCGCGAAGAATGGTGGTGTGATTAATGTGAACTTCTATAGCGTCTTTGTTGACACGACCACATTCTCACCGCGCAGCGATGCTCGCGACAAAGAGTTAAAAGCTCAGCAGGATGCGCTGAACCTGAAATACAAAGATGATCCTGAACGGGCAGCGGAAGAGACCAGCAAGTTAGAGGCTTCACATCAACTGCCACCGTTGCCGATTTCAAAACTAATCGATCACTTCGAGCACATCATCAAAATCGCCGGCATCGATCACGTGGGTATCGGCGCTGACTTCGATGGCGCTAATGACATGCCGGAAGGCGCGCGGGACGTGTCGATGCTTCCAAACATCACCTATGAACTACTGAAGCGCGGCTACAGCGAACGCGACATTCTGAAGGTGCTTGGCGGGAATATGCTCCGCGTGATGACTGAGGTTGAGCGCGTTGCACGAGCGAATGGGACCAAGATCAGTGGTGGTGGTAGCTTGAAACGAATCCGATAAAAGACTGAGGGATGAAGGATGAGGGATGAAAAGCTCCGTGTGATGAGCGGGCCTTGTTCATCCTTCATCCTTAAAAAAAGGCACGACGAGCAGAACCCGTCGTGCGAAAGCAGAAAATGTTGAAAATGAATTAGCCTTTCTGTTGGCCTTGACCCATGTTACCGCCGCGGCCACCCTGGCCACCCTTGCCTAGTTCATCATCTTCGAGGCCACGATTCGCGCCCTGGCCGCTCTTCTGACCGCCTTGCTCTTCATTCGGATTTCGTCCCGGTGATTGCTGGCCCGGCTGTTGGCCACCCTGGCCACCTTGTTGTTGTCCAGCCTGCTTGGATCCACCTGGATTGAGATCGTCATTCTTCATTTTGTCATCTGCCATATCTATCCCCTCCCGTTAATCGTTGAATAGTCAATGACTCGACCGGAAGCCAGAGACGACCTCGTCCCTCCGGCCAGCTGCTCTTAAGAATTCAACATGCGTGCCAGTCGGAAGTTAAAGATCCGCAGGGCATTGAGTGACGTAAGTTGAATGTTGCAATTTGAAAACGATACAAGGGGAAGCGAAACAATACACAGCAATAAGCAATGAGGGATGAAGGATGAAAGCTGCATCACGAGACCGGCGCAGTAATCAATTGTCGCTAAAACTTGTTTCGCATGCGGTCGGCGATTTCGCGTCCCCTCGAGGGTCATGAGAGTCTCACGGTAAAAACGCAGAGGACGCTGAGACGCAGCGCAACAGAGCCGCATCCACATAATGGTGCTTGATTGTTAACGGCTTTGCCGCTCGATGCGAGGCAAAGCCATCGCCTCACATCAGGCGGCAAAGCCGTGCGCAAAAGTTTCTTAGAAAAAGAAGAACTTGCGAACTTGCTACGCAGAAGTCGCCGAGGACGCGCCTCAATCCTGTATTCGAATCCTGCGTGTTATCATCCCAAGCTCCATGAGCGTCGCCGGCATTTACATTCACATTCCGTTCTGCCGATCGCGTTGTTCTTACTGCGATTTTGCAACTGGTCTACATGATGACGAGCTGGCCGAACGGTATGTGCAGGCAGTCGCGAGGGAAATCTCGACCGGAAGTGTGGTTAGTGAACAACTGCGGATCGATACGATCTATTTTGGTGGTGGAACTCCTTCGCTGCTAAAGCCGCATCAGCTCGAATCGCTTTTGTCGGCAGTCCACAACCGGTTCCGCGTTGGCGACAATGTCGAGATAACAATGGAGATGAATCCGGGCACAGTTGACCCGGACTTGTTGAAGCAGTTTCGCGCACTCGGCGTGAACCGTGCGAGTTTTGGTGCGCAAACATTCGACGATAAAGAACTCGCAAAGTTGGGTCGGTCCCACACGACGGCCGATACTCTCGAGACCTTTTCCGACCTACGCAGGGCGGGATTCGACAACATCAGCTTCGATCTGATCGCTGGCCTTCCAGGACAGACATTGGAACGATGGCAGGAGAATGTGAATCAAGCATTGGCATTGAGGCCGGAACACCTTTCGTTCTATTTGCTGGAAGTTCACGAAGGCACCCCGTTGGCTGAGCACATTCGGCGAGGGATTCAGCCGCAGCCCGACGAGGATCTCTCTGCGATCATGTACGAATGGATGCTCCGAAGAGCGTCTGAAGCGGGATACGAGCACTATGAAATTTCGAATCTTTGTCTCCGCGGTTTTGCGTCACGACACAACACGAAGTATTGGACGGGCGAACCATACTTCGGTTTCGGTTGTTCGGCGCATTCGTACGATGGTCAGCAGCGACGCTGGTCCAATGAGCGCGATATCGGTCGCTATTTGACGGCAGTTGAAAGTGACGCGTCACCGATAGTGGAACGGCAAGTCTTGAGTACTGCAGACCTGCGGTCGGAGGCAGTGTTCCTCGGGATGCGATTAATGCGTGGCGTCAATACAAACCAATTCCTTGATACGTTTGGCGTAGATCTCCGTGCGACTCATCAAGCGGAAATTGATCGTTTTATCGATGCCGGGTTGGTTGCAGTTGAAGGAGATGTGCTGAAACTGACCCGAGCTGGAGCATTGATGTCGAACGAGGTTTTTGCGGCGTTTGTGTAGAACGCCGAATGCAAACGACTTGAAGACTACTCAACTACAGAACGGGAGCGAAGCGACCGATGTCAACTCACCTAGCGCTCAAGACACATTGACATCGGTCGCTTCGCTCCCGTTCTGTAGTTGAGTGACGAGAATGGCCCAAAGACCTCCAGATTTTCAGATCTCAGAAGAGTGAAACCGCTAATCATCGCTATCGATGGTCCCTCCGCCTCCGGCAAATCAACCTTGGGCCGCCTGCTCGCGCGTGCGTTGAATTTGCTCTACGTCGATACTGGATCGATGTATCGCGCTGTTGCTCTCGCTGTGATTCAGCAGGGACTCGATCCTTCCGACAACGACCGAGTCACACAACTCGCAGAGAACCTCGACATCGATCTCGAAGGCGATCCTGATTCATTGAAAGTGTTACTCGCGGGACGTGATGTCAGTGAGTTAATTCGAACCGAACAAGTCACGGATGTATCGTCTGTCGTTTCGACGATACCAGGAGTGCGTCGAGCAATGGTCGCGCGGCAGCGTGAAATCGCGAAGCGTGGTTCAGTAATGAATGGACGCGACATCGGCACGGTCGTGTTTCCCAATGCGGACATAAAGTTTTTCCTAACCGCGGACGCCGAAGAGCGTGCCCGAAGACGGTTCGATGAATGGCGCGAGGTTGATGGAACAGCTGACTACCAGGAGATACTGGTTGACTTGATTGAGCGAGACCGGCGCGACTCAACACGTATGGACTCACCGCTCAAATGTGCCGACGATGCGATCATTATTGAGTCAACGGGAAAATCAATTGACGAAGTCTTTCAGGAGATGCTGAAAATTATCGAAACTCAACAGGCTCGCGCTATTCAGTAGCGTCCGCGATAGCGGACGCCCAAGACTCAAGCAGCCGTTTCGATCTTGAGTCCAGGCCATTCGCTAACGCGAATGGTACTGAATAATTCGGACTGCGTTATTAGATCATGTTTACCGGTATCATCGAAGAGCTCGGGAAGGTCCGGACCGTTGAAAAGCGCGGTGAGAATGCGCGCATCGTAATCGAGGCGCACCTCGTGACGGACGGAACCAACAATGGCGACTCAATCGCAGTCAACGGCGTTTGTTTGACGGCACTCGATGTTCAAGCTGATTCGTTCGCTGCTGACGTGTCCTACGAAACCCTCATTCGTTCGACAATTGGAATTCTTGAGCCCGGCAGCGCCGTTAATCTTGAACGTTCCGTCACGCCCGCAACACGTCTGGGCGGCCACATCGTGCAGGGGCACGTGGATGCGCGTGGCGAGTTTCTGAGTGTCGAGGATCTTGGTGAATCATGGACGGTGAGGATTGGTTATCCGCCGGAACTCGGACGACATCTGGTCTTTAAGGGGTCGATCGCGGTGGAAGGCATCAGTCTAACGATTGCGGCGCTCACGCAGGAGTACTTCGAAGTTGCAATAATCCCCAAAACTTGGGAAGTGACTAACCTGTCGGAGCTACGGCCGGGTGACCCAGTCAATCTGGAGGTCGATATCATCGCCAAGTATGTGGAAAGGCTGTTAACGATGGGCGGGCATCTGGGTTAACATTATCGCGAAGTCCAAAGTCTAAGGTCCAAAGGCCAAAGACCAAACACACACTGATGCCATTTTCCTCTATCGAAGCTGCAGCCGCTGACATTCGCGAAGGGCGGATGATCATTATCGTCGATGATGAAGATCGCGAGAATGAGGGCGATCTGGTCTGCGCCGCCGAGAAGATTACGCCTGACATCGTGAACTTCATGGCGCGCCATGCACGCGGCCTGATCTGTCTGCCATTAACTGAAGAACGCTGCGATGAATTGCACCTAACGACGCAAGTCGCCGACAACACATCGTTCCTTGGCACAGCATTCACGGTTTCTATCGATGCTCGCAAAGGCATCACCACAGGAATCTCCGCTTCCGATCGCGCGACGACAATCTTAACGGCTGTCGAGCCAAATGCTCGGCCCCAGGATCTCGCGCGACCCGGTCACATTTTTCCGCTGCGTGCGAAGAATGGTGGCGTCCTCGTTCGACCCGGACAAACTGAAGCGAGTGTTGATATTGCTCGTATCGCTGGTTTGTATCCCGCGGGAGTGATTTGCGAAGTGATGAACGAAGACGGGACGATGGCTCGTCTGCCGCATCTGGAAGCGTTTGCCGCCGAACACAATCTCAAGATGATCACGGTGGCGGATCTCGTCAGGTATCGCATCACCAAAGAGATGCTTGTCCGTCGTGTAGTGGAAACTGATCTGCCGACAGTTTACGGCCGGTTTAAAGCCGTTGCTTATGAAAACATCATCAACGGTGATGTCCATCTCGCGATGGTGATGGGCGAAGTGAGAGGTGATGACCCAGTTCTGGTGCGAGTGCACACCGAAAATGTGACGTGCGACATGTTTGGCTCCTTGATCGACGACACAGGATTTCAGCTTCATGCGGCTCTTGAGAAGATTGCCGGCGAAGGTCGCGGAGTCGTTCTCTATCTGCGTCAGCGCGAACACAGCCTCGATCTAGTCAATCAGCTTAGAACTTACAAGGTCATGCAGGAGCGCAACTTACCCAAACACGAAGCGAGCGTCGAAACAGGTTATGGCGTCGATCGCGATTACGGTGTGGGAGCCCAGATCCTGCACGATTTAGGCATGCGGCGCATTCTCTTGCTTTCGAATCATCCCCCAAGGGTGGCGGCTCTCGAGGGTTTTGAACTGTCTGTGGTAGGCAACGTTCCCCTGGGTGAGAGAGCATCTTTAAAGGACCAGGATTCGACTGCACCCAGATAACTCCCCGACAGATGTCATCTGGAACATACGGTTTGACTTGGACCACCCGACTACGCTTTCAAGTTTCGGTCTCTCCCTCTAAAATCTACTTCCCCAATGTATTAGGGCGGTGCTCGACTGCCGCCTGCGTTAGCCGCTAAGGCGTTTGGTGAGGGCATTGCTACCCACCGCTGAATTACGGTTTGACGACTGAACTTGTACACGCGGGCGTCGCGGTGCCGCGTGATACAAGTGTGCATGTTTGGTTTTTATGAGCACTGAGGAACCCATCGAGGGGGCGGGAGATCGTCCGCCAGAGAAAAAGCCGTCACTGAGCAGGCGCTGGCGCTACTTCTCACGCCGGCATGCCATCATCGCCGGTTTGATCCTCGGCGTTGGCGCCGTCGCGCTGCTCCTACTTGTGTTTCTTCTGTACCGGCTGGGTTTTGTCGATCGTTATGTAGTTGGCCAAATCAAAGGAACGTTTGCTAACTACGGCATTCGCGCGGAAATTAAAGAGTTTCATGCGACAGTGCCACCAAACACAGTCCAGATGTCGGGCGTCGAGCTTTACGACGCGCAAACCGGGGCCAAATTAGGAAAGATAGACAAACTCTCCGCGACGATCAGAGTCGAGGATCTGTATGCCCTCAATCTCACCCGCAACATCAATCTAAGAGATCTGACGGTCGAAGGCTTTGAGCTTTGGGTGACGTTCGACAAAGAAGGTCGCTCAAATTTCCGCAATATCCATATTCCCCCGCCTGAACCAAACAAGCGCATTCTTTTCGCCTATTCCACTGCTCACGTCGAAGTAAAAAACGGAGTGGTCTACTACGGAGACGCGCGTCATGAGATTTCTGGAGAAGCGCGAAACCTACAAGCGACAATTCAGCCGGATGATCCAAACGCTCCCGCTGAGAGTCGGATGAATCGCATCAACTTCTCGTCAACCGATTCTACTTTCACGTACGACGGCAAACTGATCAACAACATCGATGTTCAGGCGCAGGCTTTGGCGAATCAGACCCGTGCTGAAATTCAGAATCTGACGATCAAATCACCGGTTGGCGAAGCGACCTTGCAAGGCAC
>JBKPMX010000183.1:0-10969 GCA_046765655.1 Acidobacteriota bacterium
CGCGGTGCCGACTCGCTATCTCATTGCTCGCGATCGCGTAAGCGGTCCATGCTTTCACCGCGCCGAACGCACAGCGCTCGATGCACGGCACTTGCACAAAGCCAGCCACCGGATCGCATGTCATTCCGAGATGGTGTTCGAGTGCAGATTCAGCTGCGTTCTCAACAACACGTGGCTCCGCATCGTTCGCGGTTGCCACCAAGGCTGCAGCCATCGCAGATGCAACACCAATCTCCGCCTGGCAACCGCCTTCTGCTGCCGATAGCGTCGCGTGGTGTTTACAGAGATAACCTATTGCCGCGGCCGCTAACATCCCATCGCGAATTTTCTCGGGCGCCATCTTTCGTCCACCTTCACCCAGCGCGTAAACGATCGCCGGCATAACTCCAGCAGATCCACCAGTCGGTGCCGTAATGACAAGATGCCCACGGCCGTTCTCCTCCGAGGCTGCCAAAGCGTAGGAAGAGACGACGCCAATGCCGCGATCTGCCTGGAACTGATCGTCCATTGCGCGTTTGTAAACGGTCGCCGCTTTACTATGTAGCTTGATTGGGCCAGGCAACACATCGTCTTCCGGCATGCTAAGTCCTGACTTAACCGTCGCGACCATCGCGTTAACGATCTTATCGATGAACGCATACACCTCTTCTTTGGTCCTGCCCGGAATCGACATTTCGTTTGCCAACATTACTTGCGCAATCGATATGTTGTTCTTCTCTGCATGCGCGCGTAACTCTTTCATCGTTCTAAACGGGTACTTCGGCGCGTTCTTCTTGGGAGGCGTGTATCCCTTCCACTCAATGAAGCCACCACCCACGGAGTAGTACTCCTGCTCGAGTAACACTTTGTCACCGGCCAGCAACTTACAGGTCATTGTGTTTGGATGGTGGAAATCGCCCTTAGTCGCGTCGTAGATGATGTCTTTGAGAGTTACATTGATCGTCTTCGCGCCGAGTTGTACTGGGAAGGTCTGATTAGGATTGTCGCGAAGACCATCCAGGAATTTAGGATCGACCGTCGCCGGCTCTTTACCAACTAATCCGGCCAGCGCGGCCCGCTCTGTACCGTGTCCTTTCCCTGTAGCACTAAGACTTCCGAATAAGTGGACTCGCAAAGCTGTCGCGCTCGCCAACTTATCCGCCGGCAACTTAGCTGCGCGCTGATAGAAGTCGTAGGTGATGCGCATTGGACCAATCGTGTGTGAACTCGATGGCCCCGGTCCCACTTTGTAGAACTCATCCAGTACCGTCAGCACAGGGCCCTGTCCCTTCTTCACAACATTCAAGTTGCTATCTAGTGCCGGTGCTGGCGACGCTGCTTGCGGAGGTGGTGCTATCGATCGCAACACTCTCTCTTGTGCTGTGACCGAGCGCCCGAGCATTACAGTCGTCGCCCCTACGACGGCGCTTCGCATTAAAAATGTTCTTCGATCGACGCCCGGTGGCACTTGCTGCGAAAGCAATGAGTCTGAGCTGCCAAGCGGATCCTCCAAGGCGGCCTCAGATTGTTTGTCTTTCGAGTTAGCGTCATTGCCGGGCGCCTTGTGTTGTTTGGACATTTCATTACTCCTTCTGGTCGAAATTTGCTGACTCTTACAGTTCGGGACTATGAAATCTTAGGAAGTTGCAAAGAGTGGCGTAACTGTCACTTTTTACAGGAGCCTGAGAATCGGAAGTTGAACGCGAGCTGAGAATTTAGGCGAAAGGTTGCCTGAGGCTTAACTGGCAAAACTTACAGTTATCCCGTGTTAGTGCCACCGCTACAGTCGTAGGTCGGGCTACCCCGATGAAAACGGCTACGAGCATTGAAAGGGAAAGGATTATGGAATTGACTAAACGAATACTGAGTATTTCAGGACTCCTGTTGCTTTGCGCAAGCGCAGCACTAGCGCAAGACGACTATAAGAAATGGGAGTTCTTTGGCGGATATTCCGCGATGCAGTTTGATAATTTGGGCGGCGACACAGACATCTCCGAAGTCAATGAGGTACTCGGAGGCAGAAACACACTGCGTGGATTTGAGTTATCAATTACTCGCAACATCCACAAGTACTTCGGCATTAAAGGGGATTATTCTCTTCACTTGCGCGAAGACAATTTTTCCCGACCACTGGGCAGCGGCACGGTCGACTCGACGATTCACAATTTCCTGGGTGGCATCCAGGTAAAGGACAACAGAGAGGATGGACCGCGCTTTAAACCGTTCGGCCATGCGTTGTTTGGTGTCGCCAATCAGAAGGTCGATGTCGACAGTCCTCAACTGGGCACCGTCTTCGGCCTCACTGATTTTCACGCGCAGGAGACAAGTTTCTCAATGGCGTTCGGTGGTGGTGTGGATATAAAGCTCACTCACACGATTGATATACGGGCGGTTCAGATCGACTGGAACATCATTCAGCGTGGTGATCAGGAGTTAGGAATACTATTGAGGCCAACTCCACATCAACCGGCGGGCGTTCCGTTTGTCATTCCAGGTACCCGACAAGATAACCTCCGATTGAGCGTCGGAATCGTCATTCACTAAACTACAACTCAACTAAACCGAAGAAGCACAAACGATCATTCGCTTGTGCTTCTTTTTTTGTCCGATCCACTTCAGTTTGTCGTGACGTACGCGAGCTTCAATATGGCAGGAATAACTCAACGAATGTCCGATATGCTTCAGCTTGTCGTAGGATGCGGTAGATTCGACTCAACAGAAATGACTCCAGCGACTGTCCGATATCTTCACTTGAGTTGATTCTGTTAAGTTGAATCTGCCGCATCCCACGACAAGCTGAAGGAAGCGCTGATCAAGTCTTCCGAGCTATTCAGTACCGTCCGCGGTAGCGGATGGCCACGACTCAACGTCATGAGCGTACAGGTGCCCACTAATATCGTCGCTTGAGTGGTGGCCATCCGCTACCGCGGACGGTACTGAATAGCCACTTGATCAGAGCTTCCTGAAGTATATCGGACATTGGTTGAGTCATTCCTGCCGCATTGAAGCTCGCGCAGCCCCGATAAACTAATAAAGTGTATCGGACATTGATTCTTACTTCTTCCGATACTTACTTTTATCAAGTCCGCTTAGTTTCACCGGATCGAGCAACTCTTTGATCTGCGCTTCAGTCAGAATCTTTTTCTCGCGGATGATCTCCAGAATTCCTTTGCCGCTCTTGTAGGCTTCGTTCGCGAGTTCAGTCGCCTTCTCGTATCCCAGCACCGGATTCAAAGCCGTCACTATGCCTACAGTAGTTTCCATATAACGACTCAACACGCGCTCATTCACCGTGATGCCATCGATACACTTCGTGCGAAACGCATTCGAGGTGTTGAAGAGAAGACTCTGCGATTCCATCACTGCCACGCCAGCGAGCGGCTCGTACGCATTCAGCTGCAACTGTCCGCTGTGAGCAGCCAACGTCACCGCGTAATCATTTCCCATAACTCTGAATGCAACGATGTTCATCACTTCAGGAATAACTGGATTCACTTTCCCAGGCATGATCGAAGATCCCGGTTGCAATGCCGGCAAGTTGATTTCTGCCAAACCAGCGCGCGGGCCAGACGTAAGCAGGATCAAATCGCTTGAGATCTTCGATAACTTGATCGCGAGGCTCTTCAATGCCGATGAATAGACAACAAACCCCTGCTGGTCCCAGGTGGCTGACAACATATCGTTCGCAGGAACAATTGGTTTGCCCGTTAACTTCGCGAGGTGCTCAGCGCATTTTTCCGGGTACCCTTTCGGAACATTGATGCCGGTACCAATCGCTGTTGCTCCCATGTTGACCGCATACAGATACTTCTCTGCATCGCGCAATAATTTAATCTCGTCTTCCAGACTCGCAGCGAATGCGTGAAACTCCTGGCCAACCGTCATCGGTACTGCATCCTGCATCTCGGTGCGACCCATCTTGACGATTTCAAGAAACGCGTCGCCCTTCAACCGAAACGACGCAACAAGCGCTTGCAACTCGGCAATTAACTTATCGTTGCGAAGCAAAAACGCTACCTTGACAGCAGTCGGATACGCGTCATTGGTCGACTGCGACATGTTTAGATCGTCGTGAGGTTCGAGAAACTGGTACTCGCCTTTCTTGTGCCCGGTTAACTCCAAACCGATGTTGGCTAGTACTTCATTGGCATTCATGTTTGTCGAAGTTCCAGCACCTCCCTGGTACCAGTCGACGACAAACTGATCGTGATACTTACCGCTCAACACAGCCTGACAAGCCTTCTCAATCGCGGCGAGGCGTTCCTTTTTCATGGCGCCGACGTCCGTATTCGCGCGCGCGGCAGCGAGCTTCACCATGGCCCATGCTTCGACGAAACCAGGATAATGATTAATAAGGATGCCAGATAACTTGAAGTTCTCGAGCGCACGTGCTGTTTGCACGCCGTAGTAGGCTTCAGCGGGAATCTGCTTCTCGCCGAGCAGATCTCGCTCAGTTCGAGTTTGTTGAGCAGAAGCGATCGGCGCCAAGAAACAAATCAACGTGAAATAGACCAGTAACTTCTTCATATTGGACCTCGAGATGTCGACTGTTTTGTACTGGCATCAGTTAGATACAGAACGGGAGCGAAGAGACCGATTTCGCTTACGAACGAACAAAGGAGATTGAAATCGGTCGCTACGCTCCCGTTCTGTAATTGGGTTTTGTCGGGCAAACTCCTCTTATTGATCGTCCAACACCGGCGTCCAACTCTTGTCAGGGTTAAAGCGGTCGATTGCTCCAGCCAATTCGAGCGTTTTTGGACCAAGGTCCTTTTCATATACAACGCCGTCATGACTGACCATAAACGTCTTTACACCCGTGACGCGGTATTGTGCGGGAAAAGCGATGAGCGCGAAGCCGCCGATCATCACGCCTTTCACCACGAAGTCGAGTTCGCCGAGTGGCGCCGCTGGTCCCTGACCTTTCAGGATCTTGAAGAAGTACCCGTGATACGGCTCCGTGCGTGACGCATAGCCACGCTCGATCGCCGCTGCTACTTTCTCTCCAATTGGACCACCCCAGGTGCCGTCCTCGTTTTTCCATGCGAGTCCATCCTGGGTCCCCGGTGTGCTGATAATGCGTTGCGCATAATGATTGACACCGGATTCCCCTTTCTTTACCAGCGCATATTCATGTTGAGCTTCGACATAACCGCGACAGATCTGGATCGCAGTTAGTTCGTTGCTACCGACGCGTCGATAAAGCAATTCCTGACGACCGGCTTTCGTATCGAAGTACCAACTTGCGCCGGTCTTGATGATCGGAACTGGAAATGGCCAATCGTCTTCGCCCACTGAGAGGTACGCAAGACGTGGGTTGGTCTTGGGCTTTGCAGCCAGGTTTGTCTTAGCGCGAGCTAGAGTGGCGAATTCCTTCGCCACCTCACGATCTCGAGCCGGTTCCCCAGTGTGGAGAATGTCGTAGCTGTCTGGTCCAAGGATTTCTGTTAATGCGGCTTCGTCATACTTTTCAGCCGCATCGATCAGTGCATCCGCTGCGGCCTGAGCCGTCGGAAATGATTTGCCTCTTGTAACGGCAGTAGTCTGCGCAGGGGATGCAACAGAGAGCAGCATCACACACAATGTGCAAATCAGACCTACAGCGAAAAGCCGAGTTGTTTTTTTGATTTTGCTTTTCATGATTCTGTTACCTCCTTCCTCCACCGCCACCACGACCGCCGCCGCCACCACCGCGGCCGCCGCCACCACCACCACCAAAGCCGCCACTGCTGCGGCTGCCACCACCGCCACCAAAACCACCGCTGCTGCGGCTGCCGCCACCGAAACCACCCATGCTGGATGAACCTCTGCTACTGGACGCACGTGTGCTGGAACCGCCGAAACCTCCAGAGCCGCCACCGAAGCTGCGATCACCGCCGCCAACGCTACGATTGCCGACCCGATCGCCGGAGCCGCCTAATGAACCGCTGCCGCGATTGCCACCGCCGATGCCTGATGATCGATCACTCACGCCGCCACGATTGCCGGCACCCCCACGATCACCAACGCCACCTCGATCACCAACTCCGCCGCGATTCCCGGCACCGCCGCGGTCACCGACACCGCCACGATCACCAACACCACCTCGATCACCAACGCCACCGCGATTGCCGCCCACACCACCGCGATCACCAACTCCACCTCGATCGCCAATGCCGCCGCGCTGGCTACCGAGATTTCCACCTTGTCGACCGAGGTCCCGCTGCGCTGCTCGCTGTCGATTGCCGAGCGAATCGCCACGCGCGCTTCCACCAAACCTATTCGCGGTTCCTCTATCGCCGTATGGCGCACCACCTCGGTGCGACGGGTTATGGTTCCACTTGTTACCACCTTGAGCCCGATTACCACCTTGAATGTTATTCACACGGTTACCACCACTGATATTCGTGTTGCGGTTGAAGTTGTTATTCATGTTGACGTCGATGTCACCACCACCCCAACCACAACCCCATCCCCAGCCGCCGCCCCACGCCGCACCCATGGCTAAGCCGACACCAAAGGAGATCGCGCTTGCAGCAATCACACCTCCAGTCGGATAAGGCGGATAGTAAATCGGTGGATACGGGTAAGCCGGTGCGCCGTAAACAACCGTTGGGTTGTATGACGGCACATAAACCACTTGTGGGTTCGACTGTTCGATCACAATCACTTCTTTGCTTTCGACCGTCTTCTCGATCACCTTTTGTTGTTGATTCGACGCCAGGGCGCCCGTGCCCTGCGCCTTCTGACGCATCCGTTGAACCGCATCCATCACGTCTTTCTGTTGGGCCAGAAAAGCGTTGCCGAGATCGGTGGTCCACTGAATATCGTCAACCAGGCGTTTCACTAAATCAGGGAGTGCGGCCATCGCCTGAATACTGGCATCCCACGGTTGCTTCTTCACTGCTTCAGCTAACTTCTTCTGGTCTTTTACCAGGTCTGGATTTTTCTCTAGCCACTGTTCGAGTTGAACTAACTCGAGCGGATACGTTGAAGCGACCAGCGTCTGGCTGAGCAGGTTGTCGGGATGCAACGCAATCGGCGCTACGAGAGAGTCAAGTTGTTCGGGAGGAATCTTGACGTCTGCCTGTGCCGCCTGCTCTTGCATCACTGGCAGCCGCTTCTTCGCAAACAACGTTGCGTTCGCCGGAAGAAGTAGCGCGAAACAAACAAGCCCAACCAGATACGTGATCAGTTTTCGCGAACGTTTTGATTGTAGGGTTATTAATTTCATTCGAGCCTCCGTGACTTCTGCCGTAGGTTTCAGCTCACGGCCTTAAGACGTTTGTGGCGCTAACTTCTCCCGCGCGACTGTGTGCTGCGCGGCCGTCCAGATGCGGATGCCTTTCGGGCTAAGTGGCAAGCGGGCGGATATCCGACCACCTGCCAGTTGAAACTCAATGAAATGTTCCTGTGATCCAGCATCAGAAAGTGAACGTCTTCGAGAAGTTGTACTTGAAAGAAAATTGAATCCGGAAATCGTCTGCCTTGAAACCGTCGAGAAAGTTCTCTCGACGTCCCCAAATGAACTCGCCGCCCATCAGAACGTTCTCCCACGGGTAGTAGAGCAGGTTACCGGAAGCGTAGTGACCACGATGGTAGGCATCAGCTGCCTGACCGTCGGAGTTGTCGACATTCATCATCGAGTATCCGAAAGATGAGCTGAAGCGTTTGTTCCAGTTATGGTCCAGGTAAGCAATGAAGCTCCACATTGGCAACGCCTTGCCAACGATCGGACGTCGAGGATTTCCCTCCGCAAGATTAGTCTGAATGCCAACGTCAACGTCTGCATCGTTCATGTAGTTCTGGATTCCCTGGCCAAAGACGAGCGCGAACTTTCCGGTGTCGTTCTTACTAAAGTTGAGCGCGGAAGTTAGATTGAGTCCTGCACCAATTGCGCTCCCACTCAAATCGAACTGGTCGTCAAGCGTGTCGACCCACGCTATTCGCCTTACTAAGCCCGCCGCTTGGAAATGGCCCCAGTCGCGAGTGAAGCGAACGTTGGCGGTAAGGTCCGGGAGATTAAAGTGTGGCCGAACGTTCTGTAGCTCGATGCGATCTGCATAGCGACCCTGGTCAGCGCTGGCACCGGGCCGCTCGACAGCAATCGTCACCGCGTTGCGTCCCTTCAACGGCATCCAACGAAACTGCACATTGCGGAAAAGGACCATTCCGTTGGGCCCCCAATACTCGATTGTGTTGGGAAATACATCGCCGTCCATGAAGGTACTGTTCTGTTGGCCAGCGCCAAACTGGCCCAACTCACCATAAGCGTGGCGCAGCCGGAAAATTGTTTGGCCGGCTTGCGCACCAGTGCCAAACAACTCGAATTCAAATTGTGTTTTTAATTCCCCGTACTTCGTTGGGGTTGACGACTTAATACCCAGGCGGCTTTGTCGAACGCTAAAATAAGTATTGCCGTTAGGCGCAAACTCATTCGGGAATGACGGCAATTTTACTGGCCGCACAACGTCGAACCAATTCGGATCGTTTTGCTTGAACTGATAACCCGCATCCAACATCGCGAACCCATAAATCTGAAACGTGCTCTCCCCTTTTGGATCTTGCGGTTTAGGTGCCGTCGCAGCAGCTGCGGCAGGTTCTGTATAAAGAGCATCGACTACCTGAGGAGTTTGGGGAGTCGGATTTGTCCTACTCTCTTCGATCGCACTTATTTGTCCCTTCAATTCGCGAAGAGTGTCTTCAAGCTGTTGTACTCGCAGCTTCAGTTGTTCCACTTCAGAAGGCTGCGGCTTCTTCGTCTCTTCAGACGTCTGCGCCTTCTTCACTTCAGGGGTTTGAGTCTGTCCGATAACGCGGCCGTGCATACTCACGGTAGCGATAAGAGCAATTGCGAAGGTGGCGACCTTCTTCGGAATTGTCATACGTCCTCCTCCAGACTGACCGGCACGCTTTTCCGGGACAGTAGGAATTTAAGGAACGCGTCTCGACTCAGTAACTGTCAAAACTTACAGGTGAACAGCAACAACTAGCGGAGTGTGTTGGATTTACTGTCAAAACTTACAGTGTCTGAATCGCAGCCGCGCAAAATACACTTGAATGAAGATTATGGCAGTTGAACTGAACAAGCCGATGGTCTACGGTCTTCTGCCGCATCCGCATCCGCCTATTGTCACGCTGCCGATCGAAAGAGTGACCGACACCGATTACCTGTTGGCATGTGCAGCAGCTACTGGAACCGCAGACGCAATCGGGGATCTGTACCGGCGTCACAGTCGCCGCGTTTACTCGCTCTGCTTGCGTATTACTCGCGATGCAGCCGACGCTGAGGATCTAACGCAAGAAGTTTTCATTCAGTTACTCCGAAAGATCGGGTCGTTCCGCGGCGAAAGCCACTTCACGACATGGCTGTACCGGCTCACAGTTAATCAAGCGCTCATGTACCTGCGGCGCAGAAATCGCCGGCGTGAACAGTTAGTGGATGCGCGAGATTTGATTCAAATCACCGGACGTAAAAGCGGCAACGGAATCAGTCATCAGGTTGCTGACAAAATCGCCCTGGATGCCGCTGTGAATCGCTTATCACCCGGATGCCGCGCTATCTTTTTATTGTTCAGTGTCGAGGGCTACAACCACGAGGAGATCGCCAGTCTATATGGTTGTTCAGTGGGAAACTCGAAATCACAACTTCACAAGGCGCGAAAGAAATTGAGACGACTCTTGCCTGGCTACTTTGTTGTTGGTCCATCCTCAAGTCTCGGAGTTCGCTAAAAAACAGTCAGTACGACCTCGCGGTAGCTGGTGGGTGCCGACATTGCCGATTGATGATTGCCGATTGCCAATTGGCAATATTGTCATTGCACTACGCTCATGATTCCAATCGACAATCTAAAATCGGCAATCGGCAATGTCTTCGCACTCACCAGGCTACCGCGAGGTCGTACTGACCGTCGTTTCCCCGTCTGTTATTTCGGCGGAGGCGGATACTTCTTGAAGAGCTTAACCATCGCTTTGTTGAGGTTCTTATCAACCTTCTTCGGATCCTTGCCCGAACCTAGTGTCTTCGACGCCTCACCACGCCAGATCTGTTTCTTGGTTCCTACGTCATACAGGTCGACGTTCAGAGTACCGATGTTAATCGTCGAACTCGTAGTTGTCGTCGTTGACATACCTCCCCAGCCACCCCAACCGCCCCAGCCCCACATGTCGCCACCAGTGCTGTAGGAGTTCCACTGCTTCTCCTGGTTTACTGCCGCCTGATACGTGACATATAGGTCAGGATTGTCTTCAGTCTTCGACAAACCTTTCGTTGCTAGTTGAGCATCGATTGCCCGCATGATCTGTTCATCCATGATCGAATTCGGGTATTGAACGTTGGGTATCTTTACCCATTTGTACGTCTTGTACTTTGCGAAATCGGTGCCCGGCATGTAATTGAATTTGATGTCCTGCGCTGATGCGGCGACACACCAGGTCAGAAGCGCTCCAAGCATCAGTGTTAGACGGAAAATCCTGCTCACCTTCACCATCTTTGCGACCTTCCTTTCTGCAATCCTCGGATTACCACGAACTCTACGACTCCGCTCAGACGATAAGAACTGTCACTTTTGACAGGAACGGTCAGGCAACCACTGGTGTTCGATCGTGAGCGGTCGAGTTGAAACAGAAAGTTTACGGCCCTGACGGGTGATGTCTCGACTTCTCATTGTCCCCAAGCTCTACGTTGGGGTCGTGAGTGACGTTATGGCTGATAAACGTTTTAACGGTTTCTGACATCGGCAGCACCACATATCGCAAGCATTTCGATACCGTTGAAACGGTAATCATATAGCTCACTCAACCTGTCTTTGCTCCGGAGGAGCAGGATGTTTATAGACCAGCATGACGATAAATGTTCCGCTCCGTCAGGAGCGCATGTTGCTGATCCGGGTGTACATCGCGCTCCGCTGGAGCGCCGCCGTAAACTTCGAATCAACGCTATAAACATCCTGCTCCTCCGGAGCAAAGACAGTGAGTCAAGTATGTCATTACCGTTGAAACGGTTCGCGAT
>JBKPMX010000184.1:0-21363 GCA_046765655.1 Acidobacteriota bacterium
GGGACACAGTCAGTACCGTAACGCGGTAGCGTCGGGTCATGCTGCGCCACTCAACAGTGTGTCCACCAAAGTACCCGACGCTACCGCGTTACGGTACTGACTGTGTCCCACTAAGGTGGTTTGTTTGGATCTAGCTGGCAAGAAGGTTTTGATTGTCGGTGCGGCCCGGAGCGGAATTGCAGCCGCAAAGTTTCTCCGGACACGTGGCGCAGTTGTCGCGCTCACCGATCGCAAGGACCTTGAGCAGTGGTCAGATGAAGCACGGGCATTGAACGAGATTGGCGTCGGTCTGGTACCGGGAGAGGTTCCAACCTGGTTGTTGGACCAGCTCGAATTAGTTGTAGTTAGCCCTGGCGTTCCATCAAACATCATTCCTATTCGTTACGCCGAACGAGCGGGAGCGGAAGTAATCGGTGAAGTTGAACTGGCTTTTCGTTATTTGAAAGGTCGCGTGATTGCAATCACCGGCAGCAACGGCAAGACGACAACCACATCGTTGATTGGCGAGTTGCTGCACGATGCTGGTTTGAACGTCCAGGTTGGGGGGAACATCGGCACCGCCTTGATCTCGATGGTCGAAAGCTCGAGAGACGATGGATGGACCGTGGTGGAAGTCTCGAGTTTTCAGTTGGAGACGATCAGAACATTCCACCCTGCCGTCGCTATCGTTCTGAACGTGACACCGAATCACATGGATCGTTACGAGACGTTCAATGATTATGCGGCTGCGAAGCATCGCATCTTCATGAACCAGGAACCGGGTGATACCGCAGTGCTGAACGCAGACGACGAAGTCGTTTCTTCATGGGAGAGTGGCTTAAGAGCCACGGTCGTAAAGTTCAGCACGAAACATGAGCTCGAAAAGGGATTGTTTCTTCGCGGAAAGGAGTTGGTGGTTCGCAACCACGAAGATCGTGTGGTCGTTCGAGCAGACGAGATGAAGTTGCGCGGCGTGCATAACGTCGAGAATGTGCTTGCCGCCCTTGCCGCTGGAATCGCAGCGGGCGCTTCAATCGAGTCGATGCGCGAGACGGTCAAGAACTTCAAGCCCGTCGAACACCGGCTCGAGTTTGTAACTGAATTGGACGGCGTAAAGTTTTACAACGACTCAAAAGCGACTAGCGTCGATGCGACATTGAAAGCACTTGAAGCTTTTGCACCGGATCCGGGGAAAGTTGTTTTGATCCTCGGCGGCTTAGGAAAGAAGGCGCCCTACGCACCACTGGCACACTTAATAGAAGACAAGGTGCGAGAGTTGGTACTGATTGGAGATGATGCGGAAACAATCGAGCGTGAACTTGGCGAGCATGCTCCGTTCGAGCGCGCACAAGACATGAAAGATGCTGTTCTGCGTTCCTTTGCTGCCGCTGAAAAAGGGGATGTGGTTCTACTCGCGCCGGCATGTGCGAGCTTCGACATGTTTGATAGTTATGAACACCGAGGGAAGATTTTCAAAGAGGAAGTCCAAAGTCTAAAGTCCAAAGTCCAAAGTCATAGTTGACGACTTTGGACCTTGGACGTTGGACCTTGGACTTTGGACTTGATTTATGGCTCGCAAGTTAGCTCCAGATAAATGGCTTTTCGCAGCGACGATCGGACTGTCGCTGTTCGGCGTCGTCATGGTCTATAGCGCTTCCGCCATCATGTCTGAGCACGAGAGTGGCAGCCAGTTCTATTACGTCCTCAAACAGGGAGTATGGGTCGCCATTGGTTTTGTCGTGATGTTGCTCGCGATGCAGTTCAACTATCAGCAACTCAAGAGCAAGACAATCGTCTACGGTTTGCTGTTCGTATCGACGATCGCGCTCATGTCGGTTTTCGCGTTTAGCAAGATCAACGGTGCGCATCGCTGGATTAAACTTCCAGGCCTCTCGATTCAACCATCGGAGGTATCGAAAATCGCTCTCATAATTTTCCTTGCTTACTACCTCGAAAAACGCGCTGGTGAAGAGTCTGACTTCTGGAGAACATTCGTTCCGTGCGGCCTGGTCACCGCATGGCTTGCAGCCCTGGTTGTAGTCGAACCCGACTTCGGCACGGCTTTGATGCTCACCGTGATCTTCGTTGTGATGATCTATACCGCCGGTGCGCGGCTGCTGCATCTCGGCATGGCAGCGGCGCCGGCATTTATCGCGGCTGCAGGCTTATTGATCTTCGTGCCGTTCCGGATGAAGCGTTTGATTACATTTCTCGACCCCTGGGCTGATCCTCAGGGCGGGGGTTTTCAAGTGGTTCAATCATTGATCTCGGTTGGCTCCGGTGGAACGAATGGTCTTGGTTTCGCTCAGGGGAAACAAAAGATGCTGTTTCTCCCGTTTGCTCACTCGGATTTCATCTTCGCGGTGATTGGCGAAGAACTCGGACTCGTAGGTTCGCTTGCCGTCGTCGCCGTGTTTGCGTTGTTTTTGTGGCGCGGAATCCGAACCGCGCTACTTGCACCTGATCGGTTTGGAATGTTGTTGAGCCTTGGAATCGTGACAGGCATTGTGGCCCAGGCACTCTTCAATATGAGTGTTGTGCTTTCGCTCGTGCCGACAAAAGGAATTCCGTTGCCGTTCATCTCCTACGGCGGATCGTCTTTGGTCCCAACGCTCGCAGCCGTCGGAATTCTCTTGAATGTGTCGCAGCACGCGAGCGGGTCAGTCGACGTTGGTTTATTAGATGCCGCGAAGTCGAAAGCAAAAGAACGAAGGCATCTGGATGTCGCAACGGGACGATTGTCGTCGCCGCGCATTTGAGAGGACATACCGATGCGCGTGTTGATTGCGGCTGGTGGTACGGGTGGTCATATCTATCCGGGAATCGCAGTCGCGCAAGAGATTATGCGGCGCGATCCAAGTTCGGCGGTTCGATTCGTTGGGACACAACGAGGACTCGAGAAGAAATTAGTACCGCAAGCGGGGTTCGAACTTTCGTTCATTGACATTGCAGGATTAAAGAACGTGACGCTCGCAGCGCGTATGAAAGGTTTGGCGATGTTGCCGACGAGCATCCTCGCGGCACGCAACCTGATTCATCAGTTTCGGCCTGATGTCGTAGTTGGTGCAGGAGGTTACGTCTCAGGTCCGGTGTTGTTCAGCGCGGCACTCATGAAGCGCCCCACGCTCGTGATGGAGTCAAACGCATTACCTGGTTGGACCAATAGGATGGCGGCGCGATTTGTCGATCGTGCGGCAGTATCGTTTGAACAAGCGGTGCCATTCTTTCGTGGCAAGGCAGTCGTAACCGGTAATCCGGTTCGTCGAGCGTTCTTTGAAATTCCGCCGAAACCACGCGACCCCTCGCGGTTTTCGATCCTGGTGTTTGGTGGTTCGCAAGGAGCCCGCGCGATTAACAACGCTGTGATCGAAGCGTTGCCGGAATTACAGCATTCGCCGGTGCCTCTGCGAATCAGACATCAAACGGGCGTCACCGATTTCGAACGCGTGCAGACGGCGTATGCGAAAGCAGGCTGGAACTCCGGTAACTCGGAAGTGACAGCCTACATTGACAACATAATGCAGGAGTTTGCCGCAGCTGATCTGATCGTTTGCCGCGCGGGGGCAACAACGACTGCTGAATTAATCGCGGCAGGTAAGGCCTCGTTGATGATCCCGTTTCCATTCGCCGCAGACGATCATCAACGAAAGAACGCTGAGGCAATGCGGGATTCGGGTGCTGCACGGATGATCCTTGAACGGGAACTGAGCGCAAGCAGTTTGGCGAAACAGATCATTGAGCTCGCGACAAAACCAGAAGCGGTGGATGCGATGGAGGCTGCGAGCAGACGAATGGCTCGAGGCGACGCAGCAGCCGCGGCAGTAGACATGATTGAAGAATTAGCGGGACAACGACGGATGAGGGATGACGGATGAAAGAGCCGGGGAGTGCCATGTATTCCGCGGTTGCCCACGCGGATCTTTTGACAGGATTAACAAGATGAACAGGATTGAAGAAGGCAGTAAACAGTAGGCAGTAGGCAGTAGGCAGAAGGCAGTAGGCAGTAGGCAGAAGGCAGTAGGCAGAAGGCAGGAGGCAGTAGGCAGTAGGCAGAAGGCAGAAGGCAGAAGGCAGAAGGCAGTAGGCAGTAGGCAGTAGGCAGTAGGCAGAAGGCAGTAGGGAGTAGGTTCAAAGACCAAAGACCAAAGACCAAAGACCAAAGGCTAACTGACCACTGACAACGGACCAATATTATGTTTCGCCGCATACAACATGTTCACTTCGTCGGCATCGGCGGCATCGGCATGTCTGGTATCGCCGAGGTGCTCGTCAATCTCGGTTTCCGCGTTTCGGGTTCCGATCAAAAACGCTCTGCCGTCACTGACCGCCTCCAGGAGATGGGCTGCGAAATCAGCGAAGGACACGCTGCGACGAATGTTGGTCAACCCCACGTGGTCGTTCGTTCAACTGCTGTGCGCGACGACAACCCCGAAATCATCGAAGCCCACCGCCGTGCGATTCCAGTCATACCGCGCGCCGAGATGCTGGCGGAACTGATGCGCCTCAAGCCGCACACCGTAGCTGTCGCTGGTTCGCATGGCAAGACGACAACAACTTCGATGGTAGCAACTGTGCTCGGACACGCGGGCCTTGATCCAACGATGGTCGTGGGTGGTGTCGTCGGCGCATTCGGCTCGAACGCACACCTCGGCACAAGCGATTTGATGGTAGTCGAAGCGGATGAGAGCGACCGGTCGTTCTTGATGTTGACTCCGACGATCGCCGTTGTGACGAACATCGATCGTGAGCACATGGATTACTACCACGACATGGACGACGTTCGTAAGTGCTTTATCGATTTCGTAAACAAAGTCCCGTTCTACGGATCATCCGTGCTGTGTCTCGACGATCCGAATGTGCAGGCGATCATTCCACAGCTTTTAAGACGTCGCATGACATACGGACTGAGTGCTCAAGCTGATGTTTCCGCCCATGGAATTCGTTACGACAATAACTTTGGATCGACGTTCACTGTCTGGCGCGGCACAGACGTAACTGGTGAGGTCACACTTCGCGTGCCCGGCATGCATAACGTTTATAACGCTCTCGCCGCGATTACCGTCGGTTTCGAACTCGAAGTTCCGTTCGATCAAATTGCTGAAGCGCTTCAAACCTTCACGGGCGCAGGTCGAAGGTTTCAGGCTAAGGGCGAAGTCAACGACATTCTTGTGGTTGACGATTACGGCCATCATCCGACGGAGATACGCGCTACGCTCGCAGCAGCAAAATTGGGTTCGGGCGGCAGACGAATCGTGGTCTTGTTCCAACCACATCGCTACACGCGAACGCACGATCTGATGCAAGAGTTTGCGCGCTCGTTCAATAACGCCGACGCGCTGTTCATTACCGACATTTACGCTGCAAGCGAAGATCCGATCGAGGGTGTGACCGCTGAGTCATTGACGAATGCGATCAAGAGTTTTGGACATAAAGATGTTCGCTACATCGGGGCGCTCGACAACGCCGCGACTACCCTGCGCGATTACGTACAACCCGGAGATCTCGTTTTAACCCTGGGTGCCGGCACCGTGAATCGCGTCAGTGAACAGTTGTTGACGTTGTTGCGCACGCAAGCGCAGGTCAAGTCTGTTTAAGAAATAAATGTCTGCAGCAGAAGAAAAAGTCAGGCTGGCTGAACGCGACGAGACGTTGGAACGAATCGCGGCACAACTCGGTGTGCGCGCGGAACGAGGCAAGCGCTTCGCTGAGCTCACCAGTTTGCGGGTGGGCGGCGCGATCGATTGGGTCATTTCACCAGAGACGGAAGAGCAAGCGGCTGCGATTGTCGAAGAGTTGCGAAAAGCAGGCATTGGCTGGCGTCCACTTGGATCGGGCAGCAACGTTCTGGCGGACGATAACGATCATCATTACGTTGTGCTGAGTTTGAGCGAGATGAAAGGCGAGGTGGCGATCGACGGCAACCTGGTTTCTGTTAGCGCGGGCTATTCGTTGCCGCGTCTCTGCATCGACGTCGCGCGCGCGGGACTTTCCGGAATCGAAGGACTCGGTGGAATTCCCGGGACAGTTGGCGGCGCGCTTTGGATGAATGCCGGCGCTTACGATCATGAAATCGGAACAGTAACGGAGACGGTCCGCGTAGCGCGTGAAGGCCGCGTCGTGGAAATTCCTGGTGCGAGTGTCGAATGGAACTATCGTCACACGTCTTTCAAAGAAGGTGAATTGTTGTTAGGCGCGACGCTGCGTCTGACTCCTGAGGATCCCGAGCAGATCAAAGCGCGAATGGACGAAGCGAAGAGTAAGCGACTCGCTACGCAACCGCACGGTTCGCGATCAGCCGGATGCTTCTTCAAGAATCCGCCAGCGGGGACGATTGGCACCGGAAAAATGATCGACAACATGGGAATGAAAGGCACGCGTCGCGGCAGTGCCGTCGTTTCTCCAATTCATGCGAACTTCATTGTCACCGAAGGTGAAGACGCGCGAGCGGAAGACGCGCTTGCCCTTGCTGAAGAGATTCGCGAGCGCGTGAAACGAGAACAGGGAATTGAACTCGAATACGAAGTCGAACTCTGGCGTTCACAGAAACCCTCAACCGAGGAAGAGGAAAAAGGATCTGAGACCGAGTAACCCCGTTAGGAGTATCAATCATGAAGAATCAATTGCCGGCGCAGAAGGTTGGAAATAGAAGCGGCATTGGTGCCAAAGGTCGGACCGGCGCAGCCTCGCAAAAACCGTCGAGGCGTGATTCTTCGGAAAAGTTTGGCGCGCGCATGCGAATGTTCCTTGCATACGCGCCGACGGTTCTCAAAGTAATGCTCGCCGTTGCGATCGGTATCGTCGTGTTTCTCGGTTATCGGGCTGCGGCGTCAGCAAGTTTCTTCCAGGTGCGAAAGGTTGAGGCTGCCGGTATAAACCGCGCTTCGCTGTCATCGATTCAGTCAGTTGTTCGCGACGACATAAAAGAAACCGGCGTGTGGCGCGCGGATCTGACTGCGCTCAGTAATCATCTGCAGGAACTGCCGTGGGTGCGGACCGCAGTCGTAACACGCGTGTTGCCCGACGGCATTCGCGTACGAATTGTCGAGCGAGAACCAAGAGCAGTGGTTCGCACCAGTGCAGGGCGATTCGTTTGGGTGGATGAAGATGCAGTGACGCTGGAGGACATGAAGCCAGCCGACTCAGTTCCGAATTTCTTTTTGCGCGGCTGGAATGAAGAAGAGACGACGACGGCCCGTGCGGAGAATCGCGAGCGCGTCGAGAAGTTCCTGGAGCTGCAGAAAGACTGGGACGCGCAGGGATTATCGGAGCGCGTTAGTGAAGTGAGTTTGCTTGATCTGCGCGACGTTCGTGCGCAGCTTGCAGGCGATGATTCAGAGATCGAAATCCGTCTTGGCTCGCAGGATTACGGCAAGCGTTTGCGCCAGGCCCTGGTTGAGCTCGATAAGCAGCGGCAAACTCCGCGCGGTGCATTCATCAGCTACATCGATCTTAGTCAAGGGAAGCGAGCGGTCATCGGGCTCAGGACTGGGAGCCGCTCGTTCGCAGACAGCGATAGTGATGGCGCCGCTGTCGCCGATACTGTCGCACCACCAGTCGAACGAGATCGTACTGAGAAGCGGCCAACGGATCGAACGAAAGAGAAAGATGCGAAGACTCGCGCACAGGCGAAGAAGAATGACCAGAGACGAACTTAACCCGACTACAGTCGCTGGAGGATCACAGTTAGATGGCTAAGCGCACACAACACACCATCGGTCTCGACATCGGGACAAGCAGGGTGACGTGTATTGCTGCCGAGCCAAGTGAAAGTGGTTTGTTGGAAGTTGTCGGTATCGGAGAGGCAGAAGCGCGCGGGTTGCGCAAAGGAGTGATCGTCAACCCCGATGCTGCCGTTGACGCGATCAAGCGCGCCGTCGAAGAAGCCGAACGAATGAGTGGACTCGAAGCTGAGGAAGTGACGATCAATCTCGCCGGTTCACACATTCTCGGTTTCAACGGACAGGCGATCGTTGCCGTGTCAGGCAGAGATCGAGAGATTGTTCCTGAAGATGTGCGTCGTGCGATCGACTCCGCGTGCGCGATTCAGTTACCGGCGGGTCGCGAAATCGTCGACCGGTTACCGCAGGAGTTCATCGTCGACGACCAGGATGGCATCAACGATCCGGTTGGAATGATCGGCGCTCGACTCGCTGTGAAAGTCCACATCGTCACCAGCCCGGTGACTGCGCGACAGAACGCCATCAATGCTGTCAATCGTGCTGGTCTGATCGTTGCAGACATGGTTCTCGAACAGTTGGCTGCCGCGGAAGCGTCGCTAACTGAAGACGATAAAGAGTTTGGAGCGGCACTGGTGGACGTCGGAGCCGAGACAACAGGCCTGATTATTTACCAGCGCGGAGCGGTTCAACACACCGCGGTTTTCCCCCTGGGCGGCTCGCACTTCACGAATGACATTGCCTTCGGTTTGCGCACGCCGATCCCTGAAGCTGAGAAGATCAAGCGCACGGTCGGTTGCGCGTCCAGCACCTCGTTGAGCGAGATGGAGCGAGGTGAGCTCGTCGATGTTCCTTCAGTCGGTGGACGACCGGCGCGACAACTCTCGAGACAGATCCTCTGCGACATTCTTCAACCACGCGCTGAAGAAGTGTTGATGCATGTCGCTGATGAGATCAAAGACGCTGGTTGGGAGCGTCAGTTATCGAGTGGAGTTGTGTTGACTGGTGGTGGCGCGCTGTTGAATGGCATGACCGAGATCGGTGAACAAGTTTTCGATGCACCGGTTCGTATTGGCTACCCGGAGCGAGATCGCTTCGGCGGTTTAGTTGAAGATATTCAGAGTCCGGCGTGGTGTGCGGCAGCAGGACTTGCACTACTTGCGCATCGCACACAAGCAGCAGAGATTCGCACTGGAATTGCTCGTCGCGGATCGACAGGAAAGCTCACGCATTTCGTTTCGCGATTCAAAAATAGGTTTAGTATTTTCTGACAAGTTGTTGTATGCTTGCGCCCCGGTTGCACAAGATATTGTCCGCAAGATATCGATGCCGATGGCGCCAGCAGCCCAACATAAACGAAAGAGGCCTTGGAAGCCATCCCGCTTTGGGAGAGAGGACATAACTATGACACCGGACACTCGTCAACCCGGCACAGGCATCAACATTTTTATCGACGATGATCCGCCGCTCACTGGCGCGCGGATAAAAGTGATCGGGATTGGCGGTGGTGGCGGCAACGCCGTTAACCGAATGATCGAATCGGGAATCGAAGGCATCGAGTTCCTGGTTGCGAACACCGACCTCCAGGCACTCAAGCGCTCCAAGGCTCCGATCAAGATTCAACTTGGCAGTCGACTCACCAAAGGTTTGGGTGCAGGCGCAGATCCGACGGTCGGACGAGAAGCAGCGCTTGAAGACACTGACAAAATCATTGAGGTTTTAGAAGGCGCTGACATGGTTTTCGTGACCACCGGTCTTGGCGGTGGCACGGGAACAGGCGCGGCTCCAATCATTGCTTCATTGGCAACGGAATTGGACGCGCTGACTGTCGCTGTGGTGACGAAGCCGTTTCACTTCGAAGGTCGTCGCCGAATGCAACAAGCTGATCAAGGCTTGCGCGAATTGCGCGAATGCGTCGACACAGTGATCACGATTCCGAACGAGCGGCTGTTGCATACAGTTGAGCGCGGAGTGTCGCTGTCTGATTCGTTCCGCGTTGCTGACGATGTGTTGCGACAAGCGGTGCAGGGAATTAGCGACTTGATCACAGTGCCGGGCCTTATCAATCTCGATTTCGCAGACGTGAAGTCGATCATGCAAGGAATGGGTATGGCGTTGATGGGTGCAGGTCGTGCGACTGGTGAGAATCGCGCGATCGAAGCGACTCAACAGGCAATCTCTTCGCCGCTGCTTGAAGAAACAACGATCCAGGGCGCGAAGGGCGTGCTCATTAATATTACCGGTGGTCCAGATCTGACGTTGTTTGAAGTGAACGCAGCGTCGTCGATCATTCGTGAGTCTGCTGATGAAGATGCAAACATCATCTTCGGCGCGGTGATTGACGAGACCCTGCGTGAGGAAATGAAGATCACGGTTATTGCGACCGGCTTTGAGAGGGAAGCAGTGAGTGTCGCTTCGGCGGCTTCGACAACTGTTATGCCGGTTCCGCAACCTCGCTACACACCGAGGCCGTCAGATGATCTGCCGCGTCCGATGATGGCCGGCGCTCGTTCTGACGATCTCGATGTGCCAACTTTCATTCGCAAGAAAGCTGACTAAATCCAACGCTATTTCTTGCCCTGCTAAAGGGAAGGCCTGAAAATGGCCTTCCCTATTTTTTAGACAGGATTTGAGGATTCCAAGATTCAAGCGAGAAGAATCCGCAGCACTCATTTAAAGGCCTTTCAACTGTCTTCACTTTAATGTTCGAAATCCTGTAACCCTCGGATGCTGTCAAACTATTGCGAGCGGATTAGTTTTTCCATCTCCGCGATTTTTTGTTTGACACCTATGTTCTTCGGATTGACCTCGCTTTCCAATTGAAACTCTTTCAGCGCGCCCGAAAAGTCTTTTCGTTCTTCGAGAATGGTACCGAGAGCATGGTGTTGATCCGGCGCGTTGGATTTCAGCGAGATCGCCCGTCGCAGTTCCTGTTCGGCTTCATCCTTTCTGCCCATCTCTAAAAGAGTGAAGCCGAGAAACCGATGTTCTGCTGCATCGGCGGATGAGATTTGGATCGCTTGGCGCAAGAAATGTTCGGCTTCGCGAAGTTCTCCGAGTCGGTAATAGACATAGCCGAGATTAAAGTTTGGGAGCCAGTGGTCTGGCCTGCGCTCGATTGCCTGTCGAAAGAGTAGAATGGCGTTCTGGTAATCGCCTTTCACAGCCATTTCGGCCCCGAGGTTGTTCGCTGCCAGCGTATTACCTGGCGCGATCTGAACACCGCGAGCAGCGAGCGCATAATCCGAACTCCAAAAATTGTTTTGTCGTGCCGTCACACCCGCAAAAACACTTACTAGAAGTAATATCGCGGCAACTTGCGATACTGGTAATCCTAAAAACATCGACGAACCCGCCTTCAATTTGCGAATAGCCATTGCCAATAGCAGGCAGAACGCGATCGATGGCACATACAGATATCGGTCGTGTGCCAACTCACCCTTTGGAAATACCGAGAGATTCAAAACAGGCAGGAGGAGCAACACCATCCAAAACGAAAGAAACGCAACCATGCGGTCACGTTTGGATAGAAAGTACAAGCCAAGAGCCAGTGCAATCAGGATTAGTAAAGGAAGGACGAAGTTCAGCACCTGCAAACTCGTGACGTAGGGCGTGTCGTAATACACGCTGAGGCCAAATGGCCAAACAAGCAATCTTACGTAAAAGGCAAGGATCGATGGCCAGGTCAACATCAACGTGCTGATGTAGAGAGGAGTCACCGGACGCATTAAACCTTTAAGTGCAAAGTAACGAACTGCCAGGTAAACGAGACTCAAAACTATATAGGGAACCGCATCGCGCAGTCCGTTCATGAATCGTCGCAGATTCGCGTGCGGCTCCGAGTCGGCAGCAGCATTCGGTTGTATCCAGCGATAAGCAACAATGATTAGAGGAAGCATCACCGCCGTTTCCTTCGATAACAACGCGCATGCGTAAAGTACGAGCGATAAGACCGGCCACTTCCGATGCGGCTGTCGTTTATTGTTTAGATAGAAAAAGAAAGAGGCGACGAAGAAGATTGCCATCAAAGGCTCTGTAACGCCGGAGATCCACGTGACCGCTTCCACGTGGACCGGATGTACCCCGAACAGAAGCGCAGTAATGCCGGCGGTCACCTCGTCGTTCACCAACATCGTCGCTAATGCAAACACCGATGCAGTAACTAGTAGGTGAAGCATCAAAGATGTGGCGTGCCACCACACGGTGTTCAGTCCACCAATTTTGTAATTCACGAGAAGCCAGATCTGAAATATCGGCCGATAAAAAATGCCGCCCACAGATGGGTCGGTGTGTTGCCAGACGTCACTCGTGAAGTACTGCGGAATGAACCGCCATGAGTGGACCGCATCGTTGTTGACGATCTGAGTCGGATCATCGAAGACAAAGGGATGCTGCATTCCATTCAGATAAGCGGCGAGAGTTCCAACGAGAGCAACTAATAAGAGTAGTCTGCCTGTTTGGTTGCGGGGGAGTGTGGTCATAAGGCCATGGTACTAGAAGGGGAGTCGCAGGGCCCATCACTTTGTTTTGCGTTCTCAGTCAACAGCAATTTGAAACCGGTAGTCTTTCCTACAGAAAGAAGTACAAAGAACCAAGCAGTAAGAACTAAAGACGAAGGCAGCATCCCCTGCTAAAAAGGGAACGTCGAAGGACCTTCCCCATTTTTTGCAGTTACTAGAAAACATCATGAGAAGATTGGTCGGTCGCTATTGTTGCGTTGTGCGGAATTCTTTTCTTGTTTGCAATTATCTTAAGAAAAAGTCGCTTGTTCGTAGGTTGAAATTAAGCAACCACCGGTATAAAACCGGTGGTCTTCAATCAGGAGATCAGGATTCTCTTTTGAAGCTGCGTTAAAATCTAGCCACATCAAAAGTATGAACTACTCCTTTAGTCCATTGTTAATCTTGTTAGTTGTTGGCGGTGCTGTTCTTGTTGTTGCGAAATTTCTGAAAGTCGAGAAGGTGGCTGCGATATTGGGTGTCGGCGTCGTACTCGTCTGGGTCATACTCCATTTCACAGGATATGACGAGACTATTTATCGCGTCTTATTCAACCCTCCGCCTCTCCAGCACCAGTCACCATTCAATCGGTAGTTACTGGCAGCTAGTAATTTGATACCCGATACTTTTTGGACGTCTTCCGGTTTTTAAAAACAATTACCAAGCTAAAAGCACAAACTACAAAGCGCAAAACTAAAAAGCGCAAAACGCAGTTTCAGAAGAGCGCCTCACCTTTGCTTTTTCAACATCACTTGTGTAGCATGTCACCCATTCCTTGCAGGATTTCCCATTACGGGTAATGAAATACAGTTCCTCTCCTCGGATGGCCGTCGCCTGCGAGAGTTTGTGCTGGTCCGTTAAGGCTTTTCCCTGCCTGACAATTTGACGTGCCCCGACGGAACTGAACGCGTCATACAGATTTTGGAGGTAATTATCAGTGAATCGTAAACTCATTAGAACCACGCTCGCGGAAGTTAAGGGCAAAGCACGCGAGGTTCCTCAGCCCAGAGAAAGACAAAATGGCAGCTCCCGACCGTCGAATGAGAGTCGTGATCGTGAACCGCGTGAGCGTGCCCCTCAGCCGTCACCCGTGCAGGTGAAGAAACGCATTCCGCCACCAAACGAAACCAACGCGGAGATCTTCTATTACAAAAAACAGATCGATGCTCATACACCGATGGTTATCGTTTTGCTCGACGGTGAAGAGATTGAAGGAACGATCGAGTGGTATGACCGCGGCGCGCTCAAGGTCAACCGCAAAGGTGCTCCGAATCTGCTCGTGCTCAAGCGCAACATCAAGTACATGTTCAAGGCCGACGAGCGGGTAGAAACAGCTACGGCATAAGCAACTCCTGAGAGAGAGCCTCGCCCCTACTTCTTGCTTAGCCGACAGTCGCCCCAGGAAATGCGACAGTCAGATCAATCTTCAACAGAGCCGGGACCTCGACCGCGGCGAGTCTTGCCACGTATCGGAATCACTATGGGTGATCCCGCAGGGATTGGCCCAGAAGTAGTTCTCAAGGCCGTCGCCGAAGAAGAGATCAGAAAGATTTGCATTCCGATCATTATCGGTGATGCACAACTCCTCGCTCACACTGCTCGCACTCTCGACCTTCAGTCGGGCTACGACATCGTTCGCAAAGACGAAGCATTTCCCGACGAACTCAACGAGCCGCTCATCTATCACCTCGACAACGTCAGTGGCTATATCGAACCAGGTATTGAATCTGGTGCCGCAGGCAAAGCAGCCGCGGGCTACATCGAAGCGGCGGTAGAACTGTGCGCCGCAGGCAGCATTGATGCTATGGCGACGGCGCCAATTAACAAACGTGCACTCTTTTTAGGTGGCTATAGTTTTCCGGGGCACACGGAGTTTCTCGCTCACCTGACGGGCTCTGAAGAATACGCGATGGCGTTTGTCGCTGCGAACCTTCGCATCGTTTTGTTGTCGACCCACGTGCCGCTCTCCGTTGCGATTCGCATGGTCGAACGCGATCGTTTAGTAAAGGTCATCAATCTCACTCATCGGGAACTTCAACGGTGGGGAATTGAACGCCCGCGATTGGCAGTAGCAGCTTTGAATCCACATGGAGCTGAAGGCGGACTGTTTGGAGTTGAAGAAGCCTCTGAAATTGTTCCGGCGATTGAGGCCGCGCGCGGAATCGACGAGATAAATGTGCATGGGCCCTTCTCGGCAGATACAGTATTCTTGCGGGCATCGCGTGGTGAGTTCGACGCGGTGATTGCCTGTTATCATGACCAGGCAATGATTCCAGTCAAGTGTTTATCCTTCGGTGAGGCAGTGAACGTGACGTTGGGACTCCCCTTCATTAGAACCTCAGTCGATCACGGAACCGCTTTCGATATTGCCGGTAAGGGTCTCGCAGAACACTCGAGTATGATGGCAGCAATAAAACTGGCCGCTGAACTGTCAACCCGGGCAGGCGAGAGTTGCCGGCCTGTCGAGGCGTAATATTATTTGAAGGAGCGGTATGGCTGACAGCGACAAAGGAACCACCCGGACCAGCGGCGAGAGTCGCCGGATCCTGATCGCCGATGACGACCCGGCGATCCTTCGTCTCGTTGCGACTATCCTTGAACGCGATGGCTTTGTCGTTGTCACTGCGCGCGATGGACGCGAGGCCTATAAGATCCTGCAGGACAATCCCGGCTTCACTGCCGCGATACTCGATGTTGTGATGCCTCACATCTCTGGCCCTGAACTGGTGCGGCAGATGAAAACAGAAAAACGATTCACGAATATTCCCGTGATGATGATGACTGCCGAGCAAGATCCAAAACTTTCACAGGACAGCTTTGCAGCCGGCGCAGTTGTGTTTCTTCCTAAACCATTCACTACCGCTCAATTCCAGATCATGTTGCAAATGCTGCTCGGCAAGGGTTCACCCGCGAGCGAGAACAACTGATGCAAATGCGGTCGACGACTTTCATCCTCCTCGCAATACTTCTGGCGCCCGGTGTAGCGCGTGCTGACCTGAGTTCGAGTCAGGCTAAGAAGTTGATCACTAAAGCCGCCGGGATGTCGTTACCGTCGGGAAGCGTTCGCATCGTTCAGAAGCCGGTGATGAATCAGAATCAGGCAGAGGCAGTCGCTGAGATCGATCTAGTGTTTCGTTTCAGTCGTGACTCTTCCGGCGCGTGGCGCGTGGCCGACGTGAGAACGGGTCAAGAGCGTTGGGAACAAATTGAATTGATTGCGCACGCTGCGGGTGGACAGGTAGCGCGGTCAGATTGTCAAACCAAGAATCAATTTCAGCGGGCAGTTGCCAGCGACCTGACTGTCAGGCAAGCACGTTGCTTACTTGCAGCTTTGTTTGAAGTCGAGTTGCCAAATGATGCGATAAGGATCAAATCGATTAGTGGGTTGGGTATTCCACTCGCGACAGAGCCATCAGCTACCGTCGTTTCACTGGTTCGGTTCGGTGTGCGCTTTAATCGCGATGGCGCTGGCTGGCGAACCAGTTCATTCAAAACGAACAGTCACTGGATCAGTGTCGAAGGAATTGCTGACTCACTGGCATCCGCAAAAGCAGCACAGGCTCGCGAAGACATGAACACTGTGGCTGCTGCGTTGTCGAAATTCCGTCAGGAACGCGGCGCACTTGTCGTCTCCGATAAACACCCCGTCCTTATAGATCACCTGAGTCCCAAGTACCTCGGCCGGGTTATTCGACTAGACCCGTGGGGCAAGTCGTACCAGTACGTCGGGGACAGCAGCCACTTCACCCTGCGCTCGGCTGGGCCGGATGGAAAGATGGATACTGGAGATGATCTGGTGGTTTCTGGACCTTGACCCAGGAGCAGGACAGCACGCAGAGGCAGGACATTTTCCATATATCATTAGATATTTCGCCTTTTCCATTTGACTCCGTCGTAGCTGTATTTGTCCGGGATCTGCACCGTTTTTAGGGCAAATCAAGAACTGGCAAATGACCAATCTCCCGATCGTGGCGGCTGCCGTGCCGCTGCCCGCCTCCCTCTAAAACTAAAGTCTTGACTGCCACTTACCGCGGGTGTTAGGTTTCTTTTGTGGCCTCATCCGAGGCCATTTGTTCGACATGCCTGCGCCATCCGTGCCATATGCTACGGCCCCGCCGATGGTGCTTAAAATTCAGCTAAGGGAATAGAGTTGTTAGCTGGCCGCAAACTCCTACTTGCCGACGATTCGGTTACCATTCAGAAAGTTATCGAACTGACATTCGCCGACGAAGGCGTGCGAGTGGTTGCTTTTGGTAACGGTGATGAGGCAGTAGCACACCTCGACGAGGTTGCGCCTGACATCGTGCTCGCAGACGTTCATATGCCGGGAAAATCCGGCTTCGAAGTCTGCCAACACATCAAACAAAACGAGAAGTACAAGCACATTCCAGTGATGCTTCTTGTCGGCTCCTTCGAGCCATTCGACGAAGCGGAGGCGCGCAGAGTTGGCGCGGATGATATCTTGACCAAGCCATTTCAATCGATTCGACGCTTAATCGACAGAGTCGGTTCATTAGTCGGCAGCGGTCCGGCGCGAGACGAACGGGAAGTCCCGACTGCGGAACTCCCACATCTTGGACCATCTGCTCCGGAGCATAGGCTCGATACTGAAGAATTGGCTGTTACCACGGCCAATACAGAGCCGTTGCCACCTGAGTGGCGCGGTGCACCGGAGACTAGCAAAGAACCAGCGTTCGCTGGCGCATCAATGGATAAACCAAGAATGGAAACAGCAAATCGATACGATGCACAGGAAGCCGACTCGCTCTTGGACTTGGGTGACTACGAACCCGTTACCGCCGCGGCCTCTGACGATTTTGTTTTAGATCTCGATGTTGAAGATGAACCGCGAAACGGGTCAGAAGGTGTAACGAGACTTTACGATGCACCCGCACCGCAAAGAGCTTTCGTCGAACCAGCAATGACGCAAACCGCACCACCGGATTCCTGGATAGCACCAGCGGAACCCTACACTCCGCCCACGCCTACGCCAGTTTATGAAGCTTCAGTTACCTACGACGAACCTGAAGTAGCATACGAAGACCAGGTACATGAAGTGTGTGCAGAACCCGAATACGTACCGGACGCGCCCGTGCCTGTAAGCGTGGTTGCAGAAGAACCGTCTGAAACTTTTTCCAGGGGCGGTGGTACGAGCGCCGAACCTTCAAGTCTTGCGCCGATATCGGCCGATAAACTGTCACCGGAGATGATCGATGCCATCGCCCGTCGCGTTGTCGAGATGATGTCGGACGAAGTGGTGCGTGAGATCGCCTGGGAAGTTGTTCCAAGCCTTGCTGAGTTACTAATCAAGCGGCAACTGGAAGAGAAGGAATCGCAGCACAAATAGACCAGGCGAAACTGAAAGTGTGCAGGTGGTCGCAAAGCGGCCACCTGCTTTGTTTTGGGCTTTGTACTTTGTTCTTTGTGCTTGGTACTTTGTACTTTCATCTAGGAGCTTGGTACTTTGTTCTGGCACTGTCGATACAAACGCGCAAAGTGCAAAGCTCAAAGTTCTAAGTACAAAGCACAAACTGCACCGTGATGGAAATCCCTAAACAATACGACCCCCAAGAAGCCGAACAGCACCACTACGAACGCTGGGAGAAAAGTGGCTATTTCGCTCCCGAGATCAATCGCGATCCAAATGCGCCGGTTTTCAGTATCGTCATTCCTCCACCAAACGTTACTGGCTCACTGCACATGGGCCATGCTCTCCAACACACGTTTATGGACGTGCTTACGCGCTACAAACGCATGAGCGGCTTTCGCACTCTCTGGTTGCCCGGCATCGACCACGCGGGTATCTCCACACAGTTGATGGTCGTTCGCGCGTTAAAGAAGGAAGGAAAGAGCAGGCAGGAGCTTGGTAGGGAGAAGTTTGTTGAACGCGTGTGGCAGTGGAAGAACGAGTCGGGCGGGCAAATCACTGTGCAGATGCGACGCGAAGGAGCATCAGTTGATTGGTCGCGTGAGAAGTTCACGATGGATGAAGACTTATCGCGGGCTGTGCGCGAAGAGTTTGTCAGGCTTTATGAAGAGGGACTCATCTATCGCGGCAACCGTATCGTGAACTGGTGTCCTAATGATCAGACGGTGTTGTCAGACCTTGAAGTTGAGAAACTGCCTGAATCCGGAAAGCTCTATTACTTGCAATACCCAATCAAAGGTAGTGACGAGCGGCTCACGGTCGCAACTACTCGACCCGAGACGATGTTGGGCGACACAGCAGTGGCTGTGAACCCAAATGATGCCCGGTATTCGAAACTGCTTGGCGCGACCATTCTTTTGCCTCTTACTGATCGCGAGATTCCAATCATAGCTGATGAGTTCGTCGACCCTGAGTTTGGAACCGGCGCTGTGAAAGTAACCCCCGCGCACGATCCGAACGATTACGAGATGGGTGTGCGCCACAACTTGCCTCAAGTTGTTGTCATTGATCCTCATGCGAAGATGACGGTTGATGCTGGAGCTGATTTCGCCGGTCTCGATCGATATAAAGCACGAGCGAAGGTTGTTGAGGAGTTTGAGCGAATTGGTCTGCTGGACAAGGTAGTCGACTACGAGTTCTCGATCTCGAAATGCGAAAGATGCAAGACAGTGATCGAGCCGTTGATTTCAACGCAGTGGTTCATGCGAATGGAGCCACTGCGGGATCTCGCCCTCGATTTAATGAACCGCAAACACCTCCCACGATTCACTCCGGAGGTGCCCTACGAAAAGGTTTATACAAACTGGCTCGAAAATCTTCGCGATTGGACCATCTCCCGACAGCTTTGGTGGGGTCATCAGATTCCAGCGTGGTACACATCTTCCGGCGAAGTGATTGTTGCCCGATCGATCGAAGAAGCGCGCGAGCGAGCGGGCACCGACGAGCTGACGCAAGATCCGGATGTACTTGATACCTGGTTCTCTTCAGCACTGTGGCCATTTTCAACGCTCGGTTGGCCCAGGGAGACTGAAGATCTCAAGACGTTCTATCCGACATCAGTTCTCGTTACCGCGCGCGACATCATTTTCCTCTGGGTGTCGCGAATGGTGATGATGGGTACGAAGTTTATAAGTCGCGAGCCATTCGCAGACGTGTACATCACCGGCACTGTTCTCGATGCGCAGGGCCAGCGGATGTCGAAGACAAAGATGAACGGCATCGACCCGCTCGATGTTTTCGATAAGTACGGTGTTGACGCCACGCGTTTGACGCTCGCTCAGGTCGGAAGCACTGACACTCGGTGGAATGAGAAGCAAGTCGAGTCGTATCGAAACTTCGCCAACAAGATCTGGAATGCGGCCCGGTTCGCCTTGCTGTATTCGGAAGGTGCGAGTATTGATCCCGCATTAATCGCGGCAAACGATTCAAACCTGGCGTTGCATGATCGCTGGATGATCTCGAGGCTGAATAAGACCGCTCTCGATCTCAACCGGGCATTGGCTGAGTACGATTTTCACCAGGCGGTGCAGCTGCTTTATCACTTCTTCTGGGATGATTTTTGTGATTGGTATATCGAGCTGACCAAGGCTGATGTGATTAGCGAAGAGGCAAGTGCGGAGCGCACTGAGTCGAGATCGCGGTTGCTCACAATCCTCGACCAGGCACTACGACTGCTCCATCCGTTTATGCCTTACATCACGGAAGAACTTTGGCAGCGCCTGCCTGGCGCCGATGAAAAGCTACTTCATCCGTCCTATTCAGGCGCGTCGCCTTCGATAATGCTTGCGGCTTTTCCGCAAGGCTCGGCGAAGCTGGTCGACGAGCAGGCGGAGTCAGAAATGGCGGCGACAATCGATCTGATTTCACGTGTTCGAAATATCCGCTCGGAGATGAACATCAAACCCGGCGAGCGTGTGCGGGTGATCATCGGTGCGCCTGATGAAAAGTTGCGGCGGGTATTTACAGCTGCGAAGGAGCAGATTGCGCGCATCGTTCGTGCCTCAGACGTTTCCATCAGCGAACAACTGGACGCGCCAAAAGCCTCTGCCCGTGCAGTTTTAGTTGGCGGCGCAGAATTGGCGCTGCCGCTTGAGGGCTTGATTGATTTCCAACAGGAGGTCCAGCGACTCCAGCGCGAACAAGAGAAGCTTCGGGCTGAAGCTACGAAGCTGGAAGCGCAACTGGGCAACCCAAACTTCGTTGAGCGCGCGCCCGCTGAACGCGTGCAGGAAGTCAGATCACGGATTACTGAAATCGCTCAACGAACGTCTCAGCTACAACAACTGATCGAGAACCTCCAATGAATTGGACCGACGAAGGCGCGCTTTATTCGCAAATCGCGTTGTTTCTGCGCGAGGACCTTGGGCGTGGGGATCTGACGAGCCAGGCGATTCTTGCTCGCAACACCCGCGCTCGAGGCCGTTTCGTCGCGGGCGAAACGATGATCGTTGCAGGGCTCGAAGCTGCTGAAGAGGTTTTTCTTACACTCGATTCGCAACAACAGCTCGAAGCGTTTGTGGCAGACGGCGAGCAGATTGAAGCTGGGAAGTTAATCGCGCGAGTAGTTGGCTTTGCTGATGTGTTGTTGGCGGGTGAGCGTGTCGCGCTCAATCTGATTCAGCATCTGTCGGGCGTGGCGACACTCACGAATCAGTTTGTACAAGCTGTAGCCGGAACCCACACGCAGATTGTCGATTCGCGCGAAGCGACCCCCGGGCTCAGGATGTTGGAGCGGTATGCAGTAACACTCGGCGGCGGAAGCAGCGGCCGCTTTGGTCTGGACGATGGGGTTATGATCACCGCGAATCACGCGGCGATGAGTGGCGGGCTCGCTGCCGCTGTGAAAGCAGCGAAGGAAAGGTTGGGGCACCTTTACAAGATTGCCGTCGAGGTTTCGGACCAAACCGAGGTTGCGCACGCGATCGACAATGGCGCCGACAATCTGATTCTGGAAAATGTTTCGGTCGCTGATGCGCGGCCAATAATCACTCGTGCTAGAGAGTTATCTGAGACGGTTTCGATTGAATCGAGCGGCAGTAGTGTCACTGTGGAAACGGCACGAGCATTTGCCGATGCTGGCGTTGACCTGTTGAGTATCGGAACCTTGAATAGTCGCGCACCGGAGATCAGTTTCAAGTTGAGTCCGTTCTAGGATCGATCAGCGGCATGAAAGAACGGGAGCGAAGCGACCGATGTCAATGCGCATCGAGTGGTTGAATGAAAAGACGGCTCCCATTGTCGCGTTGCTTCTTATTCTCATTGGTTCCTCTTCCTGTGAGAT
>JBKPMX010000185.1:0-15655 GCA_046765655.1 Acidobacteriota bacterium
GCGGTGACCTGTCACCGCTTTGATTGCGAGTTTAGGATCCAAGGGTTAAAGCGGTGACAGGCCACCGCACTCCCAAGAGGACGCCCCTACAAATTAGGACACTCCTTGTTAATCCGCTGCGTTGGCGTAAGCCTTTGCCTTCACATCGGGCGTGACAGAATCGCGCATCCAGCTTTGAAGTTTCTCCATATCCTTCGCCACGGTGCGCGACGCGGCAAACAATACGAGTCCGAGCAGAACGCCGAATACGGGAACGACGTACAGTGCCGAGTGCAATCCCTCAGCAGCGAATGGTCGCAATGCCTGGAACGATGTGTCAGTCACACCGGAAGCCAACGCGGCTTGGCGCGTGAAATAGCTGCTTAGAAAACCCATGCCAACTGGACCAAGCGACGCGCCGAGCACATACATCGCGAAGAAATACAGTGCCATCGCCGTTCCGCGAAGAGCAGGCTCGATCACATCCTGAATTGCGGAGTAAACAGTTGCGTAGTAGACGTACATCGCGGCCATGCCAAGTCCCGTAAATATTATGAAGCCGGTTAAATCTCCCACCGCTCTACTCAGACCGAGATACATCAGCGGCGCAGAAATGAAGATCGCAATACTCGACAAAACGAGGCGACCGTTTCGTTTATGCTTGACCAGGCGATCGCTCAGCAGTCCGCCGACGATCAGGCCCGGGACACCGGCGAGTCCGTAAACAACCATCGAGATCATTCCGGCGTTTAACTTGTTGACGTGATGAACGCGCTGAAGGAAAGGCGAAAGAAACGCTCCAATCGCGTACATGTTGAAGTTGTGAAGTGCACCAGAAGCAATGATCCACCACATTGTGGGAATGGAAAGCACAAGAAGGTATGGGGAGCCTTTTCGTTTGGATGAAGTGATCTGATGGACCTCGGCTGCGCCGCGTGCAGGCTCGGAAATTATTAGCGCAAGCAGCGCGCACATGACGCCTGGGATCAAAGCGATGTAGAAAGTCGACCGCCAGCCAAAGCGATGTTCCAGCAGGCTGCTGCCCAAAAAACTCAGCGCGATCCCGACCGGCAAACCCATCATAAAAACTGAGAGCGCCTTGGCACGGCGCGAAGCTGGAAACAGATCACCTATTAATGACGCCGACGCTGGTGCACAAGCAGCTTCGCCGCTTCCTACTCCCAGCCGCACGACGAAAAGTTCGGTGAAGTTTCGCGCCAGTCCGGAAGCCGCTGTCAACAAGCTCCAGAGAGTGACCCCTGCAAACAAGATCCAGCGCCGCGAGAATTTATCAGTTAGCCTTCCGAGTGGAACCCCGACGGCAGCGTAAAGAAGAGTGAACGCAGTACCAAGCGAACCGAGTGCGGTGTCGCTAAGCCTCCACTCTTCGCGCACCGTCTCTCCTACTGCTCCCAGGATCTGCCGATCGTAGAAGTTGAGGGTGTTGATAGCGAAGAGCACAGATAGAGCGAACCATGCCTTGGAGCTTACTCGCATTATTAGGCGGCGCCTTTCTGAGTTGGCTACAAAATTTTCGGGTTAAGAGAATTCCCGCAAAGGCGCAAAGGCGCGAAGCAAATCCTGACCTTCCTCTTTGCGCCTTGGCGCCTTTGCGGGATAAATGCTTTGCTTGCGGCCTTTGCTTAGCGAATGCTATTTTACCGACCGTCCGGTAGGCTCTTATACAACCGAATTTTGCAATGCGTCAATAAAACTATGGCAACAGCGGAAGCGATTCAACCAAACATCGACTTTCTACACTCTACTCCCGAATGCGATCACGTCTTTACTCGCGAAGACCTGTCAGCCGCCCAGCAGATGGTCGGAAACATCGCCGCTGACTTCATGCGGACTGAAGTCATACCGGTGGTCGAACGGATTTATGCGAAAGACTGGACACTCATCCGCGAGTTGCTGCTCAAGGCAGGCGAGTTGGATCTGTTGAGAGTCGACATCCCGGAAGCGTACGGCGGTCTTGGTCTCGACAAAGTCTCCTCGGCTTATGTCGGCGAACAGATTGGCATTATTCCCTCCTTTGCCGGCTCACTTGGGGCACACACGACAATAGGGACACTTCCGATTGTCTACTTTGGCACTGAGTCGCAGAAGCAAAGATATCTGCCGAAACTTGCGAGCGGCGAAATGATCGGCGCTTACGCTTTGACTGAACCGGGCTCAGGATCCGATGCTCTCGCTGCGTCGACTAAAGCCACACTGACTGAGGATGGCAAGCATTACGTTCTCAACGGACAGAAGATGTGGATCACGAACGGTGGCTTTGCTGATCTCTTCACGATTTTTGCGAAGGTCGACGGCGAAAAGTTCACCGCATTCATCGTTGAACGTGAGATGGGAGTCGTAAGCGGCCGAGAAGAACCAAAGCTCGGTCTTGACGGATCTTCGACGACGGCCCTCATTCTCGACAACGTAAAGGTGCCGGTGGAGAACGTTCTCGGCAGAGTTGGAGAAGGTCACAAAGTCGCCTTCAACATTCTTAACCTGGGTCGTCTGAAACTTGGCACGCGCAATATTGGCAGCGCGAAACAAGCGCTAACGCGTGCGGTTCGTTACGCAGTTGAACGCCGTCAATTCGGTCGAGCGATTGCTGAGTTTGGATTGATAAAACAGAAGCTCGCCGAAATGGCAGTGTGCTGCTACATCGGCGACGCGATGGTTTATCGAACGCTCGGCGATGTTGATCGAGCGCTTGAGGCAATCGATCAACTCGACCACAATCGTGTGTTGAAAGCGATCGAGGGCTACGCCGTCGAGTGTTCGATTAATAAAGTATGGACCAGTGAGGCGTTGGCGAGAGTCGTTGATGAATCGTTGCAGGTGTTCGGTGGTTACGGCTATTCGCGGGAATTCCCGGCCGAACGCGCTTATCGCGACGCGCGGATTACTCGAATCTACGAAGGAACAAACGAGATCAATCGGCTAATCATCACCACGCGAGTACTCCGCAAAGGGGTGCACGGTGACGTCGAGTTGGAGGGTGGAGCCTCGAAAGATCCGACATTTGTTTCGGAACGTGATCTGTTGACTCGCGGGAAACGTTTGGTGATTAGCTTACTCACTCACGCTCAAGACTACTTTGGCGAGTCGCTTACAACCGAACAAGAGTTACTCGGGTTTATCGCAGACATGATCATTGAGCTATATGCGTCTGAGAGCGGCTTGTTACGTACGGAAAAGCTGTTGCTCAATCGCGCTAAGGACAGTTGTGGCGTTCAGATCGACATTACTCGAGTGCACGTTGCCGACGCGTTCGATCGTCTTCAACACGCTGCGAAACAAGCCGTGAACGCAATGCCAGCCGATCGCGAGTACGGCACACTCATTTCAGATATCCGCTCACTTTCCGATCAGGCTCCCTTTGATGCGGTCGCCGCACGGCGACGCATTGCGGATGCTGTGATACAGGCGGGGCGCTACTACCTCTAAATTTTTGGCTGCCTCTAAGTCGATAACGGAGTAAATTTCGTGTTCTTCGTGTGATTTCGTGGATCGTTCCTTTGCGCTGGGAAACGAGGACATCCACGAAAGCACACGAATGAAACACGAACAAATAACACGAGCGGAATCTGACTGTTCCTGATCGAGTTCATGGCCATGGAGAACCGCATTTGAGCAATATCTATCTCGTTCGGCATGGTCAAGCCGGTACGCGCGAAGCGTATGATTCACTTTCCGATCTCGGTCAACAACAGGCGCGGTTGCTCGGTGAATACTTTTTGGCCCAGCAATTCGAATTCAATGTCGTCTACTCCGGCGCGATGCAACGACAACGACAAACGGCGGCAGCCGTAAAAAGTGTTTACGACCAGGCGCGCGTCTCTTTTCCGATGGTAACTGTAGACGATCAGTGGAATGAATTTGATCTGACAGACATCTATCGCGAGCTCGGCCCGAAACTCTCTGAGATCGATGAAGAGTTTCGCGCGGAGTACGAAGAGATGCGCCGCGAGATAAGACAGAACGTTGGAGTGACTGACGCAAAGGTTCACCGCCAGTGGCGACCCTGCGATACGAAGATGGTTGACGCCTGGATCTCGGGAGCATTGTCATACGGTGGTGAGACGTGGAAGCAGTTTCAGGATCGCGTTCGCAGCTGTCTTTCAAAGGTCAAGAGTCTTCCGCCTCGAGCTAATGTCTTAGTATCCACATCCGCGACTCCTACAGGTCTGTTGACCGGTCTCGCTCTCGGCGTTACTGATGCACACGTCAGACAGTTGGCCGGCGTGTTATATAACTCGTCATACACGAGCTTGCGATTGCGAGCGGACCGTTTGCAGTTATTTCAGTTCAATGCCGTGCCGCACCTTACTACACCTGAACTGCGCACGTTTCGGTAAGGTAGAGAACGTTGCGTCTAAAATGGATAACAGTGGTAATCGAGGTTCGTGTTTTTTCGCGTTATTTCGTGGATCGTTCTTACTCTGGCAAAACGAGAGCGATCCACGAAATCACCGAAAAAACACGAACAAGTACACCTGAGTCGAGCGAGATCTGACTCTTGCAGGCCTTGAGGTAGATACAAAATGATCCTGGAGCCGACCGAAAAAACACGCGAACTGCAACAGCGCCTGACTGCGTTCATGCACCAGCACATCTATCCAAACGAGCAGAAATTCCATGAGGAGATTGCAGCCTCACGCTGGACGCCAACAGCGATGGTTGAGGAGTTGAAGGTAATGGCTCGTGCTGAAGGGCTGTGGAATCTTTTCCTGCCGGAGTCTGAAAGCGGGGCGGGGCTCACGAATCTGGAGTATGCGCCGTTATGCGAGATTATGGGGCGCAGTGTAATGGCGCCCGAGGTATTCAATTGTTCCGCGCCTGACACCGGTAACATGGAAGTCCTCGCGCGTTATGGAACTGCCGAGCAACAGGAACGCTGGCTGAAGCCGCTTCTTGGCGGCGAGATCCGTTCATGTTTTGCGATGACCGAGCCGGGTGTCGCTTCCTCTGATGCGACGAACATCGAGTCGAGCATTGTTCGCGACGGAGAAGAGTATGTCATCAACGGACTTAAATGGTGGTCGTCAGGCGCTGGTGATCCACGTTGCAAGATAGCGATCTTCATGGGTAAGACTGACGTCACGGCGCCGAAACACAAGCAACAGTCAATGGTCCTGGTACCGATGGATGCTCCTGGTGTGAAAGTGGAGCGGCTGTTAACGGTGTTTGGTTACGATCACGCTCCGCACGGACATGCTGAAGTTTCATTCAAAGATGTGCGTATTCCAGTGTCGAACATCTTGCTGGGTGAAGGGCGTGGTTTTGAAATTGCGCAGGGAAGGCTGGGCCCCGGACGCATTCATCATTGCATGAGGTGCATCGGCGTTGCGGAGCGTGCGTTGGAAACAATGTGTAAGCGTGTGCAAAAGCGCGTCGCGTTTGGAAAACCACTGGCAGAGCAGGGAACGATACGCGCCGACATTGCGCAATCGCGAATGGAGATCGAACAAGCGCGACTGTTGGTCTTGAAAGCTGCTCAGATGATGGACACGGTTGGCAATAAAGTAGCACGCGCGGAGATCGCGATGATCAAAGTGGTCGTTCCGAGCATGACGCTACGTGTACTTGATCGTGCGATTCAGGCGCACGGCGGTGCAGGTGTGTCGCAGGACACGTTCCTTGCGAGCGCCTGGGCCCAGGTCCGAACCTTGCGACTCGCCGACGGTCCTGACGAAGTACATAGTGAGGCAATCGCCAAGTTGGAGCTTAAGAAGCACTGAGACCGCAACACGCCAAACATTGATCCTTCACTACAGCCGGAGACAAATTGAAGGAAGCTGTGATCAAGTCGAGGATCCGCGATTCAGTACCGTTCGCGGTAGCGGACGGCCAGGACTCAGTGCGCAGTGGAAATGATGTTGGTGTTGAGTTCTGGCCATTCGCTACCGCGAACGGTACTGAATCGCGCGCACTTGATCAGAGCTTCGTGAATTCTCTTATGCGTTAACTTGCGCGGACGCGAGTGGGTACCCGCGTTCCAACCACCCTTGCAGCCCACCAGTCAGCGGTCGCACGTTTGTGATTCCATGCCGCTTCAGTGCGAGCGCCACACGGCCACTTGGGTGCTGGTTCAGTTTCAAGTCTCTGCGCAACCACTGCGTCCTCGGCGCCTCTGCGGTTATGTAAGTTGATACGGAAACCGTAAGAGAGGAGAGAACGGAGAGGTTGCGCACAGACTTGAAACCAAAATGAACCAGTACCAAGCCACAATCGTTGCGATCCGCTTCATCTGCTCGGTAAGTTACTCGACTTAGAAGCAAAATCAAATGGCCGAATTGCTACCAGGATCATCGCCGGATGAAATGTTTCCTGCGCTCAGCGCTGATCAGCAAGCGCGAGTGAAGGCGCACGGCCGCATTCGAGAAGTAGCTGCGGGGGAAGCGGTAGCCGAGCCAAATCAACAGGCCGCTCGATTCTTCGTCGTGTTAGCCGGCAAGCTCGAGATTCTACAGATCGATGATCAGCGAGAAAACGCGATCGCTGTTTGCGGTCCAGGAATGTTTTCAGGTGAATTGAGTCTCCTTACCGGCCGTCCCGGTTTCGTTCGGATACGCGCCGCTGAAGCTTCACGACTCATCGAGCTTGATCGCGAATCGCTGCTGTCGCTTGTGCAGACGGATAGCGAATTGAGTGATGTCTTTCTGCGGTCATTCATTCTAAGAAGACTGGAGTTGATCGCTCGCAAGATAGGCGATCTAATTGTCATCGGCTCGTCGCACTCGCTCGATACGCTGCGCATAAAGGAATTTCTCACCCGCAATTATCAGCCCTACTCCTATATCGATGTCGAACGCGATGCGGAGGTCCAGGAACTGTTAGATCGGGTTGGCGTATCGATCGCAGATTTGCCGGTGCTGATATGCCGACGCAGTCTGGTGTTGCGAAATCCCTCCAGCCAAGAGATAGGTGAGTGCCTTGGATTCAACGTTGCGATCGATCGAGAGCATATCAGAGACCTAATCGTGGTCGGGGCTGGATTAGCAGGTCTCGCAGCTGCAGTCTATGGCGCGTCAGAAGGCTTGGACGTTCTGGTCGTTGAGTCACAGGCACCAGGCGGTCAAGCGGGAGCTAGCTCCAAAATTGAAAACTACCTCGGTTTCCCGATGGGAATTTCCGGACACGAACTCGCCGGAAACGCGTACGCGCAAGCGCAGAAGTTCGGTGCCGAACTGTTAATCGCAAGAGAAGCGAGAGGGCTGTCGTGCGACCGACGACCGTACGGATTGAAACTCGACCATCGTGAGATCTTGCCGAGCCGCACCATTGTGATTGCAACTGGAGCACAGTATCGGAGACTGCCATTGGAAAACCTGTCTCGCTTTGAGGGTAACGGTGTCTATTACGCTGCGACCCGTCTTGAGTCACAGTTATGCGGGGGTCAGGAAGTCGCCGTGGTCGGCGGGTCTAACTCGGCGGGACAAGCCGCGGTCTTTCTTTCACAAACGGCGAAGCGAGTTTATCTGCTCGTACGCGCCCGCACTCTCGCGAAAACAATGTCGCGCTACTTAATCCGGCGAATAGATGAGAGTCAGAAAATTGAGTTGCTGACTGAAACTGAAGTCACTTCACTGCATGGCGATGATCAGTTGGAATCTGTTCAGTGGCGGAACAACAAGACAGGGAAAGTTGAGACACATGAGATTAGTGCGCTGTTCTCGATGATTGGCGCAATACCAAACTCAGCATGGCTCGATGGGTGTGTTGCTTGTGATGATGCCGGCTTTATCAAGACTGGATCAGATCTTTCCGAAGACGACTTGAAACGGGCGAATTGGTCGTTGAGTCGTCGGCCGACGTTGTTTGAAACGAGTTTGCCTGGCGTCTTTGCCGTTGGTGATGTACGCGCCGGAAACATCAAACGTGTAGCTTCAGCCGTTGGTGAAGGATCGGTGGTGGTTTCGTTTGTGCATCGAGTATTGAGCGAGTAATTAAAGCCGACCGTCGCCGGTTATTGCCGCCGACCCGAAGAAGACGTGTTTTATATCTGAGTACCGACCGCGTACGGTGGTTTCCAATCGCTCCACTGCGCTTCTTATATCTGTTGCTGAGATCGTGTCCTGAAAGCGCAGTTCGATAACCAACGTAACTGTCTTCGGGCCCTGATAAATTGTGTGTAGGTGTTGCACGTGCGCTACGTCCGGGTCAGCCTCAATGATCTCGCGCAGACTTTGAAGTGTCTTGCGATCAACACCCTCACCAATCAATAGCCCCTTGCTCTCATAGACCATCAGAGTGGCAACACAGCAAAGCAGAATCCCAATTGTTACCGATGCAACGCCGTCGAGACGCGGCTCGTTCAATTGATTTGCGAGGAAGATACCGATGAAAGCGATGGCGATTCCGAGCAGTGCGGCCGAGTCCTCCAACAGGACGGAAAAACTCGTCGGATCCTTGCTGGTGTGAATAGTCTCAAAGATTCCTTGCCCGTGGCGTTCGGCCCCGAACGCCTTCCATCCGAAGTACCATGTTGTGCCCTCGAATACTGCTGCGAGTGCCAGCACGACGTAGTTCCAGGACATGTCTTCGAGAGCGGCAGGATGGAAGATATGGGTGACTCCTTGATACGCTGACATTCCGCCGCCTATGCCAAAGACGAGGACGCCTACGATAAGAGTCCAGAAGTAAAGTTCACGTCCATGACCGAAAGGATGCTCTTCGTCGGCTGGCTTGCGACTGCGGTGCATTCCATACAACATCAAACCACCATTGCCAGTATCAACAATGGAATGGATTGCCTCAGAAAGCATGGCAGAGCTTCCGGTAAAAAATGCCGCGACAAACTTCGTGATAGCAATCGCGACATTTCCCACTATTGCAGCAATGATCGCTGTTTTTGACTCCGCTGCCATCTCGGTATTGTTAGGCCAACAAGCGTTGACGCAGTAAGACAAAAACGCCTCGTCTGTTCTAGACGCGTCTGCCAAACCAATTCTGTTGTTGGAGGATAATTAAAGATTGGCGGCGGCGCTCTTTGCTGGTTCCTGTTCAGCTAAGAGTTTCTTGATCACGTCTTCTGTTTCGTTATACGCGCCTTCGCCAACGTGTGTCCAACGCACTCGTCCTTCTTTGTCGAGCACGAACAAAGTCGGCCAAGCTTCAACTTTGTATGTCTGCCACGTCGCGTAGTCGTTGTCAGTAACTACCGGATAGGTAATGCCGAGCGCTGCAACTTCCTTCCGCAAATTGTCTACATTTCTTTCATAGTCCAATTCTGGAGTGTGCACGCCGATAATCGTTAGGCCTTTATCACGGTACTGCGCGTCCCATTTTTTGACGGTGGGTAAGGTGTTGCGGCAGTTGTAGCAGGCGAATGTCCAGAACTCGAGCAACACAACACGTCCATGTTGGTTCTTCAGCGAAAGCGGTTCGGAGTTGATCCACTGACCGCTGGAGATTTCGGGCGCTGTAGGAGCTTTGGTTTCCTCAACGACGGTTCCAGAAGAGATCATTTGTTCTCCTGATGTCAGACGCGAAATACTCGTGCTTACTACGCCCAGCGGCCCCTGGCCGGTTGAATAGCCAAGTGCGACAAGTGCAACTGCCAAAATGAATAAGAGCGCGATGAAGATCGTTTGTTGCCGATGCATACTGATTGCCGTAACTAAATACGTATGAGACCCGCCTTTCGGATTTCCATTTCGACCTCAGTTAGCCTCCCGCAATGCCATATAGCCACACATAGGGCAGCTATGTACTTCTTCGAGAACTCCATCGAAGGCCGGGTCGGGTGACATGGCGTCGTCAGCATCGTAGTCAACTTTAGTAGCGTGATGATTCATTTCAGCACCACACTTGGGGCAGATCATTTTGGCTTCTTTCATCATAGAAATTGGCAGCCTGTCGCAGACACCACTGGCTGAAGCCCGTGGTGTCCATCGTCGACAGTTATTGTGCGGCTCATCAATCAGAGCGCAACGTTATCGCGACCGTACCGGAGTACCTTGCTCATCCAGATTAACTCACCGAGAAACTTGTCGATGCGCTTCTCGTGTGCCTCGCGGTCTTTCATATTCCCTTGTTGATCGAAAAGACCTCGCGCACCGGAGAAGTTTCCGTCCCAAAAAATTGTGACAAGACCAAGTTCTCGTAACACAGGAAGCATGTTCTCAATCACCCGCGTACCACCAAAACCTCCGGCAGACACTCCACATATTCCCACAGCTTTGTGAATGTACTCTTTCAAATTTGTATCCAGAACGTGCTTTAGCAATCCTGGATATCCTCGGTTGTACTCAGGTGTGACGATCACAATTCCGTCAGCGTGCATGATCGTCTCTGCGAACCCGGGGTCTTTGATTGCTTCGCCAGCATCATCGATCGGGAACTTAAGTTCCAGAATGTCGATGAACTTTGTCTCAACACCTTCGCGCTTCTGCACCTGTTGGAAAACAAACTTAGCAATCTGTTCGCTAGCGCGACCTTTGCGAGTGGTTCCCAGAATCACTGGTATCGATAGTGGACGGTCAGTCATCTTTGGTTGCTCACTGAGGCAGTTCGGTTCCGGCTTGTTCCGCCGCCATGTATGCTGCGTACCAGTCGGCCCAATTCGCATCACGCACACCGGTTCGTTTCTCGTGTTCTCCATGCGCCGCCTCCGCTCGTCGAAGCGCGGTTATGAGATCAGTCACAGAACTGAACGAAGTCATGCCCGAATCGATGCGGCCGGGAAGTCGTGCAGTAATTTCCTGAAGCAGCCAACTATTACCATCGGGATCGCTGAAGGTAGCGAGCGATCGGTAGGTGCCATGTTGCGGATCCGGACCACCCACTGGACCATTCGGACCCAGGTGGAAGATCTCACTTACCTCAATGCCCGCGGCGGCGATGGCGTCGCGCGCTGCCTCGATATCAGAAACAATCAGATATGTTCTCTGCGCCGAACCGGGGACAGCTGAAGTGAGACCGTTGCCGAATTGTATCGAACACGAAGATCCGTGCGGCGTGAATTGGAAAACACCAGAGCCGGGAGGCGTGACGTCTTGGCGCCATCCGAGTTTCTGGTAGAACTGTTCCGCGCGTTCGGTATCGGATACGGGAATTACGATTACCTCAAGTTTCATGTCGACTGCTTTGACGCCGGCGTTGACGGCATCGTTACGTCGTACTCCGTCGGTTTGCTTTTGAGCTGATGCTTGATTCATTGTTACTCCTTCTTAGCTGACTTCTAATTAGTTCACTAGGCCGTTGGATAGTCCCAAACATCGGGAGGCAGCTTATCCTTTAGTGCTGGGCAGCGGTGTCTCGGACGGCGCTGAATACCTCAGGAGAGTTCCTCTGCCAGCGCGACGATGATGTCCGCAGGCCCTCGCATGTAGCAGAGCCTGTATTTGTTCTCGTACTGGACCACCTCGCCGATGAGTTCGGCACCCTTGGTGCGTAGACGAGCTACAGCGTCGTCGACCCGATCGACCGTAAACATGATGCTCCGCAGTCCCAGCGTGTTCGGCGGTGCGATTGCCGGTTCAATCGGGATCAGTTTTGGATTGCGAAACTTTGTTAGCTCAAGCCGACCATGCCCGTCCGGCGTCCGCATCATAACGATGTCGACTTGGACATTTTCGAGCCCGTTGACGCGATCCACCCACGGGCCTTGGAGGGCGGCCTCGCCTTCGACCGTCATCTCGAGTGCCGTGAAAAAAGCGACAGCGGCTGCAAGGTCGTCGACGACGACGCTAGCGTGATCCAATCTCTTAATCGTCATGTCGTTAGGTTAGCAAGGCTGTGGGCGACTCTCCAAGCAGGCTGGATCTACAGAAACTGCGGCGAGGATAAGTTTCTCTAGAAGGCAAACTGCATCATACCGCCGTCATTGTGATTAAAACTCTGTGGGAGGGAAAAGGTTAGTGTGAGTTTCGCGTCATTCCGCGGGAGGGTTACTATTGAACCATGAGCATGCCAATTCGAATACTCTTGCAAACGACTATTCCTCCCGTCCAGGACGATTGGAATATCGATCGGTTTTCTTTGTTACGCGATCATTTAAGCTCGTTAACAGACAGCGCTGGTGAACGTCTGTGCGACGTCACCACACGCAATCGCGACACAAATGCAGATGGCGACGATAAGATCTTGAGTAAACTGGAAGACACGGAATTCGATGAACTCTGGCTGTTTGCTGTCGACTCAGGCGATGGATTAAGCGTTGCTGATTGTCAGGGGATTACTCGGTTTCGACAGAGAGGAGGCGGCATTCTAACGACGCGCGATCATCATGATTTGGGATCATCGCTTTGTACCTTAGGTGGTTTAGGAAACGCGCACTTCTTCCACACGAAGCATCCGGATCCGGATACGTCGCGACATGTGCGGGATGATCTAGACACAGCGGCGATTTCATGGCCCAACTATCATTCGGGCAGCAATGGTGATTACCAAACAATTACTGCGTTAGATCCAACCCACCGAATCTTACTTGATCCGGGTTCCAGCTCAGATGTGATTGAGTACTTTCCAGCACACCCACACGAAGGAGCCGTTGGAGTACCAGAAGAGGAGAGGCATGCACGTGTGATCGCTACTGGTGTAAGCCGCGTAACTGGTCGTTCCTTCAATCTGATTGTTGCTTTTGAAACCGCTATCGACAGTCACGGGAACAAACTGGGTCGAGGAATTGCCGAATCCAGCTTCCATCACTTCGTTGACTACAACTGGGATATTTCAAAGGGATGTCCGAGTTTCCTGCTTGAGCCGCCGGGCCACCAGATCAGAGAAGAACCTGAAAAACTCAATGACGTGAAGACGTACGTTAGTAATGTTGCTCGTTGGTTAGCTCCGAACCAGGACGATGGTTCTGAGCAATAGGATCAACCCTTGAACTGGCCGCGATGAGTGGCGATCTGCCAGGTATTACCCCAACGGTCGCGAATCATCCCGCGCCTATCACCGTAAGGCGTTTCCTGCGGTTGCTCCATCGGCTTGGCACCGTACGTAAGAGCCAACGAAAAAGCGGCGTCGGTGTCTTCCACGTACACATAGAGGAAGGCAGGCATCGGTTCGCGCTCGACTGTTGATCCCACCATGATGAGAGAGTCGCCGATTCGGAGCTCCGTTGGTCGCTGTGTCTGAAATTCGCCGCTTGCGTCGAAGACATGCTTAATAAACTCTACAAGACCCTGCGGATCATCGACGGCGATCCGTGGAATTACTCGAGGCATTCCATCTGGTACGTATTTCATAAGTTCGAAACTCCGATCGAAACTATTGTACGGGAACTACTCCGAGCGGTCTCTTATTAAACTGCGGATGAGCGATTGTTTCTTCCTCACAGACTTAAAGATCAATTCATTTCTCTGTAACCGCCCCTTAATAGCCGGCTTCTATTGTCATGCTGTGACTGACCCAATTGAATTGAGAGAGAACGGGATTTACGCGCTTCCAGACGGGCGGGAACTGATCGCACGAATGGGGATGCTTGGAAACTACCTTCTTCACGATCCAACGCACGGTGTTTCAGCAGCGCCGCTCTACATGATTAACGAAGCTGGTCAGCTGTTGTCATGGGGACGTGTTACCCGCTGGTGCGCGAGGGATTTGAATGATACCGGCAGGGTTTCTTCTCCCGAGATGCAACGATTGTCCATTTTGTAAGCTACTCAATATTCTCCCGATTCTTCTCACGGTCGACAATCACTCGGTTCCGGAAGGCCGTTGATTCATTTGTCAGTTCCTGCAAGATCAAGTGAACCTTCAGAACCAACTCCTTTTGCTCTCTTAGCTCCCGCGAATGAATCAAGGTCAGATTGATCCAACGGTCCGATTGTCCAGCCTGCCGGCGGAGGTGGCAGCGTTGATTAAGTTGTTTTAGAATTCAGCCGTAACTTCTGGACAATTGATGGTGAAGGATTTGAACCCTGGCCGCGATTACGGGCTGAGAAACGGCAATAAGCGGCAAGCCATCCTTCTCGACGTGAAACTTGCTTCGAGAATCGTAGTAGCTCAGACCATCAGACAAGGGGAGGTGAGTATGCGCACAGTCAGGTCTATCTGTAAGCGGGTCATAAGTATGACATTCTTGATCTTTGTCACGTGGACAATCGCCAGCGCCTATACGATCGTGTTCTACGGGGGCAAACGGGTTGAGATTCCAGACAATTTCATTGTCACTTCGAATGCCGTTATTTACGAGGCGGCCCCAGACGTCAATATTTCGTATCTTCTGACGTCAATCGATATTGCCGCGACCGAACGTGCGAACAACGATTCTGCGGGAAGCTTTTTGGGCCGCAGTAGTGCTCCTCACGTTGAGGCGCCGTTGACGACGACGACCCAGAAAGCGACTCGGACGATCACCAACCGAGATCTGGAGCCTTACCAAAGCGCCCGGGTCAGAAGTGAGGCTACCTCGGAAGAACGTCGAAAGGATCTTGGTCTGCCTTCACTTGAGGAAGCGCGGCGCGAGGCGGCTCGGCGGGAGGTGGCGCTGGATGAATACCTCGCAAAGAAAAGAGTCGAGCAAGAAGCGATTCGTCGGCAAGAGCTCGAGGCTAAACTTTTCCTGGAACTATTAGCGAGAACAAACGCCACTTCTAATCAGGGCGGCCAATACTATTGGCCCACCGGTTCTGTTTTTGACGGCGGAGCATCTGGTGCGTTCGATTCTAGTTTTCGTTTTGGTCGACGCTTTCCAACTGTGGGATCGCCATGCGGCTTTAACCCCAGCGCTGCCTGTTTATTGAGTCACCCCTTTTCGTTGTTCGGTCAAGGGTCTATTCCAACTCGCCGATCGTTCTTCGTCGCGCCGAGAACAACTCCGGGGGGTCGTCGCGGGGGAGGCGTTTTTGTCAGCCCCGGAAGGCGTCACTGAGCCGACTGTTTGGGCTTACGACGCTGATCAAGGAGCTGTCGGGTAGTTCCATATCCCGGCGGTATCTTCCATGCCGACTCACGGTAATCCCCCAGTGTTACATTGAAACGCATAATGGAATGGATTGCCGGATAGGTCGGGCCAATCAGTAGCCCCGTGCAGAGTCTCATTCGCGTTGAGATCGCACATGCTGTAGTCAATCTGATCAATGTCTGCGGTGACGTGAGTGTCGGTGAATGTGTAGATCCAGTCTCCGATCGGCTCACAGTGGCCCGTGGTCACCAGGTTTAGCCCGAGCCAGTCGACTGGACCTGTGGTCGGGTTTAAATGTGCACAAGTATGGCAACTGCCGTCCATATACCAAAACAGATCCCTTCTTCCTGACCCGAGACCAACCGTATCGTCAAGATCGTTTTCTACCAGTGCGCCGGGGCTAGCGCCGCCGGTGGGCAGTGTTTGATCTGAATAATCCAGGCGCTTTAACGTTGACTCTTTCGGACGTCGAAGGGCAGGCACTCGCAAAACGATATACCTCAAACGCCGAGGCGCTCCGTGCGTATCTTAACGCGCGCTATTACTACGGAAAGCGGACAAAGGAATCCGCGATTAAGACGGCTTTGCACAAAATGTCGCTGAGCCTGCGAAGCAGGCGTTCAGCATAAAGCCTGGGGCGTCAGCCCCAGGTCCAGTGGTGTTATGATCATGAGCCCGTGAAACGGGCGACAGTTCTCATTGTTGCGGCTTTCACCCGCTCTCGCGGGCTCAAACTCGTATCGCATCTGTTCCTGGGGCTAACGCCCCAGGCTTTATGCTCGACGCCTGCTTCGCAGGCTCAGCGACTTTTTGTGCAAAGCA
>JBKPMX010000186.1:0-34940 GCA_046765655.1 Acidobacteriota bacterium
ATCACCATATGGGGGTGGGCCAACTTGCGTGAGTTCCTTGATGGCTGCCTGGTCGCCTACACTTTTCGCCTTCCTTACAAGACCTTGGTAGGCGATCGCGTAACTCGTTAGTGGATTCGCTACTTGTCCTGTGCCCACCAATGCGTAGAACAGTTCCGGATGGGCTTTCGCCATGAAGATGCCGAGAATTGAACCCCATGAGTGCCCTACGAGGATCACCTTGTCCTTCTTCAGTGATTTGCATAGGTACTCAGTGAGTTCCGTACCATCTCTGGACATTCGATCGATCGTAATGGTTTCCGCAATCGCAGATCCGTTCTTGCCCAGTGTTCTACCTGCACCGCGTTGGTCCCACTGTACGACGGTGAAGTAGCGCAACCATGATCGAAATCCGGCGTAACCCCATGGACTAGTCGCGTCGCCTGGTCCACCGTGCAGAAACAGTAGGACTGGATTCTTCCGATCCTCGCCGCGAATTGTGATCCACTGCTCGATACCGCCAATGGTGATGTACTTGGCCTGGTCGATCCCGTTTGGGTTCGTGATGGCGTACTGCTGTGCGTTCCGCTGTCGCAGGAATTCAAGTGTCGCACCTATTTTGTCAATATCGGATTTCGGTTGGTCTGTTTGGCCTCTGCGTTCCTGAGCGGCAATCGACATGGGCAACGACGTGCAAAGAACAAGGAGGAGCAACAGGGTCGACATTTCTTTCATGTAAATCACCTCATCGGAGATCGTTCATGACCGACGACGATCTTGGCGAAGCTTGTCTTCCTCACGCTAACTTAGGTTTGCCTTTATGCCACTCGGTTGCGCGTTCATAGGCGTATGCAAGGCTAAGAACCGTTGCTTCACCTTCTGGTGGACCAGTTATCTGCATACCGATTGGTAAACCCGCTTTAGTGAATCCACACGGAATGGAGATCGTCGGCAAGCCGAGTAGGTTGAACGGTCGAGTGTTACGTACGGTGATGAGCTCCTTTGCACGAAGTTGGTCCAGATCCTCGAGTAGCTCCGAAATCGTAAACGGCGGGACTGGTGTAGTCGGTGTAACAATGAGATCGACACTCTTAAATAGATTCTGGGCTGACCGGCGAAGCTCATCGAATTTGCGCCGCGCAGAATCGTACTCTGCGGTTGTGATGTCTTTTCCTGATTTGAGTCTTTTCAAAGTATCCGGGTGGTAGAGTTCGGGCGTCTTCGAAAAGTATTCCCAGTGATAGGTGTAAGCTTCCGTTCGCTGCACAATCAGCGCAATGTCATTGACCGCCGGAATCTCAATTTCGCGTTGATTCGCTGTAAGTTTTTGTAGCACGGATAGAGCGGTTTCGATTGCTGCCTGGATCTCCGGATGTAGTCCTTCGTAAAAGAGCGCTCGAGGTATTCCGAGTTTCAAGGATGATGTGGGCTTTTGTAAATCTTGAACAGGTGCGGAGTCAGGATCGTAGCCCGCGATAGTCTCAAGCGCTATGGCCGCGTCACGTACCGTCCGGGTCATTGGACCCACATGATCGAGTGACCACGAGAGAGGAACTACTCCCTGCGTGCTGACTCGCCCATAAGTCGGCTTGAGTCCAACAATTCCGCAATAGCCTGCAGGTTGGCGAATCGAACCGCCGGTATCAGAACCTATCGCGCAGTAACAGAGTTCCGCTGCGACAGCGACTGCTGATCCACTTGAAGAACCGCCTGCGCTATAACTTCGTTCCCATGGATTGTGTACTGGACCAAAATAGCTGATAACCGAACTGGCGCCGTACGCGAACTCATGCATGTTGAGTTTCCCCAGGATGATGGCGCCCGCAGCTTTGAGTCGACGAACAATGTCCGCGTCTTGTGCTGGGATGCGATCCTTGAACACACCACTGGCTGCAGTTGTGCGGACACCAGCCGTATCGACCAGATCTTTCAGCGCAATCGGGATGCCATGAAGTGGACCACGCCAATGGCCTCGCTGAATCTCAGCTTCAGCTTCTCGCGCGGTCGCTAACGCCGAGTCGCTCATAATCGTAATAAATGCGTTGAGCGTCGGGTTCAGCTGTTCAATCCGATTCAGACAGGCTTTCGTTAACTCAACCGGAGAGATGCGTTTTTTCCGAAGTTGCTCAGCGGCATCCTGGATAGTCAAGCTCGTGCCCTCATTCGTGCTGAGATTACTCATCTCTATAGCGGCTCGTGATACGGCCAGAGATGCCGCGGCCGATAAAGCTGCCATCCCCAGGAAACACCTCCGCGTGAGACCTCTTGATGGGCCACTGTCATCCACGATAACCCGGCGTTGACGCCGATCCTCATTGGGCTTAAACGGCTCTGTCATTCGACAGTCAGTGGTCTCAAACCTTATCTAGAAGTTGTAGTTCTTATTCGGCAGACATTTGACGGCGCCGTCTTTGAGGAAACCCTCGTAGTAAATTTTTGGTGGGTCAGACAGCTGCGTTTCACCACCCCAGGCTACTTGGGACATAAAGATTCGATAGGCGATCGGTCTTGGATCCTGCTTCATCTTCTGCCATAGCTGTTGTGATTTTTGGTTTGTTTTAAATTCTTCTTCATCTACGCAGAACTTAGTCTTGTCCTTGTTCTGGCCCACAAAATCAGGAACCAGCTTAATTGTAAAGTGATAAACAACTCCGCGCTTGTAGAACGCCTCACTGCCAGAACTGACGAGTGTCTTTAAGTCAACATAAATCTCAGGCGTTGCATAAGATGGCGGCTCCGGTTTCGGATTTATCTCTTCGCTAAGAACCTGCATGTTGATTAGACCGCGCATATCATCATCTTCATAGAACGGGAAAACCTGAAGAGAATGAGCATAGTCACCATCCGTAGCGAAGCTCATGTCGTAACTAAGCAGCATACCCAGCTTGTTTCCACGCTCAGACGCGAAGGATTGGTGCGTTACGTTAGAAATCTCTATGCGAGGCATCACAATCACTCCGTCCGGATTTTTCCTCGCACGCTCGGCAAGCTGTGCCAACGCTTCGGTCTCCATTTGCTTCAACATGGTGGCGATGTCCCTGGTTTCGCGAGGCGAGAGCTTACCCGGCAACATCGGCGCCGCGGGTGACTGTCTCGTGGGTCTGAAGAGACGTGCAAAAACGCTTCGGTATTGCTGTCCATCGATGCCGATTCCGCTAACGGCGACGCGAAATGGCCGGTTGGGGATTTTCGCGGACCCGAAGAACTTAGCGAATTCAAGGGAGTTGTCACGTTTGTAAAAGTAGAGCGGTTGGATAGTCCGGCCTTCTTCGTCTACCAGTTCGAATTTAGCGGTTGAGACTGCCTCCTCGCGAAACAGTTCTGTTGTTGCGAGATACTCTGCGCCTGCAGACGGCTCTCCCTCGAGCTCAGTAAAATTGGGGCCTTCACGTCCTAGGTAAGGCCGCTCAAACTCAAAACTAAACAATTCGATCTCAGCGGATCGTGGGTTATTGGAAAACTTTTTCACGGGGCGCGGCAAGTCAAGGTTTTGCCCAAGTTGAGGAGTAACGACTGCAACATTCAGCTGTCCCTCGAGCTGAGTCGGGTGTGGCCGTGAAGTTGAATAAAAAAGTGCGCTGATTGCAACTATCCCTGTAAGGACCACCGCTAATCTCGATCGCGAGGACATAATATCTCCTCACACGTCCATCATCGTTCCTTACTTCGCTTGTTCCATTGCCACAACCCAGCCGTCACATCTTTCGGCAATTTATGACCCAATTGCTGCGCCAACATCACAAGCTGTCCACGATGATGTGCTTCATGCGCGACGAAGTAACTGAGAAAATGCACAAGATCAGTTGGAAAATTCTGCCAGTCGGCTGGAGGAATATTTCCACTCCGGGCCGCTCCGAGTTTGATCAACTCGATCATCCCACGGCTACTACGTTCGAGCGCCCGCAAGGTTTCTGTTGGCCGAACAGTACGGTGATCCACAAGCTTAGGAACAACAACGCCGTGGCGTCCTCCGATCATCTTGATCCACATGCAGCGGGCGTTGTGAATGTGCGCCACGATCGAACGAACGGTACGGCGCGGATTGCCAGGCAAATTCATGGACCATAGTTCTGGTGGAAGGTTTTTAACGAGGTACGTCGTGACGTTATGGTTGGTCCGCCAGGCGTCGATTAATAGTTGAGTTTGTTGGGAATCTTTGGGCAATTTATCGTCGTAATGTACTCAATTCTGATGGCAAAACAGTCGGTACCGAACGCGGTAGTGTCGGATCCGTGTTCCGGTTATGACACCTCAATCAAACCTGGACCCGACGCTACCGCGTTTCGGTACTGACTGTTTTCCTCACGCCAAAGCAATCGCCTCGATCGAGACTAACGAACCTTCAGGCCAGCGCGCACCTTGAACGGTCGATCGCGCCGGAGGATTTTGTGTGAACACCTCACCGAAGACCTCATTCATTTCAGCGAAGTATTTCCAATCGTGCAGAAATACCGTGACCTTCACGACGCGGTTTAGATCACTGTCAGCCGCTTTCAGAACCGCACCCAGGTTTCGGAATACTTGACGCGTTTGTTCCTTGATACCGCCTTCAACAAGCTTGCCGGTCGCTGGATCAACAGCACCCTGGCCTGCGCAAAAGATGAAGCCACCAGCACGAGTGGCCTGGGAATAAGGTCCAAACGCTTTCGGCGCGTCGGGAGTCGATATAATTTCTATGTCCATCCTTTAGCCTTTCTCCTGTCCATTTGTGATGCGATGTGACTAAGGTTGCTGCGTTGCCGCTCGTTACTTTCAGCGGCTTACGTCGCCTCCTCCGCCACGCGACGTCCTGCATCGTGAATGGCTTTCTCAGTATTCGTAATCACCAATATCAACAACCCAACCACAAAAAACACAGTCAGTGACAGTAACGCTTGTCGATATGAACCCGTGCTCGCGACGACAACACTGAAGAGCAATGGTCCCATCCACGATGTTCCGCGTTCGGAGACCTCGTATAAGCCGAAGAATGCGGCTTCTTTACCTTCGGGAATCATGCGAGAGAAGAGTGATCGTGAGAGAGCTTGTGACCCACCAAGTACAATCGCGATCAATGCCGCAAGGATCCAAGCCTCGGTTACGGTGTGCAGGAACCGATACGCGTAGAACACTATGCCCGACCAGATCACTAGTGAAAGCACGATCGCATTCTTCGTCTTGATTAGGTAGGCGAGCCTCTCAAAGAACAGCGCCCCGACAACGGCCACAAACTGGACCATCAAAAAGATCTCGAGTAGGAACAGGGGATTGCCTTCCGGGAAAAGTTCCTGTTCGAGGAAAACGCTTGCCGCGAAGATCACCGTCTGAATCCCATCGTTGTAGACAAGGTATGCAACGAGATAGCGAAACGTTAGCGGCAATCGCCGAAGCTCGAGGATGGTGGACCACAGTTCTGAGAACGCGGCGCCGGCGTATCCTTTTCCCGGCGGCAATGGTTTGAGTTTTGGTCGAGGTCGCAGGCGCACAAATGTGATGATCGAAAAGCCTCCCCACCAGATGCCGGCCGACAATAGAGAGAGTCGCACTGCCATCCCTTCGGTGAGACCAAGTTTTGGAGCGACAGCGACAAGCAAAAAGTTCAAGGCGAGCAGAAGCGCTCCACCAAGATATCCGTAAGCGAAGCCTCGGCTTGATACCTTGTCGGACTGATCTTCGGTGGTTATCTCGGGCAGATAAGAGTTGTAAAAAACATTGGCGGCACCGAAGCACACGTTCGCGATAATGAAAAGCAGCCCACCCAGAAGATACAAATCTCCCTGAACAAAAAAGAGCAGACAATTAGCGAGCACGGCGATGTAACAGAACAACGCCATCAAACGCTTTTTCAGATCGGAATAATCACCGAGCGCGCCGAGGATCGGTAACAGAAACACCTGGAACCCGACGGAGACTGACACGCAAAGTGTCGGCAGCGATTTCGCTGTCACGTTACCGAAGAATCCCAAGTGAAGAACAACCCCGTTTTCACCGACCGCTGTCTGCGCCAGACGCGTAAGATATGGACTAAACAAAGCGCCGACAACCGTCGTGTAGAAAGCGGAATTGGCCCAGTCGTACATCTTCCAACCGAAGATCTCGCGTGGGTCGTTCTTGATTTCAGTTACAGCAGCGTCGAGGGAAGATGCGACGTTCAATCAGGTAGTAGTCTCCGTTAATAAATCGACGATGGTAGGGGTTATATCAACCAGACTGTTGATTCGATCTGCGACACGTTCGCGATGTTCACCCCAGATGATGGTTGGAACTTTATGGAGCGTGTGGTTACGCGACGAAAGATCCTCGATGTTGCCGTGATCGCTGGTGAGTATAACCGTCGTATGTGCGAGATCAAGTTTGGTTAGGAAGTGGCGAATAAAAGAAGCGAGATGGGTAAGCGTCGTTCTTGCGGCTGACATGTCCTGCGCATGACCAATCTTGTCAGTGATGAAGTATTCATAAAGTGTAAAGCGATGGTCGCTAGCGATGCGCGCCAGCACAGTGGCGGCTTCTAGCGGAGTTCTTTCCGACACGGGTTCACCGCGTTCAATCAAGATTCGATTGGTGAAGTCCTGGTAGACCGCATTGTCGTTTATAAGATCTGAGACAGTTCTGAACGTCATGTTTGCTGCTTCGACTGCGGCGGTAGTTGCTGACACCCACCGCGGCCGCTCATCGAAGAAACGGCTGGTGTACGCGTTCGCAAAAGTAACTGGACTGATACCAGTTGTCTGTAACTGTCGAAAGATCGAGTATCGCTCGAGTATCTCGAGCAAGGCTTTGTTTGGAAAACCTTGCTTGTGATACCCGAGGGTTAAAGGAGCGTTGATTCCGGTAAGAATTGTCGTTTGGCCGGAGGCGCTTTGCGGACGTCCTTCAACACCCAACGTTGGATCGGTGGGGACAACGATGCCGTCTAGAAATCTTTCCGGAAGTTCGTTTCGGAAAACAGCGAGCGGTGCCGCATTCGGTAGTCCATCGAACGGGTTTGAACTGCCGCGTTGACCAATGCCAAGTCCGTCAATGAAGAATAGAACGACAGAACTACTCTTCATGGATGAGTCCACGCTCGCGGTACAGGTTCAGCTTGTTGTGTAAAGTTTTGAGGCTGATGCCGAGAAGTTCGGCGGCGCGAGTTTTATTGTTCTTCGTTTTCTGCAGCGTTCGCATGATCATCTGGCGCTCAACCTCTTCGAGAGGCGTGCCGACCGGGAGGGTCAACGTGTCTTCGTTTCGCAAGCGCTCGCGTTGTTCGATCGGGTAGGGAGCGAAATGGTGACGTTCGATCTGTTCGCCTGAGCAGATGATCACCGCGCGCTCGATCACGTTACGCAGTTCGCGCACGTTGCCGGGCCACGCGTGATACTGCAAAGCGTGCAATGCGGAGGGACTCACAAATCGCGCCGGCCGATTGTGCTTCGCTGCAAGCTGCGTGACCAGATGTTGGGCCAACAATGGAAGATCGTCTTTCCGCTCACCAAGAGACGGCAGATTGATGCCGAACACGTTCAGGCGGTAGAGCAGATCGCTGCGTAGCTTTCCTTCGGTGACAGCGACATTCGGTTGCCTATTAGTCGCCGCCAACAAGCGGACGTCAACTTCAATTTCTTTGCGGCCACCGAGCCGCCTGACGGCCCGTTCTTCGATAACACGGAGGAGTTTTGCCTGTAATAGTGAAGGCATCTCTCCGATTTCATCCAAAAGCAATGTGCCTTTATCTGCGAGTTCAAAACATCCCTGACGTCTGGATGCAGCTCCGGTAAACGCACCTTTCTCATGACCAAAGAGTTCCGATTCCATCAACGTCTCAGGAATCGCGGAGCAGTTGATAGCGACAAAGGGCTGATCTCGACGCGGACTCATCTTGTGAATCGTTCTCGCGACCAACTCTTTGCCGGTTCCAGACTCACCAGTGATCAGAACAGATGCGGAAGAAGGCGCGACTTGTTCGATTAAGGTATAAACCTTTCTCATCGGATCAGAACTACCTACAAGATCGCCGAACGCTCCCCGATCTTGTAGCTGTCGTCGAAGTAACTCATTTTCTCGACGAGCGAGCGCGAGCTCGACGGCGCCATCTAGAACGAGCTTCAGCTTGTTTGGATCAATCGGTTTCTCGAGATAGTTGTACACGCCTTCCTGCTGGATCGCTTTGACGGCATCTTCGATTGAACCGCCGTCGGCGAGGAGGACAATCGGGGTTTCGACATCGTGAGCTCGAATCTCTCGTACAAGCGCGAACTCGTCTGAAGGTGCCGAGCCATCGTCAAGTATGACGGCCGGCTTTTGTTCATCGAGAAGCTTGATGATCGTCTGAGAGTCTTTGGTAACGAGCGCGGAATAGCCCCACGCAGAGACGAGATCGCTTAGTGAAGAAGCGCTGCCGTGGTCTCTTTCGATGATGAGTACGCTATAGGAAGGCATCCAAAGTCAGTTTAGCACAGGGGCCCAATGTGCAGCGCCGCGTCGTGTTAGGCAGGATTCCAAGATTTCAAGATTACAAGACTTACACCAGGAAGAAGCGATGGGCAGATTCCCATGTGTTGATTCTTCTTTAATCTTGTACTCTTGAAATCGTGTCAAAAGATACTGCCTAAGAACCCGAGTAGTAAGTCGCAATTGCCTCCGCCAATGCTGGTATTGTGAACTGTTCTGGTTGAATATCAACCGTTAGACCATACTCTGCGGCTGTGTGTGCCGTGATGTCTCCTATGCAGGCGATTGCAACGCCATCCAGGATCTTACTTAGATCAATTGTATCGAACAGGAGTGCTAGATTTTTCACCGTGGACGAACTGGTGAAAGCGATGCAATCAGCGTCGCCCGCGAGCATCGCACTCAATCGGCCTCTGTCAAGATTCTCCGGGACGACAGTTCGGTACGTGGTGACGACATCAACGCGAGCGCCGGCCTCCTCGAGTGCTTTCGGCAAATAATCTCTCGCAACGGCAGCTCGCGGAAGCAAAACGTTCACTCCCTGAAGTCGTTCACTCCCGCCAATGAAATTCGTTAACGCGGTGAAAACCCCCTCAGCTTTGAACTCAGCAGGTATGACATCTACGTGAACATGCGCGTCGCGAAGTCGGTCTGCTGTTGCTTCGCCGATTGCGCACGTCTTCAGTTCGTCCAGGTCTTCAACTTTCTTTCCTTTCGCCGCGAAGCGACGCAAGAAGAAATCGACTCCGTTGACGCTCGTGAAGATCAACCAGTCGTAGCCATAGAGGTGATCAATCGATTCATCAAGCCGGTCGTAGCTTTCAGGATCACTAATTTCAATTGTCGGACAGAGCACGACCTTCGCACCGTATTGCTCGAGCGCCGTCGCGAACTCTGAAGCCTGAGTGGCAGCACGTGTGATCACCACAGTCTTTCCGGAGAGCGGTTGGTTCATATTCGTGAACGGTACAGTAGGCGACTCTGAAGGAGGATTTTTGTTGCGACGCCAGGCCTCCCTGACAGTCGGGCTACTGCCCCGAGAGATGCTGAAGAATTGAATCGGCGCCGAGCGAGATCAAATGTTCCGCGAGTTGAGTTCCCAGTCGCTCAGCATCGGTTCGTTTGCCTGAGATCGTGTCGCGGATGATTTGTTTGCCGTCCTGACTAGCAACTAATCCATTCAATTTAAGTTGATCCTCGTCGAGAACGGCGTGAGCAGCGATCGGTAACTGACATCCACCGCCAAGTGCGCGCAAAAAAGAACGCTCAGCCAAACAGGCAAGCTGCGTTGAATAGTGGTTGAGCGGCTTCACAGCGTCCAGGGCTAGATCATCATCCGAACGAAGTTCGATAGCGACTGCGCCCTGGCCAACTGCCGGCAGCATCTCTTCGGGCGAGATAGCGGCGGTGATTCGATCAGCGAGTCCCAATCTCTTCAATCCGGCCGAGGCGAGAATTAGAGCGTCATATTGACCTTCATCGAGCTTGCGTAATCGCGTGTCGACATTCCCACGCAAATCTTTGATTACGACGTCCGGTCGCAACGCTTTCAACTGCGTCAATCGTCTCTGACTTGAAGTTCCAACGATCGCTTGTTTAGCTAAACCATCAAGCCGGGCGTTTGTGCCTTTGATGTCCCGACGTAACACAAGTGCGTCCCGGGGATCTTCTCGTTCACAGATGGCTCCGATTGTTAGTTGGGAAGGGATAATTGTGGGCAGGTCCTTTAGCGAATGAACGGCGATATCCACACGCCGATCGATCAAGGCGTCCTCCAGTTCTTTCGTGAAAACACCTTTTCCTCCAATCACCGTCAAAGGATCGGATTTGATGTCGCCTGTAGTCTTGATGACTTCGATTCGAACTTCGAGAGAGGGATTCGCTTCAACCAAACGTGTCCTTGCTTGTTCAGCCTGAAAAAGAGCGAGCTTCGAGCCGCGTGATCCGATGATTAGAATTCGAGTCATTCTTCTAACCCAAAGATATCTCGCAGGGCCTGCACCGTCTCAGAATCGCTGAGTTCGTACGATCGACGCATCTGGTTCAGCACCGGATGTGAGATTTTGTTTACAGTCGACATCAGCAACGCTTCTATTGCCGCTTCCTGATCTGGAGTAAGGCTTCCCAAACGCTTGCGCTGTCGTTCCATTTCAGCTCGTGCAACTTGCTGGAGCTTTTGCCGCAGCGCACCGATGGTCGGGCCGATGTCCATCGCACGGAGCGACTGCTGAAACTGCATCACCTCAGATTGCACAATCAATTCTGCTCGTTCAGCTTCACGTTCGCGCTCGCGAATGTTTGAAGTGATAACTGACTCCAGGTCGTCGATGTCAAAGACGAAGACGTTTGGCACTTTACCAACCGCGGGATCGACGTTGCGCGGCACGCTTATGTCGATGATACAGGTCGGCCGATTGCGTTTTTGTTCTGTCGCGCTGCGCACCATGTCGGCAGTGACTACGTAATCAGGCGCTCCGGTCGAACAGATCACCACGTCGGCTTCAGAAAGTGACTGAGATAGTTGTTCGAAAGGAACTGCCAAGCCCTTGAATTCCTCCGCGAGGCGTTCAGCTGATTCTTTTGTTCGGTTGACGATGAGCACACGCGTCGCACCGGCGTTTACCAGATGACGAGCTGATAGTTCCGCCATCTCACCAGCGCCAATCAGCATCACCACGCGGCCTTTGAGTGAATCGAAGATCTTCTTGCCTAACTCGACCGCCATGTAGCTGATTGAAACAGCACTTGATGCGATGCCTGTTTCACTTCGAACGCGTTTCGCGACGTGGAAAGTGTGATGGACCAGCCGGTTGAGAACGCGTCCTGCGGTGCCAGCCTCAACAGCAAGCGAGTACGCGTGTCGGACTTGACCGAGCACCTGAGGCTCACCAACCACCATTGAATCGAGAGACGAGGCCACGCGAAAAATGTGTCTAATAGCGTTCTCGTCCGTGTGGCTGTAGAGGTGATCGCTTAAGAAACCAGGAGGCAGATTGCGCGCCGCATCAAGGAACTCCGCGATGCGTTGTGTGCCGCTTTCTAACTGGTCGGTGGTAATCGCGCTTAGAATCTCAACTCGGTTGCAGGTGGAAACAATAAGACCTTCACGGACTACTTCGCCATCTACAAGCCGCGGCAATCCCTCTGTGCAAGCTCGGTCTGAAAACGCCAGAAGCTCGCGCACCTCAACGGGTGCGGTCTTATGATTGATTCCAACTAGGACGATTGACATTCCGTTGTTGATATTTGACCTCGAGATATACGACGCAACTCAGCAAAACAGATTCTCAGCCAAAGACGTGATAGCCGCCGAGCAGGCGCGCGCCGAAGAACGTGCACAACACCAGACCAAATCCAGCGACACCGATCCATGCTGCTCGACGGCCGCGCCAACCCGCCGTTGAGCGGTAAATGATAAGGAACAAGTAGAGCAGCCATGTGAGAACGGCGAAGATCTCTTTTGGATCGTTGTGCCAGACGCGGCCATCTCTTGTGGACGACCAGAGCATTCCGCTCGCGATTCCTAAAGTTAAGAGCGTTAGGCCAAGCGCTGCCGCAGACGTCGCGAGTTCGTTCACCGTGGCGAGTGAAGGCAGCCGATAGAATATTGCGCTGAATGTTTTGAGTTTTAGCTCTCGTTCTTGAAGCAAATACATCACGCTTGCGATGAAGACGACGAAGAAAGCGGCATACGCAAAAATCAACAGAGTGGTATGGACTGGAAACAGCCACGTTGCAGAAAACGCTGCTGGAGCATCATTGGGCCCCGTTTGAATCACCAGTGCCGCACAACTCAGAACCGAAATCAACGGCATCATGAAGACGCCGATCGCCTGTGCTCGATATCGATAGAGCACCACGCCATACACAGCAACCAAAGCCCAGGCGAGAAAGGAAAGCGTCTCTTTAAGATTGAAGAGCGGGTAGTGTCCGTCGAGTGTCCAATCCTCGAGGAGCGTAATTGTGTGAACGACGAATCCAGCGGCCAGTGACCATTCGGCGACGCGTTGCAGCGCGGCGCGCTTGTTAACAAACGCGAGAATGGAATGGATTGCAGCTATTAAATAAGCTGCGACGACGGCGACGAGAAAGGATTTCATGTCAGGTGGATTCGGGGATTAGAACGGGCATTTTAAAGGTAAAGAGGGAAAGAGGGGAAGCGGGAAAGCCCAACGAGGGAAGGCGAGCACGCGCCTGAGGAGTTCGGCCTTTAACTAACACCTTACATCCCGTGAATATTGGCGTTCGTCACTTATTCATAGAGTTTTCAGAAACGCTCATTCAGACTCCGACCATAATGACTAGGTCAACGCTTGTGATCACACTGGTTAGCTCTAACCTCTCAGATCTTATGGGAGGAACTCGTCCCAGCCACTCGCATTTATGCGACACGCCGAACAACGACACGGATCCTTGCGAAGGCTCTCACCTTCCTGATACCGCCGATGCAATCCCGGATACGAGCGATTCGCATCAAGTACCAAACGACACTCCGTAGGGGCGCGATGTGCTCGCCATAAAAGCAGCTTTTAGGGTGTGGCGACCATGTTTAAATAAGGTGCGGCAGAGGAAATTCAGTACCATCCGCGGTAGCGGATGGCCATGACTCGACTGGAAAAGATCTGGTGTTGCCAAGTTGAGTGGTGGCCATCGGCTACGGCGGGTGGTACTGAATGGTCGATGCCGCGACTTAATCCGAGTTGATGAAACCTTCCCTAACTGTGTCTGCAATTTTTTGCAGTCGCGATCGAGATGGCTTATCTTTCAGATCTCAATGGATACCGCTTGGGACACGGGTTGGTCGTGAGGCAGGAACTCGATGCAGTCAAATCTGACAGTTTCTACGCCAGGCACCGCTGGTGGTTACGCTGGTGTCTCTTCTTTTGCGTATGGACCTTGCTCGCAGTCTCATTTGCGCTCAGCACTTATCTAGGGGCGCGTCAGGACAGCGCCCCGATATCATTTAAGAGAATCCTCTCCGGATACCTCGCTGACTTTTATTTGTGGGGAATGTTATCTCCGCTGATCTTCTTTTTGGCGAGACGATTTGAGCTTCGTAAGCATGTTCCGCGAAACGTGCTTCTTCATCTCGCTACAAGCGTAGTGCTTTCAGCTTTGGTGCTTTCGGCGGCTTCTCCCTTAGTCTGGTACTTCGGTTACGTTAATCTAGTGCGCAACCCCACGCTCGCAGTCCTTTGGCGCAACAATGCGTTTAGCCCCTACTACTTTCACCAGGGACTTACGATTTACTGGACCACCCTGGTCGTTGCTCACGCTCTCTATTACTACCGCGGCCTTCGTGAAAAGGAGGCGCAAACTGCCAGACTGACCGCGCAGTTGGCCCAAGCGCAATTGCAAGCTCTGAAAATGCAGATCCATCCGCATTTTCTCTTCAACACCCTCAATGCGATTGCCGCACTCTTACATAAGGATATAGAAGCGGCAGACAGAATGATTGCCAAACTTGGAAACTTTCTCCGGCTCACCCTTAAGAAGTCAGACGCTCAGTTGGTCGATTTTGATCAGGAGTTACAGTTTCTCAAATGCTATCTCGACATCGAACACATCCGTTTTCAAGATCGCCTAACCGTTGAGATGGATATCGACCCACATGCACTGACCGCTACGGTTCCAAATCTAATCCTGCAGCCGATTGTTGAAAATGCGGTGCGGCACGGTGTCGCGACTCAAACGTATCCTGGACACATTGCCATTCGCGCTCACCGCACGAACGGCCGGTTAATCATGAAGGTAGAAGACAATGGGCCTGGGCTGACAAGAAATGCTAATGGTGCTGGAATCGGATTGAGGAACACTCGCGCTCGATTAGAGCAGTTTTATGGGGACGACTTTAGTTTTCAAATCGCGAACGCGGAAGAGCACGGCGTCACTGTCACATTAGATGTTCCAGCATCGGTAGAAATTGAAAGTGAATAGACCTTGGGAATCAGAGTCTTAATTGTTGACGATGAGCCGCTCGCGCGCGATCGCATTCGCGAGATGCTTAAGGATCAGTCTGAGTTTGAAGTGATCGGAGAAGCGCAAAACGGACAGGAGGCGATTCGTTTTGTTGAGAAACTAAATCCCGATCTCGTTTTTCTGGATGTACAAATGCCGGGCCTCGACGGGTTCGATGTTTTGCAAAGTCTGGGTGTTGAGCACCTTCCTGTAGTCATCTTTGTCACCGCGTACGACCAACATGCGATTCGGGCTTTCAATGTGCACGCGGTGGACTATCTGACGAAACCGTTCGATCGAAAGCGCTTTGCAGAAGCTCTGGACCACGCGAAGGTCTTTCTTAAAGGTGCAAAGGGAACCGACACAGCGCGCATCCTTAGCATGTTAGAAGACCTCAGACCCGGCGCCCGGTACCTTGAACGATTCGCTATCAAAAACGGAGAGACTGTGTTCTTTGTTCGTGCTGATGAGGTGGACGCTGTTGAAGCCGAGGGCAACTATGTGCGTATTAGACTCGGCAACTCCTCTCATTTGCTCCGCGACACTCTTACAAATATTGAAGAACAACTCAACCCGCAAGTTTTTGTTCGTATCCACCGACGGACCATCGTCAACATTAATCGTGTAAAAGAACTTCAAACCTGGGCTCGAGGTGAGTATCGCGTTGTGCTACTCACAGGCGCCCATTACACGCTAAGCCGTGGTTATCGACAGCATTTCGAGAGCGTTATTAAGTCAGGTTTCTGAGATCCTGAGATCCTGAGATTTTGGGATGGCTAAAAATACAGATTATCCAAAGGCGAGCAGGTACGCATTAAGGTCGGAGTGTTCCGCGCTTTCATCGGCACAGTCTCAGAGATCGATAAAGGGAAAGGAACGCTAACAGTTATCGTTGAGGTGTTCGGGAAACCACAGCCGGTTGAACTTACCTTTCTGGAAGTTGAGAGGGTTTAATACAGGCACGAAGTGACTCTTTCAGAACCGACCGACTTTCAAGAAGCAATTACATCCATCCTCACTCTATCACCTCACATCACGTCAAATCGATGCTCGTCACATATTAGTTCCCAACCATGAAATCTGAAGTCAGACTTTGTCGCAGGTAATGTGGCAATTGAAGACCTTTGTGTGACCCCCGCGTTTAGTGGTGTGTCTCGTTGGGTGGAGACGTGGATCATTAAACATTCGGGAACTCCGGGGGTCGCACAAAGAAGTTAGTAAAAGCGAGGGAGTGCATATGACAAAACAGAACGCGGTCGCGAGCCGTCCGCGGGCCATCGACACCATACTCTTGGGCGGACTGTTCATTGGTTTGTTTGACCTCATCTTTGCCTTCACGTTTTACGGTTTCATTTTGCGGGTTCCCTTACTCAGAATTTTTCAGTCGGTGGCTGCCGGAGTTCTTGGTAGACCAAGAGCATATGCAGGTGGAGTGCGAACTTTTTTTGTTGGCATCATTCTTCATTTTCTGGTTGCGACGTGTATTGCCACCGTCTATTACCTTGCGACGCTGGTGCTGCCGGTGTTGATTCGCCATCCGGTTGTTAGCGGATTGATATATGGAGTCGTGGCCTATTTTGGAATGAAATTCATAATCCTTCCCATTTCAGCGATCGGCCAAAGGGGTTCCATACCGCGCTGGCCGATTCTGATCACCGAGATGATCGGACATGCTTTTCTGGTGGGATTACCTGTTGCCTTAGTCGCCCGGAAATCTGCCGGAGCAATTGATCGGGATTCGTCCGATACAGGTCCGGGAGAACCGGAGGCGGTACCGCTGGTTTAGTTAGTCGACGCGTTACCGTCGTCAACTAACCCGAGAGAATCATGAATCGTGACGATTGGTATTCAGTACCATCCGCGGTAGCGGATGGCCATTACTCAACCCGCGATATCGGCGGGTGTTGAGTCGCGAAATGAAGGAAGCAACCAAACGCTCGATATTCCGCTTGATTCACATCGTTTTTGCGATTCCGATCATCGGCTACATCTACAGCCCGTTTAAAGAACTTCCAAATTATGCTCCGGTGGTTCGGTATGTGGCCTTTCCGTTAATTGCCGTTTCGGGTCTCTGGATGTGGAAAGGCCATCTGCTTCGACGATTCTTTTCGAAAAGATCTGCGCCACAGCCATAACGCTCACCACCGCACCGCAACACCACTAAAGCATAGCCCGAGCTGTCGGAATAAGCGTGGGATCAAGCTGCACAATGACTCAACTTCAGTGTGAGGATCGTCCTTTGTCTCTACGATTTAGGTACTCTGGAACCCGGTGGTATGCTACCGCCGAGCGAAATTTCCTGATGAACAAGGCAAACACCATGTAAGCCACGATCATCGAAGGTTCGTTCGTCAGAAAGTCCAATCCGTTGGAGGTCAGATGTCCTTGCTCCTCCGCTCGTGCCTGGTATTCCTGATCACTGTTTTGTTCTGTATCGACGCAAGTGCTCAGCGTCCGACGCAAAAACCCAGAGGGACACCGTCTCCATCTCCCACCGCTGAATCTGTTCCTCAAGAGCCACCACAGGATATCGAAACTCTCAAGACTGATACGAACCTCGTTGGTGTTCCCGTTATAGCCACGGATCGATCGGGTCTTTATGTGCCGGATCTCACGCGCGAAGAATTTACGATACTCGAAGACGGTGTAAAGCAGGACGTCGCCTTTTTCGCTACGGTGACCGCACCTTTCCATGTTGTGTTGATGCTCGACACCAGCGCAAGCACTCAAGAAAAACTGCGTGTGATTCGTGAGGCAGCGAAGTCGTTCGTCGAGTTATTACAACCGTCAGACCGCGTCAAAATAATTTCGTTCGATGAAGTAGTGAGGGACCTGAATGAATTTACGAACGATCGTATGACGTTAGTTGCCGCCATCAACCGAACTAAATCAGGCGAGGGAACTAAGCTTTACGATGCCGTCGATTTGGCATTGAACGCTATTCGCCCGATACGGGGACGGAAAGCGATTGTTCTTTTCACGGATGGGGTTGATTGGCACAGCGATAGCGCGACGTTTGATGGAACATTGCGTGGGCTGGATGAAGAGGGAGTATTGGTCTATCCGATTCGCTACGACACGCGGGCATTGACCGAGCAACTCGCCAGAGAACAAATGAAAGGTCCGCAACTTCCGACGTCCGATGTCATCCGTCGTCCCGCTCCTGGAACGACGCCGCCGACTTTCCCCGGTGGTGATGGTCCACCGACCACGACATCCCGAAACAAAACTGGGCCCTTAGGTCTTCCATCGGGAGAGGAGATATTGCGGCGTCGACGGGAAGAGGAACGCAGGCGTGATGAACGGCGCCAACCAGATCGATTGCCCGATCCGAATCAGGTGCCGGAGCCACAACGGAGGCCAGAGGATATATTAACTGGCAGACAACCAGCACCTATACCGGGTTCCTCGGGCGATCCTTCGCGTGGCAGAAGACAACCAGACGACTCTGTTACGGCAATACTTGATATGGCTTATCTGACGGCAGATGATTATCTAAAAAAACTCGCCGAGAAGTCGGGAGGCAAACTTTTACGCGCAGACGTTCTGTCGTCGTTGCCGGATGCGTTCTCGAAGATTGCAGCCGAATTACGAACTCAATATCTGTTGGGTTACTACCCCGCAAATAAAGAACGCGATGATCAATATCGAAAGATCAAGGTAACTACTACCAGGAAAGACGTCGTAGTGCGCTCGCGACCCGGCTATCTTGCTTCAAGTCGAAAGAAGCCAACGAGGTGATTTTAGATTTAGATTATGGATTGAAGATTGATGCATTAAGGGGCGATGATCATCCGTCTACAATCTAAAATCTACAATCAAAAATCCTCAATGCCTTCGCTTGCCGCCCATCCCTTCCCGTGCTAGTTTCTGAATGCATTTCCTAAAACTTCATTGAAATATTTGTAGGGGCGGCCCTTCGTGGCCGCCCGACATTCGTAACGCTAGGACCCCTGCAGATATCGATCGGGAAGCTTAATGCCGGATAGAGCAGAGGCTTGGGAATTGTTGTGCGAGTACACGAAGGGCGACAGCCTGCGTAAACATGCTATCGCTGTCGAGACTGCGATGCGTGCGTGTGCTAGGCGTTACGGAGGCACGGATGCAGTTGAGGATGAGTGGGGACTCGTCGGTCTGCTTCACGACTTCGATTACGAAATGTTTCCGACAGCTGATCAGCACCCGTTCACTGGCGCGAACATTCTGTGCGGCCGTGGCTATTCCGATCGAATTATTCGCGCGATCATGGGCCATGCGACTTACACGGGCGTGCCGCGTGACACCGACATGGCCCGCGCCTTATTTGCCACAGACGAGCTCTGTGGCTTTTTAGTGGCCTGCGCACTGGTGCGTCCTACGAAGAGTTTGGACGATCTCGAAGTCTCTTCTGTAAAGAAGAAACTGAAAGACAAAGCCTTTGCGCGCACAGTGAATCGTGATGACATACGACAGGGTGTTGCTGAATTGGAAGTAGACCTCGACGAACACATTCGCTTTGTGATTGATGCGTTGAGACCTGTGCAGGAGCAGATCGGATTGAATCGTGTCAGTCCCAGTTAAGAAGCAATCGGCGACGAAGGTGGCTGCGCGTCTTTAGAGGTTTTTGAAGTGATTATTGAGGCCGCGACGAAAAAGGCTATCGTGAGAATTGTCGAAAGGACGACCGTCATGAACGCCTGAAGTTTTCTCCGGCGAGAGGTGTGGCGATAAACGAAGATTGATGCAAACACGATCGTCGCGAGTGGGATAAGAAAAGTTGAAAGCAGAAGCAGGCCGGGTGAGGAAACAAGTCTAATCTGAGAGAAGAAGGCCAGCAGTACGGCGACACAAGAGCCGGCTCCCAAAACTGCTGCGAGCAAGGAAGCGCCAATTATGAGCTTTAGTCGCACTAATCCGTCCCCACGTTCCGGTGTCCGACAAGCTAACGCATATCGCCAAGAATAGCACAGTAATTATCGAGTCAGATGATCACGAGAAGCGCGCTGCTCTATTTGTCACGCAAGGAAGGGCTCAAGGAATTCGCAACCGGTTTTCGACCCTTCAAAAAACTCACGACCCGCTTTGTTGCCGGTGAAACGATCGACGAGGTTGTTCAGTATATCCGCGCGATAAACGAGGAAAGTTGCACTGCTTCGTTCGATCATTTGAACGAGTCGGTCGGAAGTCCGAGCGAAGCTGAGCAGGAAGTCGCGGAGTATCTACGAATTCTCGCACGGATCGACGAAACCGGAATCGATTCGAATGTCTCAATCAAGCTAACGCAATTCGGACTGGGCTTGGATCCTGAACTGGCTTACAAGAACGCGCGTCGAGTGGTAGAAGATGCGCATCGTCGCGGAAACTTCGTTCGTGTCGATATGGAAGACTCCGCTGTGACCCAGGCAACCATCGATATATTCAAGCGACTGCGATCAGAGTTTGGACTTAACGATGTGGGGATAGTCCTTCAATCCTACTTGCGGCGAACTGTGGCCGATGCTGAAGAACTAGTAAAACTGCCGGCCCGAATTCGTATCTGTAAAGGCGCGTATAACGAATCTCCCGAAGTCGCATTTCCTGACAAGAAGGACGTCGATGAAAATTACGTTCGCGTGATGAAGCTTCTGCTCTCGAGCGGTATCTATCATGGAATAGCGACTCACGATCCGAAGATGATCGACGCGACAATCGACTTTGTATCTCGTGAAGGAATCGGCAAAGACAAATTCGAGTTTCAAATGTTGTATGGGATTCGCCGCGACCTGCAGCGGCAGTTGGCCCATGATGGCTACAACATGAGAGTCTATGTCCCTTACGGGAAACACTGGTATCCTTACTTCATGCGTCGCCTCGCGGAACGACCGGCGAACATTTGGTTTGTTTTGAAAAATCTATTTAAGGGGTGAATTCTTTGGAGTGCGGTGACTTGTCACCGCTTTGAAAGCGCCGACAGGTCGGCGCACTCCAAAGGGGATCTCATGAGCGAGTGGCTTTGGATCTTCTGGGCTGTCCTCGGCGCGATTCTTATCGTCGCCGAAGTCTTCACTTCCGGTTTCGTGCTGTTGTGGTTTGGAATCGGTGCCTTAGCAGCGGGACTAGCTTCAATCGTTGGAATCGATAGCCTGGCGATTCAGTTCTTAATCTTCGCCGCCGTTTCAATCGGACTGACTGTTTCGTCGCGGACAATCTTCGTCAACTACTTCTCGAAAGAACGCGAAGGCAAATCTCTTCGTACCGGTGTTGATGCCTTGCCTGGAAAGGTTGGAACTGTTGTGTCGTCGAGCAAAGGCGCGCTCAACGAAGGCGCTGTCAAAGTGTTTGGCTCAACCTGGACCGCGTATCCGGCACCGGGCGAAGATCCACTCGAAGCTGGCGAAAGAGTTTGTGTTGAGAGTGTAGAAGGCGCGTCGATTTATGTGCGAAGGGTCACGGGAGATCGTGACTGGCGTCAGCGAGCACTACCTGAGAATCAAAGCTAGCGAGGTTCGGTGTCGGCTTCGTAGCCGTCGTCGAGAGTTTTGTCTTCATCAAGCGGTGGGAGCTCGATTGTGATCTTTTCAGTTGCAGGTGCTTCCAGGTCGTCACCTAAAAACCGCGCCAGCACGACAGTGATGTTGTCTTCACCGCCACGGTCGTTTGCCTCCTGGACCAATGCCTCGCACGCTTTTACCAGATCACCATTATTGCCCGTCACGATCCGCTGAATATCCTCGGCCCGGAGTTTTCCTGAAAGGCCATCGCTGCATAGCAACACGAGGTCGCCTTGCTTGATGCGAATCTTTCCGGTGACTGGAGTGATTTCGCTCTGCGCTCCCAATGCCTGGAGAATTACGTTCCGAAACATGTGCGTCTCGGCTTCCGATTCACTGATCTGGCCGACATCGACGAGTTGTTGAACCAGTGATTGATCTTTTGTAGCAAGGCGAATCTGACCTTTACGAATCACGTAGCCGCGACTATCACCCACCTGGACGAGATCCAACGAGTTTCCTCTGACTGCGGCGCCGGTAAATGTCGCGCCCATACCCGCACAACGCGAGTCTTCCTGGCTGCGCATGTGAATCGCGAGGTTTGCATAAACCGTAGCGTTCTTGAGGCACTCAACCAGATCAACATCGGTTTCACAACCTTCACCCGTTTCAGTCCCAGTCAGCATCTCGCGAACAGAATCAACCGCCATCCTACTCGCGACGTCGCCTGCGAGAGCACCGCCCATGCCATCAGATACAACAAGGACGAGACCCTTTTCGCCAAGATTGAACTTTGTTAGTCGTTCGGGTGGTGTGATGTTATCTGATCCTGTCCACGTCTGCTCAGTTGACAGATCTAGAACGAGGAAGTTGTCTTCGTTTCCACGTCGAACACGGCCAACGTCTGATTTGGCGTATAACTCTACGATCATAAGGAGTGCGAAGGGATTCTAAAGGCTGAGACCGGCGGCAATTGTAACCCTTCTACGCTTTGACTGTCACCCGTGAAAAATTTTAAAAAATTAAATCGTAATTTTAGGGCGGCACTCTTGGCCGCCCGTCTTATTAATAAAATTGAACGGCGGCAACGGAGTGTCGCCAGTTACTCGCAAAACTAAATCTTCTCCAAAGCCTGATCGAGATCTGCAATGATGTCGTCAGTGTCTTCGATACCAACTGAAATTCGAACAAGCCCGTCAGTGATGCCGAGTCGCTCGCGTTTCTCGGCGTCAACTGAAGCGTGCGTCATGGTGGCTGGATGCGAGATTAAAGTTTCAACGCCCCCTAGACTTTCCGCGAGAGTGCAAAGTCTCACTGACTCCAGAATAGTTTTCGCAGCCGCGAGCGAACCGACATCGAAAGCAACCATGCCACCGAAGCCACGTTGTTGACGACGGGCAAGCGCGTGCTGTGGGTGCGACGCCGAACCTGGATAGTAAACCTTCTTAACTTTGGGGTGCTCTTCGAGAAATGCGGCGACAGCGCGCCCCGATTTGTCGTGCTGTTCCATGCGCAGAGCAAGTGTCTTGGTGCCGCGCATCACCAGCCAAGAATCAAAGGGTGACAGAATTGCGCCCACGCTGTTCTGCACAAAACCGATCCAAGCCGCATCTTCTTCGTCATTGAGAACGACAATACCGCCGACTCCATCGGAGTGGCCGTTCAGATACTTCGTAGTTGAATGGACCACGATATCGACGCCGAACTCGAGTGGACGCTGCAGGTAGGGAGACATGAAGGTGTTATCGCAAACAACCCGGGCTCCGGCGCGATGTGCTATTTCGCTGACCTCGCGCAAGTCAGTGACAATCATTACAGGATTTGTTGGCGTTTCGAGAAACACCATTTTAGTGTTCGGCTTGATCGCGGCTTCGACATTGAGCACTTCGGAAGTATCGACAAAATCAAACTCGATGTTGTAGTTCGCGAGTATGCGAGTGAAGAGACGTGCAGTGCCGCCGTACGTGTTATCAGAAACGACAACGTGCTCACCGGCTTTTACAAGGCGCAGCGTTGCATCGATAGCCGCCATGCCGGATGCGAAGGCGAAACCGAAGCGAGCGCCTTCGAGTGCCGCGACATTTCGTTCGAGCGCAGATCGCGTTGGGTTTTGTGTGCGTGCGTATTCGTAACCCTTATTCTTGCCGAGTCCGTCTTGCGCGTAAGTAGAGGTTTGATAAATCGGAACGGTGACGGAGCCCGTTGCTTCGTCAGGTTCTGAGCCTGTGTGAATGGCGATAGTTGCAAAGCCCATAAGTAGTGAATAGTGAATAGTAGATCGTTGGCCTGTGGTCTTTGGTCTTGGGTGTTTGGTTGGTCTTAGGCTTTATGAACTGAACTGGGCGCCTGAAAGAACCAAAGCTCAAAGGCCAAAGACCTAAGGTCAAAGACCTAAGGTCAAAGACCCAACACCAATAACCTACAAATCAAATATCCCCTGACTGCGATATCGTTCGCCGCCGTCCGGAAAAACTGTAGCGATCCGCTTCCCCGGTCCGAGCCGTTCAGCGACGTTCCGAGCTGCAACCGCCGCAGCTCCTGATGACCAACCAATTAAAAGACCTTCAGTCCTGGCCATCGACTTAATCGCTTCGAACACATCATCGTCGTTAACCATCATTATTTCGTCTGGCAACGACGGATCATAAATGCCAGGAATAAAGTCGACTTGTCCGATGCCTTCGATCTTCTTTGGTCCCGGAGGATTGCCGCCATAAATCGACCCTTCTGGTTCGACGAGCACGCAAAGCACGTCACGCTGAAGCTTTCGCACTGCGCGCGCAACACCACAGAAGGTCCCGGAAGTCCCCGCGCCAATTACGACGGCATCGATGCGGCCGTCCAGCTGTTCAATGATCTCGGCCGCTGTCGTCAGTTCATGAAAACACGGGTTAGCCTGATTCTCAAACTGCTGCGGAATGAAGCAATGTTCGTTCTGCTTCGCTAGCTGCTTGCAGCGGACAATCGCACCTTTCATTCCTTGGTCGTGCGGCACATATTCAATCTCACCACCGAGCGCTTCGATCAACTTCATTTTCTCAACCGCGAAGCCCTGCGGGACGCAGAGAATAACACGATAGCCGCGTGCAATTCCGACAAGAGCCAGTCCAATTCCCGTGTTGCCGGCAGTTGGTTCGATGATCGTCGAGCCAGGCTTCAATAGTCCGCGTTCTTCGGCGTCGAGAATCATTCCGAGAGCCGCGCGGTCTTTCACGGAACCGCCGGGGTTAAACCACTCGAGTTTTGCGTAGACGTCGCCAAAACCTTCGGGAATGAAGCGTGATAAGTGAAGAAGGGGAGTTTGACCGATCAGGTCGAGAATACTTTCCGCCACTCGAAGCGCCATTGATTGGACGATAGCAAGGGATAGGGGCAGGAGCAAGTAACAGGGGCAGGAAGAATAGGAGTGGCACCTCGCGGCACGCGTTTTAGTCCCCGCTCGCTGTGCGGTGCTCGTGCTCCCATGTATGGATCGGCGGAAATCGGTGGCCCTGCTTCGGATCACGACCCGCGCAAACTCGAGATACGCACCTTATGGCGCCTACGGTCATAGGCTGTGCCGAAGACGTGGTCCCAAAGACGAGTGGTTACGCCGAAGTTCACCTCGGGAAAGGCGTGGTGAATTTTGTGATGCACTCGAAGTTTGCGATTCCAATGCTGGGCGAAATCGAAGTGGTGATGAACGTGATGGAACACGCCATAAAAGAAAAACCCAGTCGTAAGTCCAGCGAGGAAACTGAGAACATAGGGTATTTCAAAATAGATGCCGAAGATGAACAAGTTTATCAGTAGAAATCCAGTTGTCAGAAACCACGGCATGCCTATCAGAGCCTTTGGTGATTCGTGATGCAGACGGTGACCTGCGTGTGCGAGGGTATGTCCGCGATGGTAGATCCAACGATGAAAGCAATACTCTAACAGAGTCCAACTGACCAGCCCGCTGATATAGCTCGAAGCTAGAAAGTACACGCTGTCTTTCAAGACGACGAAATCCCACAGCAGTAAGAAAAGCGCAGCCGCCGGATCGCTAAAGAACCCGACCCAATAGTTCGATTTGTTGGCGGCAATCCTGTCCAGAAGCGGACTTGTTGCTGGCTTGGGGCTGGGAGCGGTGGACATTGACGATAGTTCTCCGTCGGTCGAGGACTCGTCTGGGTGAATACGAAGTTGCAGCTTACGTCACGTATGTTTTGCGCAGCACTCGCTACAACAAAAGGGGGCTCGGTGACCTGTCAATCGTGACGCGTAGTATTGCTTGAGCCGCTGAACTAAGCAAGCAGAATCTGCCCTCATTGTAGAAACGATGAATTGCGGCGAAAGATTACACCAGAGATGGGGAGAAAGTGGTGACGGGGAGAAAGGGGGAAAAGGGGAAAGGGGAAAGGAAAAAAGGGGAGACGAGAATTAATCGCGGTATCTCCCCATCTCCGCTGCTCCCCGTCTCCCTCTTGAACTAGCGCGCGCGCTGCCGCGGATCAAGATATTCGCGCAGCCCGTCACCAATGAAGTTGAAGGCAAGTACGGTGAGTGCGATTGCGATGCCTGGAAAGATTAGAGCGTGAGGAGCTGCCTGTAGAGTTGATAAGTCGCGAGCCTCCTCAATCATTACACCCCACGACGGAGCCGGAGGAGGAACGCCGAGGCCGAGAAACGAAAGAGATGCTTCCGACAAGACCGCGCCGGCCATTCCGAGACTTGCCTGGACGATCAGTGGTTGTATTGAGTTTGGCAGAATGTGCCTAAAGAGTATGCGCATGTCGCTAGCGCCGAGCGCTCGCGCCGCTTGTACGAAGTCATATTCGCGCACCTTCAACACCTGGCCCCGAATGAGTCGGGCATATCCGACCCATCCGATGATGCACAGCGCGAAGATCAGTTTGTTCAAACCAGCGCCGAGAAATGCGACCATCGCGATCGCTAACAACAAACCAGGGAACGCAAGGAAGACATTGAAGACATACCCGGAGATGAGTCGGTCAAGCCAGCCACCATAGTAGCCAGCGATTGCTCCGATGATCGTGCCGACCAATGACGAAACGACCACAACGATGATGCCGACCTGAAGTGAGATGCGCGCGCCGAAAACCACACGCGAAAAAATGTCGCGTCCAGTTGAATCGGTTCCAAACCAATGTGCGGCTGAGGGAGGCAAGTACCGCAGACCGATATCGGTTGCTCCAACGTCGTATTGCGCAATGAATGGTGCGAAGAGCGCAATCACGACGAGAACAACCACGATTGCGATACCGATGATCGTAAGACGATTCATAAGAACATTGTTGATTTGAGGATTTTAGATTGACGATTGCCGCCCGGAGATTAACCGTCGTCGTGCGATGACACGAACAACCAGCAATCAAAAATCTAAAATCCGTTAGCTCACTCTAATCCGCGGATCGAGCCACCTGTACACTGTGTCCGTCAGCATGTTCGCAATGATGTAGGTCAAACTGATCACCAGAACGCAGCCTTGGACGACGCGGTAGTCGCGCTTGCCGATGCCATCTTCGACGAGCAACAAACCCAGACCGGGCCAACCGAAAATTTTCTCCGTAATGATTGCGCCCGCGAGCAAAATACCGAGTTGCAATCCGAGAATAGTAACAACTGGTATCAAGCCGTTCTTGAGTACGTGCTTGTAAATCACTTTTCTTTCGCTCAGTCCCTTGGCCCGCGCCGTTCGAACGTAATCCTCACTCAGTTCTTCGATGACAGACGACCTCACCATTCGTGTGAGAATCGCAGAAAGCGCCGCGCCAAGAGTCACAGCAGGCAACACAATATCGATCCATTCTGAACCCCCGTAAGCACCAAGATCGGTCTGCCATTTCACGGAAAACAAGTACACAAGCATTGGGCCTATAACGAAGCCTGGTAGGCTGATTCCAATAAGCGCCAGAACAGAAGCCACGTTGTCGATCCACGTGCCGCGATTTGTGCCGGCGATAACACCGAGCGGGATCGCGATGAGCACCGCGAAGATCATTGCCACGATTGCCAGTTCAATTGTGGCTGGATAGCGCTCGAGGATGAGGTCTCGGACAGGCCGGTCGTTTCTAAACGACAGGCCCATGTCTCCTTTGAGCAGAGCCCGCCAATAATCTACGTATCGGTTATCCGAGCCGTACCAAACAAAGTGCCTTTCATTGGAAGCGTCGCGTGGAAACGAGAAGAAGAACGGCGGTCGATCGAGGCCGTGTTTCTGACGGAATTGAGCGAACTGCTCCGGCGTCGCTTGATCACCAAGTATCGCGACAGCAGGATCACCGGGAACAAGTTCAATGAGTAGTGTTACGAGAGAAACTACAGTCCACGCAACCAGTAAGAGAATGAGCAGGCGTCGTAGACCGCCGAGGATCTTATGACGAACGGTAGCTTGCACTCCGGCGAGCTTTCATTGTCGGTGATTTTGAAAAACGCGGAATGATAACACACTGCCTTATACCACCGATTTTACGTCGGGCTGCTTCAATTACGACCTACGGACGTGTGCTCCTCCCAATTTTCGCTGTTTCGAGTTGCCGGCGCGAACGATTATAGGTCTTTCACTCGGGACGGGCGCCGACAACTCGAAACAGAGCCGTTCGTGATTAGAGGATGTATTAGGCTGAAGTTTCAATAACCACCGACATGAAGTCGGTGGTCTCTGCGAAGTTGGTAGCTGAAATTGAATAACCACCGAACATGAAGTCGGTGGTCTTTAAAAAAACGTAGCCCGGGATTGGCCCGAATACTCGCACAGCCCCGACAACCGCGCGCTTACCGAACCGAACCCCGGGACTACGTATCTGGTTGCAATCTGCAATTGCTAAGCTGCAACCAATCTGAGAACGCGATGACTCATCGCATTCATATGTTTACGGCTTTCTGCCAACGTGCAGTGCCGCAATGCCGCCCGTTAGATTTTCAAACGAAACTTCCTTAAAACCCGCTTGCTCAATCATGGCCACGAGCTCGTGCTGATCAGGGAATCGCTTCACTGAATCAGGCAAGTAGGTGTAAGCGCCTCGCGATCCGCTGACAATCCCTCCCATCACCGGAAGTATCCGCGTGAAGTAAGTGCCAAACACTACTCGCACGGCACTATTAGCAGGTCTTGAAAACTCGAGGATCGCTAGCGAGCCCCCGCTACGCAAAACTCTTCCCAGCTCTGCCAAACCCCTCTGCACATTCGCCAGGTTACGTAACCCAAAACCGATCGTGACGGCGTCAAACGATCCATCTTGAAATGGTAGTCGCAGCGCGTCACTTTCAATCAGAGTTACGTCATGCCCGATCTTGTCGGTTGCTATATCCAGCATCGGCCGACAAAAATCTGTGGCTACAATCTCTGCCCCTGTTACTTCAAACAACGTTGCCGCTAAGTCGCCAGTCCCACATGCGACGTCCAGGATTCGCGCACCGTCCAGCTTTATCTTGCCAGCGATCCTTTTCGCTACCACGCGTCGCCATCGCTTGTCGATATTGGCTGACAAGAGATGATTTAAAAGATCATAACGACGCGCGATCGTGGCGAACATCTCTCGAACGCGGCCAGCGTGCTCGTTTTCAGCACTTCTGTTGTCAGACACAGTTAAGCCAAATCTGATGGAGGTTTGGTTGCAAGTCGCTTGCGAAAAATTTGCGATTACTCGGGCGTCGGCCTGGTGGCAGCTTTCGGTGGCGTGGGCGCAGCGGTTACTGGCGGTGCAATCTCGCCAAACACTTCGAACGGAACCCGCGCTTGTAAGGCCGTCTTTAGCTGCTGCGGATCACCCAGGACCACTGTTGCTGCCGATCCATTGAGTAACCTTGTCGCCAGTCGCTGAACATCCGCAGGCGTAATCGAATTGACTGCTGCAGCAGGCGATGGTTGCACATCCGAAAGATGATAAGTGTCTTGATCGAGCCAGCCTTCACTCAGCGCGTCAGGCTTTGAAAGGAGAGTGTTCAATTCAGTCACAACTTCGTTCCGTGCACGATCCAACTCGGAAGGCGTGACCGGCCCCGCTGCTAAACTTTCCATGCTCTTCTTCGCAGCCGCGATTGCATCTGGAATTGATTGCGGAGCGACTGACGCACCCAAAACAAACATCCCCGGAAGAAAGTGACTTTCGCTTCGAGCAAAAGTTGGTCTCTTTGTCAGTTCAGGCATCAACGCCTCCCAGCGATGCTGCACCAGCTTAGCTAGTAGACTCGCGGCGTAGTAATCGGGGTCAGATCTCGCGATACCACGCACGGCGAGCCGAAGTTCGGCCGTGTCGCCAGTTCCAGAGATCACCAGAGTTTTGGAATCCGGAGGAATTGGTTGACGAAAAGTGGAGGGAACTACTTGTTCGCTCTTGCGCCACGGCCCCAGCAACTGTCGCAATGCACGCAACGCGCGGGGTTTTGTCACGCCGCCCACAAGCGTCAACGTGGCATTGTTTGAATTAAGGAACCGGTCTCGAGCCAGCATGAGGTCAGCACGGTCGACGCGCAAGACGTCCTCAGCAGATCCATTGACAGGACGACCGTACGGAAAGTCTGCGAACAGTCGTGCCGCAACAGCGCGATCAGCCACAATCGAGGGCGAAATTGCAGTATCGCGAATGATCTTCACTCGCGCATCTCGAATCCGTGTGACCACGTCTGGAGTTAGTTGAGTTGAGACGAGCGCGTTCCTTAAGACATCGAGCATTCGCTCAAATTGTTCTGCTTTCCCGTCCATCGTGATTGTCAGCGAGTCGTAATTGACGGCCACGTCGAGACGCCCATTCATTTCCGTGAAGTACTCAATCGTCGCCCTGTCGGGGAAAAGAATGTCACCGAGAAGTGTCATCTGGCCTGACTTTCCGGTTAGGTCGAACGCTGCACCACTGTGGATCCTCAGTTTAATAAGGACATCCTGACTGCCCGGTTTAGGCAGAAGAACCAGGCGGAGGCCATTTAGCAATTGCTCCCGTTCAGGGGTCTGGGCGCTAGCTTGGACAGCAGTCATTAGAAGAGCTACTACTAAGGAAAAGGCGGCAATTCGCGCTTTTGATCTATTAAAGGACATGTGTAAAAGGCTGTGTACTCTTTGTCAAAGGCACTAAAAACTTGGTCTCAATGGGAGCAAAAACATCTTAGATGCGGGGTGTGTGGTCGTCAACCGTTTGGGTTTTAACAGCATCCAAAGCCTTGTTGAGCGAAAGGTTGTGGGCTCGATCTGCCCCGCGGCTACCGCGAAGAGATATATACTGCGGTCCTCACAGTTGAAATTTCGTGCGGCCACAGCATTTCTTTGAGGCCCGGCGTAACCTTTGGGTTGTTAGTGGTAACTACAGTAGGAACCGATTCCTACAGGATCGAGTGCTTGATTGCCCGAGAACACATCAGACGAGCTTTTGTTACAGAGGGCGGGGAACGGCGAGCAGGCGGCTTTCCTGGAGTTGTATGAACGGCACCGACAGCCGATTTTTCGCTTTGCCTATCGTCTTCTAGGTTCCGTCGAACTGGCTGAAGACGTAACGCATGATTGTTTCGTCAGTCTGATTCGAAAGCCGGAGAACTTTCGATCCGAACGTGGCTCATTGAGAACTTATCTTTTTGCGGCGGCTCGCAACCTGGCGCTGAAGCACTTTCGCGGTATAGGACGTGAGGCGTCGTTAGACGATCTTGATGACGAGACGGACCATTCGACTGCACAGCCATTGGGTCGTCTGTTAGGCAAAGAATTGTCGGCGCTTGTTCGAGAGGCAGTACTAGCGCTTCCACCGTTGCAAAGGGAAGCACTCGTGCTCTTCGAATATGAAGGTCTGTCGCTGAACGAGATTGCTCAAGTGACTGACAGTGAAGTAGGCGCGGTTAAGGGTCGCCTATTCAGGGCTCGAGAGCGGCTAAAATCGACTCTTCGGCCCTATTTAGAAAGTAATAAAGAATTGAATCATAGTCGGGAAATTGTTACCTTGAGAGGGGCCTAAATGAGCAGGGTTGAGCGGGAAGAAGAGTTTTTGTCAGAAGATGAGCTCAAGGCGCTGCTCGAACGCTGGATGGCGCCCGGACCCTCGAAACTTCTCGACAAGCGGGTCGAAACGAGCTTTGCAAGAGAATTTTCCGGTGCGGTTGGACCACAATCTATACCGCTCCCCCAAACGCGAGAAGAGGTAGTAACGATGAAGTTTTGTACGAGGTGTGAAGAGGAGTTCGCCGATAAGTTTAGCTTTTGCCCAGTCGACGGAACGCCTTTAACAGTGGTCGCGCGGCAGGAGGCAGAACCTAGCCTGACCGTCAGCAAACCTGAACCCAGCGTAACAGTTCACAGGCCTGAACCCAGCGTAACAGTTCAGAAGACGAGCGCTGTACCGGCAACGATCGCCGCGTATGAACGCATTGATGAACCGAGCGTCGCCGAGACCGCTTATGCCGGCGCGTCGGCTCTTCCGCTTCGTGACGAGTATCACCTGACGATCATGGACGACTCAGGTCTCGTTGCGCGCTTGTCGCATGAAGTCAGAGACGTAGCGCACGAATACGAACTTACCTGGCCCGAGTTTAAGCGCGATCCGTTTGGCTTCACGAAGCGAACGTTCATCGGTTACGGCCAGATGTTCAAGAAGTTTCTTGGCAAGCCGAACGTGATGGTTGCTATGGGAGCATCCTTCTTAGCGATGCTCGCGCTCGTCGGCGCAGTTATTTTGATGGACCGCACCCAGGGTGCACACTCGTCTCGATTCGGATTGATTGCGTTCGCGATTGTTGCCGCCGGAATGTTAATCGCTCTCTTCTCCACGATGTTGGGTCGGGAGCGTGGTGCCGCGGTAATGGGAGCCGAACCCTCAGACTCGCGTAGCGTCGTGTCGGGAATGATCAGTGCTTTCGTCTTCTTGTTCCTGATTCTCGGCTCCGTAATCTGGCTGGAACGAAGGCAAGCCGCAAGAGCTTTGCTGGCTCAGCAACAGGAAGAGCTGCAAGTCGAACAGATGATCGACATTCCGGACGAGCAGCCGACTCCGGAACCGGGCACGGCAGGTCTTAACAAGGGAAATGGTGGTGGCAGTAAGCCGAAGCCTGAAAAGGCAGCTGGTGGTGGCGGCGGTGGTCGTGAGGATCCGAAGCCCGCGTCGTTTGGTAAGACACCACAAGCATCGTTGACAGTTCCGCAGGTGGTCGCGCCCGATCCGAAACCACCTCAAATCAAGAATCCATCGCTACCCGTAGCAGCAACAGTAGTGGCTGACCCGATGCTGGTGCCACCCGACGCTCGCGTGCTTCCATACGGCGACTTTAAGTCGAAGAGCACGGATCCGTCCTCGGGCCCTGGAACGGGTAATGGAATCGGAACTGGGACCGGCGGAGGCATTGGACCAGGTGAAGGTGGCGGTATTGGTCCGGGTCGTGGCGGAAACATCGGCGGCGGCGATCGCAATGATGGCGGCGGCGGCCCCGGTGGTGGCGGCGGTGGCGGTTACGACAAGATATTCACAGGTAAAGACGTCACAACGAAGGCTCGTTTGATTTCGAAACCTGAACCGCAGTACACCGAAGACGCACGCAAGAACCAGATCACCGGAACAGTTGTTCTGAAGGTAGTGTTTGCATCGAACGGTAGCGTGACGAACATCCGCACAGTTTCAGGTCTGCCTTACGGTTTGACTGAACGTGCGATTGCAGCGGCCAGACAGATTAAGTTTGTGCCAGCTACAAAGGATGGACATCAGGTGTCGATGTGGATGCAGCTCGAATACAACTTCAACTTGTACTAAGAGCTGATTACGTCAAATAACAAAAGCGGCAGTGGATTAACTTCACTGCCGCTTTTCTATGTGGAATACATCCAGCCGGAGTTGGAGGCGATGCTTCAGATTTATTCTACCGTGAACTGCCCTGAACGATCCCCTAACTGCCGTTAGGGAATTGAGAACATCAATGCCTGTCGACGAAGCGTTTAATTCTCTTCACGCCTTCCTCAAGTTGGGCCATTGAGGTTGCATACGACATGCGGACGAAACCGGGAGTTCCAAAACCCGTACCGTCAGTAACCACTGTCTGCTCCTCTTCGAGAAGCTTCTGTGCGAAATCTGCCGACGTCTTGAGGTCCTTCTGCAAACACCCACGGACATCAGGAAAAGCATAGAACGCACCTTCAGGCTCAAAACATTTCAATCCCGGAATCTGTCGCAGTTCATTCAGTAACCATGCACGGCGCCTTGTGTACTCCCCAAGCATCTCCGCAACTGACTCCTGTGGACCACTCAGCGCTTCGATAGCTGCGTACTGCGCAATTGACGTAGGGTTCGACGTCGAATGACCTTGCACTTTGAGCATGCATTTAGTCCATTCAGCAGGAGCTAACGCATATCCCATTCGCCAACCAGTCATCGCGTATGTTTTGGAAAAGGAACCCGCGATGCAGAGTCGCGCGCGAAGCTCTGAAGGCAAACTAGCGGCACTAAACACAGTCGCAGGGGTATAGACGAACCGCAGGTAACATTCATCCGACACGATGTAAATGTCGTGTTCAGTTGCAATCTCGACAATTCGTCGAAAGATCTCTGGTGAAAGGACACGCCCTGATGGATTGCTGGGCGAGTTAAGAATCACCATCTTCGTTTTCGGTGTAATCGCACGTTCAAACTGTTCGGGGGTTAGAAGAAAATCTGTCTCTTCTGTCTCTATGAATACAGGGTTCGCGCCTGCGAACACGCAGACTTCTGGAAACGTGACCCAGTACGGCTTTGGGATCAGCACTTCGTCGCCGGGATTCAACAGAGTGATTGCGGCATTGAAAATCGCCTGCTTGCCGCCGGCAGTAGCCATCACTTCATTCGGCGCATACTCAGTGCCGAATTGCTCTTTGTAGAAGTTGATAATCGCCGCTTGGAGCTCGCGTATGCCACCGGTGCTTGTGTATTTCGTGCGCCCGGCGCGCATTGCCTCTTCCGCCGCACGCTTGATGTTTGGCGGAGTGTCGAAGTCGGGTTCGCCGGCGCCGAAGTCAACGACGTCGGCGCCTGACGCGCGCAGTGCCTCGGCTGCCTGCGCTGCGGCAAGCGTCGCCGATGCTTGCATTCGTGCTACGTTTTGGGAACTGGAGAAAGGGGACATTGCGGGCCAGGTTTTCATGGATTCGGTATCAACGTTTCTTCGAGGTTTTCTTTGTTGACTTCTTCGTCGATTTCTTCGTTCCAGACTTGTTAGAAGCTCGTGATTTCGCTGCGGCCTTTCCGCCTTTCCGGCCGCCTTTCCTTGCTGGCGCTTTGTTCACCGGTTTGCCTCGTCCTGAGCCACTCTTCTTGCCACCGCCGGTCATGGCGTTGACTGTGGCCCATGCGCGCCGCTCAGCTTCGTCGTCCGGAACTCCTCTATCTTCGTAACCTTCTTCGATATGTTCTGCCTGACGCTTTTGCTTGTCGGTATATGCGCTCTTGTCGCCTCTGGGCATTGCGATTGACCTCCCATGTTCGAACCCTTGTGACCTTGGGGGCTTGCTAACACGAATTTAGTTTTGAACTTGGGGAGTATAGCACGCGATTTTCCAGCTGCTCTTTATGGGCGCTGCATTTTTTCTTTCATGCGCTGTTCGACCAGTGGTGGCACGAGACCACTTACCGTTCCATTTAACTGAAAGACTTCTTTAACGAGACGAGAGCTGACATATGAGTAAGTTTCCGCGGGCATCATGAAGACAGTCTCGATACTCGGCTCGAGACGACGATTCATCAGGGCCATTTGTAATTCGTATTCGTAGTCGGAGATGGCGCGAATGCCGCGGACGATAGCGTCGGCTTTCTGAGCGATCGCATAGTTCACCAGTAGACCGCGAAAAGAGTCGACGCGCAGCCGGCAATTGCCCTGGCTGAGATCTTTCAGGACGTCGTTTAGGATGTCCTGTCGTTCCTCGATCGTGAAGAACGGCTGCTTTTCTGGATTGACGAGGATGCCGATGATGATTTCATCGAAGAGCTTGCAGCCTCGTTCGATAATATCGAGATGACCGTTGGTGACAGGGTCAAAGGAGCCGGGGTAGATGGCGCGCCGCATGGAGCGGAATGTTAGCACGAGCGGGCGATAGAGCGAGACGGGGAGACGGAGGGACGGGGAGACAAGGCGCGTGGACGCGTTGACATAGTGATCTCCCCGTCTCTCCTGATCCGGTTCTTGACACGCCCCAACATGGATGGTTCAATACCTGTCTCTTAT